>DATGLH010000050.1:0-12769 GCA_035294225.1 Trebonia sp.
GATTGCGCAATCGACACGATGCGCTGCGCGCTAGTCCGCGGCGGTCACGACTCGTCGAGCCGCACCAGCACGACGCCCAGCAGGATGAGCGTCCCGCCGAGGAACTGCGTGCCCGTCGGCGCCTGGTGCAGCAGCACCCAGGCGAACAGGACCGCGAACAGGATCTCGGCCATCGCGACGAACGACCCGAGCCTGGCCCCCAGCCGCCGGGCCGCGCCGATGCCGGTGACATAGGCGATGGCCGCCGCGAGCAGCGACAGCCCGAGCACCGACACCAGCCAGCTCACCCGGTGGCCGAACAGGGTCACCTCCGCCGTCGAAGCCGCCATCGGCACCACGCCGGCCAGCCCGCAGGCGCCGAGCAGCAGCGCGCCGACGATCATCCCGCCCCATGTCATGACGACAGGCGGCAGCGGCTCGGCGTCCACCGACGCGGACAACACGAAGTAGACCGCCATGCTCACCGCGGCGAGCAGCGCCCACAGGACCCCGGCCGGGCTGATCCCGCCCGATCCGGACAGGTCCAGCATCAGCGCCAGGCCGCCGAGCGCGCTCGCGCCGCCGATGACGGTGAGCGTCCCCGGCCGCTGGCCGTGGCGCAGCCACAGCCAGCCGACGACGAACACGACGCCCATGTACTCCAGCAGCAGGGCGACCCCGACGGGCATCCGCTCGATCGCGTTGAAGTAGCCGAGCTGGCATGCCGCCACTCCGAACAAGCCGTAGGCGGCGGTCTTCGGTGCCCAGCGCCGCAGCAGTGGCCATCGCCCGCGAAGTCGCAGCAGCGCGGGGCCGGTCAAGACGAGCGCGGCGACGCTGACCCGGGCGGTCACCGCGGCGGCCGGCGACCAGCCCGAGCTGATCAGCGACGACGCGAACGTTCCCGAGGTGCCGAACGTCATCGCCGACAGCAGGCCGAGCGCTAGGCCCGCGCCGCGGCCGCCATGCGGGGTCCCGGCCTTGCCGCCCCGGGCCGCGGCGGCAAGGCCGTCGCCGCCGCGGCCCGCGGCGGTACCCCGGCCGGTTCCTGCGCTGCGCGCGTCCTCGCCATCCCGCGTCCGCACGGTGCTCATCCGCCCGCTCCTCGCTCCCTCCGACGGCGCCGCTCCCCCGGGGGCGCCGCTCCCAGCGGCGCCGCCCCGCCAGGGCGCCGCTGGGAGCGGCGCTGTAAGTGGTAAAATAAGTTGCGGCTATGACGCTAATCGCCGAAGGCGAAAGAGGTCAAATGCTTTTTGCCCATGACACGGAGGTGTCGCTCAACGCGACCGCGGCGCTGGTCAACACCGGGCGCGGCGGCAGGGAAGAGCTGCCCGATGTCGCCGCGCTCGACAGGTTCGTCGCCGCCTGGCGGTGGACCGGCAGCCGCACTCATGACCAGGCCGAGCTCGACGCCGTCAAACGCCTCCGGCCGGTTCTCGCTCGGCTGTGGGGGATGACCAAGGACGAGGCCGCGGACCTGGTCAACACCCTGCTGCGGGACGCGAGCGCGCTGCCGCAGCTCGTCAAGCACGACGGGTGGGACTACCACGTGCATGCCACGGCGCCGGAGGCGCCGCTGGCCGACCGGATGGCGGTGGACGCGGCGATGGCGATGGCCGACATCATCAGGGCGGACGAATTCGGCAGGCTGCGGGTCTGCGCCGCCTCCGACTGCGACGACGTGGTCGTCGACCTCTCCAAGAACCGGTCCCGCCGGTTCTGCGGCCTGACCTGCGCGAACCGGGTCAATGTCGCCGCCTACCGCGCACGTCACAGCGTCAGCTGATTTCACGATCCGGGTCGCGTGGCTCCCGACTGGCCACGGCGCCTGCGGTTCTCGCCCGCCCGGCCGGGGATCGGGAGAAGGCGGGGCGGCAGGGTGCGGCGCCGCCCGGCGTGCGCGCCCCGCAGGCGGGTAACCGGCGCGCCGCGCGGAGACAGCCGCGTTCGTTACGGGTAACTCCTGGCCCGCAGCCCCGGGCGGACGGCCGGCCGTGCGCCTGCGCGCGCGCCAGCCGGCTTCCGCCTCGCCTATCGCGGTGGCGGGCGGGCCCTGGACGAACGGCCAGATCTCTTCGGCGATCCCCCGCCAGTCGGCGGTCGCGCCCAGCTCGCCGAGCAGCGCGAACATGCCCAGGTTGATCCGCTGCAAGATCACGTAGGAGCGGGGGATGCGGGCGTATGCGGCCAGCGGGCTGCGGAAGTCGAAGTACCTGCGGGCTACCGCGGATGCGTACCCCGGGGTCATGGTGCGCGGGCCGCGCGTGCGCACGGTGTCGTAGAACAGGGCCATGTGCTCGACGACCTGCTCGGTCGGCAGCGGCGCGCCCGGCGTCAGGAAGTCCGCGTCCTCCATGGCCCGGCGGAACCCCTCGGGGTCGTTGTCCACGCACAGGTAGCGCACCATATGCACCAGCGGCTTCAGCTCCTCAGGCGTGAAGTGCTTGACCAGGCCGAAGTCGAGGAACGTCACCCGCCCGCCGCCGTGGAACAGGTAGTTGCCGGGATGCGGGTCCCCGTTGAACGCGTGCATCTCGTACAGGCTGCGGAAGGTAAACCGGTAGATCGTCTCGGCCGCCAGGTCCTTCTCCTCCTGCGGCCAGGTGAGCAGCTCGGCGAAGCGGGCCCCGGTGGCCAGCTCGCTGGTCACCACGCGGGCGGTGGAAAGGTCGTCGACGATCTTCGGCACGCTGATCGTGGGATGGCCGTCGAAGTACGCGGCGAACTTCCGCTGGTGCTCCGCCTCGCGCACGTAGTCGAGTTCCTCGCCGATCCTCGTCCGCAGCTCCTCGATGAGGGCGTCCACGTCCTGGCTCGGCGCGGCCACCCGCAGCAGGCTGCGCAGCAGGCCGACGTTGCCCAGGTCGGCGGCGATCGTCTCGGCGATGCCCGGGTACTGCACCTTGACCGCCACCGCCTGGCCGCCGGCGGTGATCGCGCGGTGCACCTGGCCGATGGACGCGGCGGCGATGGGCTCCGGATCCCATTCGCCGAAGACCTGCTCCGGGGGAGCGCCCAGCTCTTCGGCGATTACCTGGGCGGCCAGTTCCGGGCTCATCGGCGGCACGCTGTCCTGCAGGCGGCTCAGCGTGCGGCGCACGGGCGGGGCCAGGCCGTCATCCACGTAGCTGGCCATCTGGCCGATCTTCATCAGGACGCCCTTCATCGTCCCGAGGGTGGCGGTGACATCCTCGGCGGTCCGCAGGGCGAGGTCGTTGCGCAGCTGCTGCCGCTGCTCCCCGGCCGCGGCGAACAGCCGCGGCGCGCTCGTCGCGTAACGAGCGCCGCCCCGCGCCGCCAGCCGCACGGCGGCGAGACCGCGGCGCAGCCGCAGCCGCGCCTGGGGCCTATCGCGCTCGCTGATCTCCCCGGTCACCGGCACGCCCCGCCTGCCCCGCTCACCGGAGCCGCGTCCTTTCGAGTTAGCTGTGTCCTTTCGGGCGGGTATCGCACGGAACTACCCACCTAAGCGCCTCCCGCCCGGGCGCGCATGCGAAGTTCGATGCGCTGACGGGCCTCGAGGACCCCTGGCTCCCCGAGGTACAGCGCGTCGAACACGCCGAGCACCTGCCTGACCTCGCCGCGGTCCACCTCCCGCATCCGGCGCCGCCCCTCCGGGCTGCGGCCCTCCCGCGGCCCGCGCGCCTCTCGGGCCCCGGCAGGCGCTTCAGGCGCGGCTTCCCCCGTCCCTTCTTCCCCCGTCCCTTCTTCCCCCGTGCCTTCTTCCCCCGTGCCTTCGGTGAACCCGTACATCTCGGCGGCCCAGCGCGGCAGCGACGCGATCGCCGCGTCCGCGAACTGCTCCCAGATGCCCGCGAGATCCTGGTCAAGCGCGGGCAGCTCGAGCAGGTAGGCCGTCGACTCGGCCGCCGCCGGCGTCAGCATCAGCTCGGGGCGGACGGCGGTCAGGTAGGCGCCGAGTTCCGCCGTGGTCGACGGCGCGCGGCCGGGAGGCACGCCGATCAGTTCCGCGGCGGCCGTCATCTCCGCCACGTACCTGTCCTTGTCGGCGGCGCTCGGCGGCGTCCCGAACAGTTCGGCGGCCGCGAGCACCGAGTCCACGAGCGCCGCGTGCACCCACAGCAGCAGGCCGGGGTCACTGGCCGCGTACGGCCGTCCGGTCACCGGGTCGGTGCCGCGCACCCGCTCGTGGATCTTCCTGACCCGGCCGGCGGCCCGCAGCGCCGCCGCGCGGTCCCCGTAGGTGATCGTGGCCAGGTAGGCGGCGGTCGAGGCGAGCCTGCCCGCCGGATCGGCGCGCCAGTCGCTGTGCTGGTCGACCCCGGCCATGGCCAGCGGGTGCAGCGCCTGCACAAGCAGCGAGCGCAGGCCGGCCAGCGGAGCGGACAGGTCGCCGTTCAGCCGCCAGGTGACGCTCCCGGGCCCGAAGTACCCGTCGTCCGCCGGATGCTCAGGCACGCTCGCGGCGAAGGCAGCCGCCGCGCGCCGCACGAGCCCCGCGGCCGGGTACACCTCGGCCGTCATCGCCTTGCCCTTGTAACCGCGACCCCCATGTACTCCACGTTACCGCGCGTGCCGGCCGCCCTTCGCCTGTCCTCCGCCCGCCCTTCGCGGCGAGCGCGGCCCGTCCCGGGGCCGCCCGGAACCGCGCCGCGGCCCGCCTTCCCGCTATCGGCCCGCCTTCCCGCTATTGCGTCACCCAGCGGATGCTGAAGCCGGCCAGCGTGTAACCCAGGGCGTTGACCGTCGGCTGGATGAAGTTGTCCCGGATCATCTGCGTGGCCTCGTTTTCCGCGGCGCTGATCAGCGGCCGCGTCACGCTGGCCAGGTGAGTTGCCTGATAGAACGCCACGCTCTGCGCCTGCGCGTAGAGCACCGACTGGGTGAACTGCGGCCGGATGAGCACGCCGCAGCCGAGCCCGGGATAGGTCCAGCTGTGGTCTACGGAGACCGGCCTGGACAGCGTGTCGTCGACGGTGACATCATGCACCGACTGCGGGAGCTGGGGGAGCGGAAGGGCCATGGAGACGGTCAGCCGGCCCGGGGTGCCTGATGCCGGCCGCTGGAGCACGCGCAGCTGGTAATGGCCGGCCGATGGCTTCCACCACGAGGGACCGGGGTTGAGGTCGACGGTCGCGGACGCGTGGCCCACCGCGTAGAACGAGGCGGAATACCAGCACGGCCAGAACCCGATGTTCTTGGAGACCTTGTGCGTGAACAGGAAATTGAAGGTCTCCGTGCCGAGCGCCGGCCGGGAGATCCCCTCGATCTTCTGTAGCACCAGGGGCCCCACCATCGTGTTGGTGGTCGTGCCCGAGGTGACGGACTGCCACGGCCAGCCGAACCTGATGTTCGGCAGGTGCACGTTCACGCCGATCAGGTGCAGGGCGGCCGACAGCGCCGCGAGCACCGCCCAGGCGACGGCGCGCCGGAAGACCAGCCCCGCCACCGCGATGGCGGCCGCCCATTTCACCCAGCGCGGGACGCGCGGGCGCAGCCGTCGCGGCCAGCCCCGCGGCCGGGACGGCCACGGCGGCTGCGGCGGCTGCGGCGGCTGCGGCGACTGGGGCGAATATGGCGGCCACGGCGAATGGGGCGACTGGGGTGGCTGGGGCGCCAGTTCCGGCAGCGGACGCGTGGAGGACTGCTCTCGCGCGTGGAGGTGCGGCTGCGCCCCGGCCTGTGCCTGCGCGGACGGCTGTGCCTGCACGGATGGCTGAGGCTGCGCGGACGGCTGTGCCTGCGCGGACGGCTGAGGCTGCGTATAGGGCTGGCTGTGCGGCTGCCCGTTCGCCTCCGGGTAGCCAGGGTAGCCGGGGTAGCCGGGGTAGCCGGGGTAGCCGGGGCGTGCCGGGTATGCCTGGGGCGACTGCCGGGGGTACGGCTGCCCGGGCGGATGAGCCGGAAGGGCAGGGGGAGTGCCCGGGTCATTGGCCCCGGCCCGGGCCGTGCGCTGGAACGTGATGCGGACCACGAGGGTTACCTGCGCTCTCTTTCGTTTCAGACGGTGGCTGGATAGTTGAGGCTGAGCACGACAGGGACGGCACCGAACGGCATGCGGAACCGCGCGCCCGGCCTGTCCGGAGCGTCCGGGTCGTCGATGGCGGGCCAGTGCATCTTCAGGTGCTGCGGGGTCAGGCCGGCCACGGAGTAGGGGAACTCCATGGCGGAGACGCGATGCCGTTTCAACAGCCCGCCCCAGCGGAAGGAGGCGAACGCGTCGGCGACGGCCCGTACCGACAAAATCCCCGGGGCCGTCAGGTCGATCCCGTAGACGGCGGCGGCCAGTTCGATCAGGTCGCTTGCGCACTGGGCGAGCGCCTCAGATTTGGTGGAGTACACGGTGCCGTCCGAGTTGAGCGTGCCGAGCTTCTCGCCGTGCACCGGCGAGTAACGAGGGTGCGCCTGGCATTGCATCCAGTCGCAGGCGGCGAGCAGTTCCCATGGAATGCCCGCCTGGCCCGCAACGTCGCGGTAGAGCGGTTCGGCGCGTGCCAGCGGCGTCTTCGCCGTGGCGAAGAACGCCGTCGCGACGGCTGGCGGGAGTTGCGCCCGGTACCGGGGCGCCGCGGGAGCGACCAGGCCCGGAATGCGGGCGCTGCCACGCGCCGCGGTATTACCGGGGCTCCGGCCCCGCTGCGGCGCCTGGATGTGCCCCCGGGCCGCCGTGCTTCCGGCGGACGACGCGGACGATGGAATCCCGGGGATCATTGCCCCGCTGCCCATGCCCGCCGGGCTGCCGGCGCCGGCTCCCGGGCCCGGGGACGGGACCGCCGTCATGCCCGGGACCGCCGTCATGCCCGGGACCGCTGCGCTTCCCTGGACAGGGGAGGCCGCCGGACCGGGTGCCGTGTGCGCGGGCGGCGCTGTCGCGTGCGGCGCCTGCGCGACGGGCGGCGTGGCCGCGTGCGCCGCCTGCGCGACGGGCGGCGCCGCGAGGTCAGCCGGGTCCATCGGCGTAACCCCCGGGATCGCCGCTTGCCCGGGATCGCTGTGGGGCGGTGGCGCGGACGGGTTCCTGGCAGCCGGCGCGGTGGCCGGCGCCGGCGCGGGGGTCACCGCGGGCGCGGAGGACTGCTGCGCGCCCGCGGTATCGAAGCGGTACAGGTTGTACAGCCGCATGAGGGCGATCAGGTTCGCACCGTATTCCGGGTCGGTCGCGTACACGCCCGTCAGGTCGTTCGCGAATGCGTCGGGCACCGCCCGGTCCGCCATAGCCCGCTGGTAGTAGCCGCTGGTCGCGAGAAGCTCGGCGTGGTCGGCGATGCTCTCGGCGATGTTGTGATACACGCGGAACGCGGCATTAACCGTCACCCACCGGCCGTCGACGTACTCCTGAGTCGGCAGCGACACCGAGCCCGCCGGCCCGGTGCCCTTGATGCCGAAGAGATTGTGGTCCTGCACGGCCAGTTCGCTGAGCCCCCAGTCGGACTCCTCGATAGCCTGCGCGATCGTCACCGACGCGGGCACCCCGTACCGCTGCTGCGCGGCGATCGCGCCGGGCGCGATCTGGTTGATGAACGCCTGCTGGGCCTTGGTCCCCGGCGGAGCCTTAGCCCCCGGCGTGCCCGCCGCGGCCGGCGCGGAGTACTTGCGGTACGGCGCCTGCGGCTTTCCTGCCGGGGCGGACGGCCGCGCGTCCGCGGCCGGGGCGGCGGCCGGGGCGTCCGGCGCCTGCGGTGCCGCGCCGGAGCTGGCGTCCGGCGTCATGCCGATGCCGGTCGCCGGCGTCACAACCCCGGGGATAGCCGCCGCTTCCGCGGGGCCCGCGCTGTCCGCCCCGCCGGCCTCGCGGGTTCCCCCTGGCGGCTGCCCGGCGCCGCCCCGCGCGGCCGGCTGCCCGGCGCCCGCCGCCGCGGCCGGCTGCCCGGCGCCCGCCGCCGCGGCCCCCGCGCCCGCGGGCTCCGGCTGAACCGCCGGTGCCTGTTCCCCGCCGCCGAGATGGCCGTTGTCCACGAACCCCTGGACGCCCCGCTCCGCGAGCGGATCCGGGAACGAGTGAGCGTTGACCGTGAGGTTGGGCAGCGAGTCCGCGCCGATCGTGTCGAGCACTCCGCCCGCGTAGCTGGTGACCACCTCGACGTGGCCCTCGAACAGCACCCAGTCGCCCGGCTGCGGGACATAGCCGTCGCCCAGCGGATGCCAGCGGCCGTGCGCCTGCGCGTCCTGGACGATCGACGTGATGCCCAGCGAGTCCGGGTTCGGGTCGACCCGCACGTCGGCCCACTCGTGCAGCGGCCACGGGTAGGTCGTCCCGCCGGTCACCCAGCTCTGCTGGCCGACCGCCTGCGCGGCGAGCTCGAGCGTCAGGCTCGCGAACGCCGCGCAGGACGGCCCGTGATCGGCGCCATCCAGGCTGTCCTTCCCCCAGATCAGCGCCTCCATCTGCGCCGGCGTCCTGCTCTGGGCCAGCCGCAGGTAGTAGCTCGCCACGTTGACGATCGCCGAACGAAGCCGCGCGTCACCCGCGTGCCCCGCCGCGTCGGCAGGCCTGGCCGCCTTTTCCAACGCCACCAGGTGAAGCGGCATGCTGGTCGGCGAGGTCATCGTGGCGGCCGCCCCCGGAACGAAGGTGAACCCGGTTATCACGCCGCCAGTGCTCACGGTCACAAGCGCCGTTGCCTGCTGCCACCATGGCCTCGTGACGGAACGCACGGATATCCCTTCCCCCCTTCGGCGGTTACAGTCCCGAATCGGGCAAACTGTTCAGTATCGCCTGGACGCGCGGATCGCCCGGGTTGTCCGCGTTCTCGAACAGCACCCCCGCCTCGGCCGCGAGCTGCTTCGGAGCGCCGACCATCCACTGCTGGAAGACGTCGCTCACCAGCGCCGCCTCGCCGGCTGCGCTGCTGACCGGCAGCGCGCACAGCGCCGGGAACCCCGCCCGCGTGACAAGCGCGGACGATCCGGTGTACCGCGCGCAGTTCGCCGGGTTGCTCTCCAGCCCGGGCTGCACGACCGGCGCGCCGTTCGTGCCGGTCAGCGTGGCGCCGCCGATGATGTTGTTGATGGCCCGCGCCGCGACCTCCAGGCTGTCGGTCGGGCTCGCCGGGTCGTACGGATGGTGCAGGTTCAGCGACCAGGCGATGTCACCGCCCTGCGCCGGGGTGATCGGCTCCAGCCCCTTCCGCCCGTTGGCGGGGTCGGTGAAGTTCGGGTTGTTCCCGCTCGTGAGCAGCGAGAACACCCACAGGATCTGCCTGGTGTCCTTCGCGCACGCGAAGTTGACCTGGCTTGGCTCCGACACGACGTTCGGGTTCTGGCAGGCGACGGCGATCTCGCGCTGCACCGTCGCCACGCTGGCGGGCCACGCGCCGCCGCCGCCGGGGAGCAGCACCGCGATCAGGATGGCTGCCGCCAGCGCGGCCGCCGCGCCGGCCGCGATGGCCTTCCAGTGCGCGAGCCACCGGGCAGGACCGGACCGCGGGGCGTTCCGCCGTCCGCGGTTGATGAGCACTTCCGTCCGCTCGTCCGCTCCGCCCGGTCCGCCTACCCCTGCGTCCGGATAACCGCTGGCCGCCGCGCCCGCGTACCCCCCCACGCCCGCGGCAGGGTAAGCGCCGGTCACCGCGTCCGGATAGCCTCCCGCGCCGGCGTAGCCTCCCGCGCCGGGATGGCCCCGCGCGCCGGGGTAGCCGGGCAGTCCCGTGGCCGGGTAACCACCCAGCGGGCCGTCCCCGAACCCGCCGTCCCCGAACCCGGCGTCCGGCGCCATCGGGGGGTATCCGCTGTCGGCGTAACGGTACCCCGGCGCGGCCTCGCGCCCCCCGGCTCCCGCCTCCTGGTGACCCGCCTCCTGGTGACCCGCCTCCTGGTGACCCGCCTCCCGGTGGCCCGCCTCCCGGTGGCCCGCCTCCCGGTGAGCGGTGTCTTGCGGCGCGCTGGCCGGCGCGAACTCAACCAGGCCGCGGTCGGGGGCCGGGCAGCCGGGATCGCCGTGCCCGGGGCTGACCTGCCTGAGCCTGCGCTCCAGTTCGGCGGCTCTGTTTTCAAGCATAGCGAGCCGGTCGCTATCTGAATAGCTCCTATATTCGATATCATGCTTCATGTTTCACCCCTAACAGGCATCCTGTGTCCGGCGGTGACCCGCTCACCGCGATAGCGCGGCGCTGTGCCGATCCCGGTGCCGGGCGGTGCCGGAGGCGCGGCGTCCTTTCGCCGGGCGCTCAGCCTCCGTCGCCGGCCACCGCGGCGGACGTGGCGCCCCGGACCGCGGGGCGCCCCGGCGGAACGTGCCGCGGCGCGCGGGGCGCGGCGGGCTGCCGCGGCGCGGGGAAGTGCGCCGCGGTTACCTCGCCGATCGTCGTCGCGCGGGTCGTTTTCATGCACACTATTAGAACACGCGTGCGAGTAGATTGGAAAGTTTTTGCGAACAGGCCAAGGATTCGTTATTATATTTTCGAATTTAGCTTTCAGCGCGCGGAAAGGCGGCTGAGTGCCGGAAGCGGCGCGGAACTGGGGAAGCACGGCCGCTCGCGCGGGTCCTTGGCCCGCGACCTTGCCCTCGCCGGGCCTTGCCCTCGCCGGGCCTTGCCCTCGCCGGGGCGGCGACCGCGAACCGCGCCGCCCGGCCGGCAGGCCCGCGCCGCCTGCTCACCTCGCCGGGGCTCAGCTTCCCGCCCCGCGCGGACGTCACCGGATAACGCCACGGCATCGCGACGGCGGGCCAGGCAAGGTCATCGTCGTCATGGCCACGGGGGAGGACCGGCGCGGTATCAGCCCGTGACCGGCCGCCGGCCGCAGCCGGGCGGCGGGCGGGCCATACCCACGGGCGTCGCGGTGGCGGCCCCGCGCCCGGTCGCCACGCCTGTCGCGCCCTCTCCCCGGCCCTGCCCGCTCCCGGCGCGTCCGGCTCCGCCGGTTATCCCGAACGTACGCGGCATTCTCCCGGGCCGCCCGCCGCTGCCCGCCCGTGCGATGGCCCGCGTTCGATGGCACCATTGTGCGGTGGGCAAGGGATGGCTGGACGGGTACGTGCCGCAGGGGGAGACCGAGACCGCCGATGCCGCGCGGATGCGGCGACTGGCCGAGGCCGAGCCGGACCCGTGGCTGCGCTCGCTGCCCGTGCACTTCACCGCGTCGGCGGTCGTCATCCACCCGGAAAGCGCGCGGCTGCTGCTGCGCTGGCATCAGCGGCAGCAGATGTGGCTACAGGTGGGCGGCCACGGCGATCCGGGAGAGACCGACCCGCTGGGGATCGCGCTGCGCGAGGCCCGGGAGGAGACCGGGCTGGCGGACCTGGTGCCATGGCCGGACGCCGCCATCAGGCACGCGGTCATGTGCGACGTCCCGGCCGGCATGGGCGAGCCCGCGCACGAGCACGCCGACCTGCGCTACTTCCTGGCGACGGGGAACCCGGACGCGGCGCGCCCGGAGAACCCGGACGCGCCGCTGCGCTGGCTCACCATCGGCGAGGCGCGCGCCCTCACCGCGACCGGCAACCTCCGGCGCACGCTGGACCGGCTGGAGCCGCTGCTGGCCGGCTAGCCGGCCGCCGGCGCCCGGGACCGCGCTGGCCGCCGGGCGGCCGGGTGTCACCACGCGGGGTCCCTGCCCATCCACCCGGCCATGCGATCGTAGACGCCGCGGCGGCGGCGCCGAGCGCCAGCAGCAGGGCCAGCAAGGCGACCGGGATGCCGATGCTCTCGGCGATGCCCTGGTCGCGGAACTCGGCATCGGACTTGCCTGCCCCGGCGGGGATCACGGCCAGCACCCGGTGGACTGCCTGCCGGCAGGCGGGCGCCGTGGCGGCAAGCCGCGCCGAGCAGGAGACGACGACGCCCTGCTCCGCGCCCAGGGCCGGAACCGCTGTGCGATCAGCATCTGCGCCCTAGCCGGCGGGAAGCCTGCACCGAGTAGTCCGGAGGGGCAAGCCGCGAGCCCACCGCAGGTAACAGATTCCCGCCGCGGCGGCGAGGCGGCAACCACCTCGTCCGACCCGGCGGGCGGGCGACCGGATCAGGTCCGCGCGGGAAAACGCGCCAGCTGTCGACCCAGGCCGCGGCGGAACGGGCGGGCATCTCCCCGGGCTACCTGTTCAAGCTGGAGAGCGGCTACGCCGGCACCCCGTCACCGCGCGTCCTGCGCCGGCTATCGGAAGTCCTCGGCATCGGCTACTGGGAACTCACGGGCCTGGCCGGATACATGGTGCCCGACGGCCAGCCCGCGGTCGTGCCGCCGCCAGCCGACCCGCTCAACCGCATCGCAGGGCTGCCTGAGGCAATCCGCGACGAGCTGGAAGCCATCCGGAAGCGGCTGGAAACCGCACCGGCACCAGCACCGTCCGCCGGGACCTGACAGGCGGCGAGCGATCCAGCCGCGCCTGGCATGTGCTGCGGGGAAGGCGGGAAGGCCTGGCCGGAGGACGCCGCTGACCAGGCTCCGGTCCGGTCCCGCCGGCCGTGATCGGGGGACACCGGCGAGGAGCCTGCGGCCACCGCCGACTGCGGCCGCTGGCCCCGTCATGCGCGAACCTGAACCAAAGCTCCGCGTATCCGATGCATACGCCGAACGGGTAGGCCCAACGGCGCCGGTAAGGCGGGCCTCGGGAACTGGCCTTCCTTCGCCGGATATCCGCTGGCTCATCGCAGCGGGAGCTGATGGCCGGCGTCCGGGGACCGCCGCGATCTGCTGCCGCGTGCGGCGGGGCTGCTAGGGGTCGGCGAGCAGGGCCGCGGTGAGGGTGGTGCGGACCCAGTCTTCCATCTGGTCGTAGGTGTAGCCGGCCCGGCGGACCAGCAGGTCGTGGGTGTCGGGGCTGGCGATGACCCAGGCGGTGTCGGCGGCTGCGGTGTGGCTGAGTCCGGGCCGGAGCGCCTGGGCGGGCAGC
>DATGLH010000051.1:0-15360 GCA_035294225.1 Trebonia sp.
CTGGTGGACTACAAGGGCGGCGGCGCGCTGGATGAGTGCGCCGCCCTGCCGCACGCGGTCGGCCTGGTCACCGACCTGGACGAGCAGCTGTCGGAGCGGGCGCTGCGCTGCCTGGAGGCCGAGCTGCGCCACCGCGAGCACCTGCTGCGCGAGGCGGGCCTGTCCCATGTCACCGGCTACCAGAAGCTGCGCGACAGCGGCGGCCGCGCCGGCCTGGAGCCGATGCCGCGGCTGGCGGTGGTCATCGACGAGTTCGCCACCCTGGTCAAGGCGCTGCCGCACTTCGTGGACTCCCTCGTCAGCATCGCCCAGCGCGGCCGCAGCCTGGGCATCCACCTGATCATGGCCACCCAGCGGCCGGCCGGGTCGGTCAGCGACGCGATCAAGAACAACGTCAGGCTGCGGATCGCGCTGCGGCTGGAGTCCGCGAGCGACTCAGCCGACGTCATCGACAATCCCGCCGCCGCCGCCATCGGGGGCCGGCAGCGCGGCCGGGCCTTCTACCGGGTCAGCGCGCGGGAGGTCATGCCCGTGCAGACCGCCCTGTCCACCGGCGTGACGGCCGTCAGGCAGTCCGCGGCACCCGTGTCGCTCCGGTCGTTCACCTTCGCTCCCGTGGCCGATGACGACCGGGCGGCCAGCGACGGGCCCACCGACCTGCAACGCCTGGTGGCGGCCGCGCAGGAGGCGATGACGCTCGGCGGCTTCGGCCCCCCGCGCCGTCCCTGGCCCGATCCGCTGCCCGGCATCGTGCCACTGGATGACCTGCCGCCGACGGCCGTGTCCGGGCTGCAGACCGCGGCGGCCCGGCTTCCGGCGCTCGCCCTCGCCGACGACCCGGACCGGCAGGCGCAGTACCCGGTCGGCTGGGACCCCATGGCGGGGAACCTGCTGATATTCGGCGCGGCCGGGTATGGGACCACCTCCGCGCTCGCCGCGCTCGCGATCTGTGTCGCGCGTACGCAGCCGCCATCGCAGTGGCACATCTACGCCCTGGACTTCGGCGCCGGCGAGCTGGCCCCGCTGGCCGAGCTGCTGCACGCCGGCGCTCACATCGGCCCCGCCGAACGAGAGCGGCAGACTCGCCTGATCAGGATGCTGCGCGCTGAGCTGGACGAGCGGAAGGCGGCGGGCAGCGCGGGCCTTAACCGTCCCTCGTGGCTGGTGCTCATCGACAACTTCGCCGCGTTCATCGCCGATTACACGAAAGACGCGGCTGGCACCCGGCTGGTCGAGGACCTGCAGCGGGTTTACGCCGACGGCCCGACGGTCGGCATCCGGTTCGCGGTCACCGCGGAGCGGGCCGGCGCCGTGCCCGGCCCGTGGACCGCGCTCACCCAGCAGAAACTGCTTTTCCGGCTTGCCGATGTCGGCGACTACGGTAACTTCGACGTTCCGCGCAACGCGGTGCCCAGTCCGGTGCCCGGCCGCGCCGTGGTTGCCTCGACTCGGCAGGTGGTCCAGGTCGCGTGGCCAGGCGAGGATCTCGCCAGGCAGGTGGCGGACGCGAACTCCCGCTGGCCGCAGGCCCGGCGGGAGGCCCGGCAGGTGGGCCTGCTGCCGCACCAGGTGCGGGTGTCGTCGCTGGGCGCGGCGGCCAGGCTCGGAAAACCTGCCTGGATACCCGTGGGCATCGGTGACGGCAGCCTCGCGCCAGCCGGCCTGGAGCTGTACGAGCATGAGCACGCGCTGATCGCCGGGCCGCCGCGGTCGGGGCGGTCCACCGCGCTCTGCGCCGTCGCCCAAGTGCTGGCCGGCATCGCGCCAGCGCCGGTCATCGTTGCCCTGGCTCCGCGCCGCTCGCCGTTGCGCGACTCGCCGCACGTGCGCCGGGTGTTCACGTCCTGCGCCGAGC
Organism: Trebonia sp.; assembly: GCA_035294225.1. GTDB lineage: Bacteria > Actinomycetota > Actinomycetes > Streptosporangiales > Streptosporangiaceae > Trebonia. The sequence continues at coordinate 1,856 of DATGLH010000051.1, forward strand.
TCGACAGCGCTGCCGCGGAACTCGCCGGCGAGGCCGTGGTCATCCTGGTGGATGACGCGGACGTCGCCGATGACCCCGGCGGTGTGCTCGACCGGCTGATGAAGCCGCCGCACGCGCACATCACCGTGATCGCGGCGGGGCGTTCGGACACGCTGCGCCGCTCCTTCGGCCACTGGACGCAGAAGGTCAGGGAGAGCCGGTGCGGCGTGCTGCTGATGCCCGACTACGACCTGGACGGTGATCTGCTCGGCGTCGCGCTTCCCCGGCTCAACCGGCTCGCTGCCGTGCCCGGCCGCGGCTTCCTTTGCGTCAACGGCGGCTTCGAGGGCATCCAGGTCGCCATCCCCGGCTGAACAGCGCGTGTCCCGTGATCTCATGACCTGACAGTGATGTAGGCGTACGCCATAGTGGACGAGGCGGACCTGGGAGGTGAAGATGGCCGTCGAGCTCAGATATGACGAGGCCATCGCCGCTCGCAACAGGCCGGGTTCGACCGTCTCCCAGGCTGACGGAAAGATGCGGGAACATGGGCGACGTCCAGGCGATACCGGATAACCTTTTTTCCTATTCTGATCAGACGTCTGGGGCGAACTCGGATATAGCTCAGTGGGTCTCCAGCGTCCTAGCGTCCGCCATGCGGTTGTACCAGGAAACGGCGATCGACCTGGGCTCGGACATCGCCGAACTGACGCATCCCGGCACCAGCGGCATCGATGTCGAAACGCTGAGCGCGCTGTCTGCGATATCAGTGACCGACGAACAGGTGCGCGTGATCGGTCAGGCGTTCCTTGACGCTGGGGACCAAGGCCAGGGATCGATCACCCACACGGTCTCTCCGGAAATGCTACGGCAGCTCGGCCACGATCCCAGGCAGTACGCGGTCATTACGACGACGGACAGCGTCCTAGATCAAGATGTACGGCTCGAGGACCAGCGGGCCCTTCAGCATGCGGAGGCTGACGGGAAACTGCTAGCCGATTACGCCGCGAATAACGGCTTCGATGACTACTTCTGGAAGCAGCTACAAGAACATGAGAACGATCCGCTCTACTGCGCCGGGCTGCTGAACGAACTGGCCGCCGATGGAATGCTTGCGACCTTCATGGACTCCGCCTACCACAAGCCGGGTTCGGATCAGGAGAAGTGGATCATCGCCGCGCTGATCAACGGCTACGCCAGCAGGCAGCTCAGCAGGTCGGCCGGGCAAGAGATCGTCGCGACGCTCCTGGGCAGCAACGGACAGGACTCGCCCCAGTCTAGCCCGTCGTTCGTCATCGGTTTCCTGACCGAAAATGAATTTCTGCGCGCAGAAGGGCTCTATGCCGAATTCAAGGTGGCCCAGAGCCTGCTCAGCGGCGGCGACCTCGTCATCTGGGAAAATGGTCGCGAGGTCCCTGTGACCCCGGCCTTCACCGGATGCGCGTCCGAAGACCAGCTAGTCAACTGGGTGTGCGAGCACAATGGCCACGAGGGCAGTTCGCCGCCCATGGTCGTCCTTGCCGGAACCAACGGCAACACCACTCTCGACAGCCTTATGAACGCGGCCGGCAGTGAATACTTCCAGTACATCACAAATCAGTCCTGACGATTCCGGAACCTGTCCCGTGATTTCGTGACCTGACACGCCTCACCCGCACCCGGGAGAATAGGTCTACGCGGGAATGACTCCATCGCTTGCCGGGCGCGATTCATATCCGATCAAAACAGTGAGGAGAACCACATGTCGAACATGGTCAAGGCCGATGATGTGGCGATTCAGGCGAGCAAGACCTTCCTGAACATCATCGACAACCAGCTACAGAGTGCGTTCCAGCAGCTCAACCAGGCGGGCAGTACCCTATCGGACCCGAACCACTGGGCGGGCGGCGACGCCAGCCAGTTCCAGACCCAGATCTGGCCGAAGGCACAGTCCGACATCAAGCAGATGCAGTCGTCCCTGAAAGACCTGCAGCAGCAGGTGAACAAGGTGCTCACCAACATCTTCGCGGCGGGCGGCAACTGACCGCCTTCCCGGCAGGAAGGCGCGGGCGCCGGCCCGGGACAGAATGCGATGTCCCGGACCGGTGCCCGTCGGCCCGGGAGGACCCCGGAGGACCCCGGAGGACCCCGGGATGACGACGCGGGCCGACCGGCAGGTGCGGAGAAAACTGGCCGGAGAACGAAAGGACGGGGTGGCGGCCGATGTCCCTACCACCACCTGCCGAGGACAGCGGAGGCGACACCGGAGAGATCCCCGGTTACCGGCTGTTCGAGCCGGTGGGCCGGGGTGGTTTCAGCGTGGTGCACCGGGCGTATCAGGAGGGGCTCGACCGGCAGGTCGCGGTCAAGATACTGAACGTCGACTACATCGACTCCAAGGCGCGTAAGCGCTTCGAGCGCGAGGTGCGGACGACGGCGAAGCTGACCGGGCACCCGAACGTGGTGACCGTGCTCGACGCGGGGGTGACCCGGTCGCACCGGCCGTTCATCGTGATGGATTTCTTCGAACGGGGCTCGCTGCAAAACCAGCTCGACAGCACGGGACCGCTGTCGGCGGCGGAGGTCACGCGCATCGGGGTGAAGATCTGCGGCGCGCTGGAGGCAGCGCACGACCTCGGTATCGTGCACCGCGACATCAAGCCGCAGAACGTTCTCATGTCGCGGTTCTCCGAACCTGCCCTCGCCGATTTCGGGGTAGCCCATCTGCTGTCCGGGGCCGCGCGGACCAGCGGGACCGAGGCGCTGACGCCGCACCATGCCGCACCGGAAATCCTGGACGGCGCGGGGGCCGGGCCCGCCGCGGACATCTACTCACTCGGATCGACGCTGTACCAGCTGCTGGCCGGCGTCCCGGCCTTCCGCCAGGACAGCGACGGGATCGCGACGCTGCTGCTGCGCATCCTGAACGATCCCCCGCCGCCGCTTGCCCGCGCGGACGTGCCACCGCACCTCGCCGACGCGATCGCGCGAGCCATGGCCAAGCGGGCGGCCGATCGTTTCACCACCGCCGCCGAGTTCGCCGCCGCCCTGCTGGCCTCGGACCAGGCGCCGCAGCAGGTCCAGCCCTACGCACCGTGGCCGGTCCCGCACCTCGCGGCGCGCTCAGCCCCGCACCCCGCGCAGCCGCACCCCGCGCAGCCGCACCCCGCGCAGCAGATGGCGCGCGAGTCCCCCGGGACGATCACCAGGCCGCCGGCGTCGCCCCAGCGGAATACCGGCCCGTACACCGATGCCGGCGAGACCATGCTCCGCCCGGAGCGGCAGCCCGCGGGACCGCAATCGGCGCCAAGGCGAAAGCGCCCATGGTGGCGGCACGGCGGGCTGATCGTCGCCGCGCTCGGGACCGCCACCGTCGCCGCGGTCGCGGCGACCCTGCTTCGGCCCGCGCACGACGCGGGCCGTCCGGCGCCCCGCGGCAGGGCCGCAAGCCCCTCCGCCATACGCAGCGTCGACCCGGCGGTGCTGGCCGCCGCGCGGCCGGCCGGCCTGTCGGCCGTCGCCGAGGGCACGGTGGCCCGGCTACGCTGGCGCAACCCGCCCGGCGCGGATTATCCGATGTTCGCGGAGATAAAGCCCCGGCCGTTCGGTAGCGGATTGCGGTCGGTGGGCACTGGCGTGGACGCCGCCCTGATCACCGGCCTCAATCCGGCCAAAGGCTACTGTTTCGAGGTCGGCGCGGTGGTCCAGTTCGGTGATCCCAGCGTCGTGGCATGGTCCGCGCCGGCTTGCATCAGGGGCGCCAGCGCGCGCTGAGCAGCACGCCCGGCCGCAGCCGTGGCACCAGGCGCCGGTACCACGGCGAGCGCGCCCTGGCCATGCGCCTTACCGCGTCGCAGTGCCGCCATGCCTGGTGCGCGGCGGCATCGTCCAGCGGCGCCGGCGCGAACAACGCCCGGTCGGTCAGCCCGGCGAGCCCGGCCAGCTCGGGATGGCCGGACGGGCCGAGATGCGCGGCGCCGAGAAGGGCGATCTCCGGGGCGCTGTGCGCGGGGGACGGCCGGAAGCCGCAGGCGCGCAGGCAGTCCAGGGTTTCCGCCCAGGCTCCGGCGATCCGCGCCGCCGGGTCGCCGCGGCGGCGGCGCCGCCTTCGCCACACCGGAAGCCCGCAGACGCCGGCCAGGTATCCGAGCGCGATCGCCAGGGCGGCCACAGCCGCCATCGAGCCCGCGGACGGCCCGCGCCCCGGCGTCGCCGGCACCCTCGGAGAGCGCCGCGGCCGCGTGCCGGGTCCGCTTGCCTGGCGCGAGGCCGCCGGCTTCGCGCTGCCCAGCTGCTGGTCCAGGTTGTGCTGGGCGGCCGACTGGCCGGCGGGCACCCCGCCCGCGGGATGCCGGCCCGCGACCGCCGGTGTGGGGAAGAAGGCCACCCACCCGACCCCGGCGAAGTCAACCTCGGGCCACACGAGGGCGTCCTCCCCGAGGACCTGCCACGTGCCGGGCGCGATCTGGGTGCCGGGCCGGAAACCCACCACGAGCCGGGCAGGCAGCCCAAGTGACCGCGCCATCAGCACGTAAGCCACCGCGAACTGCTCTGACGTGCCGCGATGCGATGTACTCAGGAAATAGCCGATCGCGCCGTATGAGTGCCCGGGCGGGGCTTGCGGGTCGAATTCCTCGTGGTCGTACAGGTAGCTCCCGAGCAGCACCGCCTGCTGGAACGGGAAGGTCGCCCCGGCGGTGGCGGCCTGCGCGGTGCTGGCGATGACCCGCGGCGCGTCCGGCGGCAACGCGAGGTCCGCGCGTGCGGCCGCGTCGTCGGCGACCGCGGCGGTGCGCAGCCTGGAAACGCCCGGGTCAGCGGGCGTGGAAACCACGCGGTAGCGCAGGCCGGCGGACAGCCCGGCCCGGCTGAGCAGCACGCCGGATGAGGGGTCGACGTCCACCGGGACACCGGTGACCACCGCCGGCCGGCCGGCCGCTGGCAACCACGGCCCGGTGAGGTTCTGGATGGTCACGGTCTGCGTGACAGCCCCGCCGTCCCCAGGTCCGCCGTCCCCGGACCCGCCGTCCCCAGGTCCGCCGTCCCCGGGCCCGGGGGGCGGCACCCGGCCGCCAGTGCTGGTGAAGCTTCCCGCGGACGTCCAGCTCTGCCCGTCGAAGGTGTCAAGGACCGCGAGCCGCCAGTCCTCCGGTGCCGGCGCCACGACCTGGAACAGCCGCAGGCGCGGCTCGGACAGCCACAGCGAAACGCTGTCCAGCGGGCTGGTCAGCACCAGGTCACGGGCGGCGGGATGCACGTACCGCCGCGGATCGAAGGGCGTACGGGCCGAGGCCAGCGGCAGCCACGGTTCCGCCGCCGCGGCGGCGACCGCGACCACGATGGCGAGCGCGATGCCGGACAGCATCTGCCGGGCGGTCCGGCTGGGCGCCCCGGGATTCCGCGCGACCGCGAGCAGCCCGGCGAACAGCAGCACCGCGGCAGCGGGCCACACATCCGACCCCGGCCCGTCGACCCCGAAGGCCAGCCCGGTGACCAGGATGCCGAACGCGGGGAGGAGCGCGGGCAGCGTGCGGCGGGTGCGCAGCACGACCTCCGACGCGGCCGTCGTGCCCGCCCACACCACCAGGTGGACATCGAGCAGCATGCCCGCGGCGGCGGGCGCGGGCAAGATGGTGGTCAGCATCTGCCACCATCCGTCCGACACATCCGAACGGGCGGTGGCGACTGTCTCCGCTGTCGGCACCACCCCGGCGAGCGCGGTGTGGCGCAGCAGGGTGACCGTCACGACGGCGAACCAGCATGCCCCGCTGCCCGCGATCGCCGCCCACAGCGGCCGGCCCGAGCAGGCCAGGGACAGCGCGGCCGGGCCGATGGCCGCCACCGCGAGCACCGGCACGAGCGGCCCCGGCCCGAAGACCCGCTGGAAGCTCGCCCCCGCCGCGGCCATCAGGGCACCTGTGATCGCGAGCTGGGCCACGGCCGGCCAGCCGGCTCGCGCGCGCACGGTCATGCCCGGATGCCGCGGTTCCATGTGGCGGCGAACTCGGCGAGCCCGGGAACGTCGATAACGGTCAGCGCGGGCGCCACGGTTTCAGCGAGGCGGCCTCCCGCGCGTACGACGATGGCACGCTCGTAATGGCTGGCCGCCGCGGCGATCCGGCCGCCCGGGAGCGGTTCGGCAGCGCCAGTGACCACCGTGAGCGAGCCGCTGCGATGCCCGCGAGGCAGCCGGTCCAGCGCTTCGGACAGCGATCTGGTGCCCGGCTGGACCAGGGCGAGCAGATCCAAGATGGCGTCCGGTCCGGTCTTGCCGCGCCCGGCGGCCAGCCGGTCGCCGCCGGCCAGCAGGTGAACGGGGAAGCCGGCGGTGGCGGCGGCGACCGCAACCGAGGCGGCGATGTCGACTGCCACCTCGAAGTCGTCGCCTCGATAGGCAGCGCGGGAGGTGTCCAGGAGCACGGTGGTGCGCGGTTCGCTGGAGTCGACCAGCCGGCGGACCATCAGCGTGCCGGCCCGTGCCGACGTGCGCCAGTGGATATGCCGCAGGTCGTCTCCTGCCGTGTACTCGCGCAGCGAGTCGAAGGTGGTGGTGCCGCTTGACGCGGCGTCCGCGTCCAGGCCGTCGAGGCTGGCCACGTGGCCGGACGCGAGCAGTTCCAGCGGCGCGGTGCGCGGCCGGACGATGACCGTCCGGCGTTCGCCGTAGCTGGCTTCCCGCCGGAAGAATCCGAACGGGTCGCCGCGGACCGCGACGAGCGGCCCGACCGTCATCTCGCCGCGGGCGAGCGTGGGCAGCCGGTAGGACGACGTCCTGGTGGCGCGAGCGCCGAGCCTCGGCACGCTGACGGGTATCGCATGATCCCCGCACCGATCGGCGCAGGTGACCTTCCAGGTGGCGCGGCGGCCGGTGTTGGTGACGTGCAGGACGACGAGCGCGGCGTCGCCCCTGGCGATCCGCGCGGGAGCGACCTCGCGCCGCACCCGCAGCCGCGGCGACGGGCCGAGCAGCGCCACGCCGGCGATGAGCGCGAGCAAGGTCCCGAAGGCGGCGAGGCAGAGCTCCGGGTAACCGAGCAGCCATCCGCACGCGTAACCGGCGACCGCGGCGGCCATGGCCACGGCGCCCCGCGGAGTGGGCACGTCAGACCACCGCGCGCGCCTGCGGGACCGGAACCGACGCCAGCGCCTCCTCGATCACGCCGACCGCGGTCTGGCCGCGCAGTTCGGCCTCGGGAGTGAGGACAAGCCGGTGCGCGAGCACCGGAACGGCGAGCGCCTTGATGTCGTCGGGGACGACGAACTCCCGCGAGCAGGCCGCCGCGCGGGCCCGCGCGGCGGCGACCAGGGCCACGGAGGCCCGCGGGCTCGCGCCGAGGCGCACGCCCGGCGCCTGGCGGGTCGCCGCGGCCAGCCGGACCACGTAGTCGCATATCACGGGGGCGACGCTGGCCGTCTCGGCAAACGCGATCATGGCGGCCACCTCGTCCGCGGACAGCACCGGGCGGAGCGTGTCCACCGGCGGCCTGGTGCGGCCGCCGGCCAGGATCGATATCTCCGCCTGGTGGTCGGGGTAGCCGATGGACAGCCGCATGAGGAACCTGTCCAGCTGGGCTTCGGGCAACGGGTAGGTGCCGGTGAGGTCCACCGGGTTCTGCGTCGCGATAACGAGGAACGGCCTGCCGACCGGGTGGGCCCGCCCCTCCACGGTGACCTGCCGTTCCTCCATTACCTCAAGCAGCGCCGACTGGGTTTTCGGCGACGCGCGGTTGATCTCGTCGCCGTGCAGCACGTTGGCGAACACCGGCCCGGGATGGAACTCGAACCGCCCGCCGCTGGGGTTGTAGACCGAAACCCCGACCACGTCCGAGGGCAGCAGGTCGGGCGTGAACTGGATGCGTTGCAGCCGCCCGCCGATCGAGGCGGCGATGGAACGGGCCAGCAGGGTCTTGCCGACTCCGGGGACGTCCTCGATCAGCAGATGGCCCTCGGCGAACAGGCATACCAGCGCCAGCCGCACCACGTCGGGCTTGCCGCGGATGACGCGCTCTACGTTGTCGGCGAGCGCGTTGAACCGCTGCGCGAAGCCGGCGAACGATGACACTTACGTCCCTCCTGTACAAGGTCCTCAGCTGCACTGCCACAGCGGCGGGTTCGAGTACGAGCTGTAGTGCTGTGCGGCGGATTGCGGTGTGTTCACGTACAGGTCGCTGATGTAACCGGAGACGCCGTTGTACGACACCTTGTCCCAGATGTCGCCGGTCAGCGTGGAGTCCACCGGGTCGGTCACTGCTGAGCCGGTGACCTGGCAGAAGACAGTCACCGCGGGCCCGAGGCCGCCACCGCTGTCTATCGGGATGGTCGCGACGCTATTAGATTTCTGGGTTGGCTGTGACCGGACGTTCAAGATGAATTGAGTGTTGCGGAAAGTGTTGTAGCTGTGCGACGGGGGCGTGAGCGCCTGGGACACAGAGATCGGCTGGCTGGCGCCGGCCGGGTTGACCGCGGCCACCGTGAGGGAGTAGGCCGCGTTGTTCGTCAGCCCGGTGATCTGATAGGACGTCGCCGTGATGCCGGCCTTGCTGCCGCTGACGGCTCCGCTCCAGCCGACCGTATAGGTCACGGTCCCGCCGCCGCCGGAGGCCGGCGCGGCCCATCTGAGCGTCATCGAATGGTTCCCGGTCGCCGTGACGGTCAGCGACTGAGGCGCGGACGGCACGACGCATGGCCGCATCGCGGCGGTTGCGGGTGAGTCCACGGCCCCGCCGGGATAGCCCGCGACGACCGCGAACTGGTACGTCTGCGCGCACGAGAGCCCGGTCACGGTGAAGCTGAACGGCTGGCCCGAGGCAGGAACCGAGGCAGGCGTCACCGTGGCGCCCGCGGGCACGCCGGCCAGCGTGTAGCCCGTCGGCGTCGCGCCGGCCGATGGCGTGAACGTGACCGTGATCTGGCCGGGGCCCGACGTCGCCGTCGGCGCGCCCGGCGGCCCCGGCGGAGTGACCGGGGACGGGCCGGCCGGGGACGGGCCGGCCGGGGACGGGATGGCAGGCGGAGCCAGCGAGGCTGACGGGGACGGGCCGTGGCCCTTGCCCTGCCCGCGCCCGGGACGCGGCGTGCTGCCGGGCCCGCCGCCGGCGACCGATGACATGATGACGGGCCGCCGGCTTGGACCGCGCTGCGGACGACCTCCGGGCAGTTGCGGCTGGTACTTGCCGATGGCGCGGGCGCTGCCCGCCGCGTTCACCGCGACGGCCGCGGACCCGTCGGGGTCGTTGGCCCAGAGCATCCCGTCGTTGACGAACACGTCGAGTGCGCCGGGCCGGCCGGTGACCACGACCGGCGGGAGCAGCCGCCCGCTGGCCGTGTCGTAGACGATGAGGCTCCCCGTGGATTCGTCTGGGATGTAAACGCGCTGGCCGAAAGGCTGCGGGCTCTCAAGCCTGTCGGTGGCCGCGACGCCCAGCGTGACCGCGGCCGGCCGGCCGGTGGCCGTATTGACGATGATCAGCTGGTTCATCGCGGGCACCAGGACCGGGACGATGTGTCCCGGCGCCGAGGCGGGAACCAGCGGGACGGGCCGCGGAGAGCGCGTGACCGCGGCGGGGAGCGCGACGGTCTGGCTGCCGCCCGAGGAACCGATAATGGTCATGGTGGCCGCCGTGCTGTCGGTCACGACGAGCTGGTTGCCGGTGAGGGTGAGGCCCAGCGAGTCGCGGGGCTTCGCGACCGGGATGGCGGCGCCGGGCACTCCGGCACGTACCGGAACGATTTCCCCCCGCGCGGGCAACGCCAGCCACAGCGTGCCCTGCGCGGTGATGACGGCAGAGCCGATCCGCGTGCCCAGCCGCAGCGGCGCCCCGATGGTGGACAACGTCGCCGGGTCGATGCGCTGCGCCAGTCCGGCGGCCGGCGCGACGATGTACGCGTCCGCCGCGCTGGCCACGACCTGGATCGCGGCCGTCCCGTAGGTCGCGCTCTGGGTGACGGTGAGCTGAGCCGGGTCGATCCGGTAGACCCTTCCGGTCCGGGTGTCCTGCACCAGGACGACATCCCCGGACTGCACGATCCGCAGCTGGTCGCCGCGCGCGGCGGTCAGTGTGATCATGGCGTCCGGCTTGCCGGACGTGCCCTCGGCATGTGTCACCGAGCCGAGCGCGGAGTCGGCCAGCCAGGCGCCCACGTCGCGAAGATCGGCGACGGACCTGGGCAGGCCGGTCCCCGTCACGGCGGCGGCCGCCACCAGGGCGATGGCGAGGACCGCCGCCGCGACAGCGGCGAGCCGGCGCGGCTTCCGCTGCTTCTCAGCCGGCCCCTTCCCCTGCCGGCCGGCCGTCCCCTGCCGCTGTTTCCCGCCATGCCGCAACGTCGCGTTCCGCAGGTTCGCCACGATCACCACCTGAGCCACCTCACATTCCGGCGGTCCGCCGTGGTCACTAGCGCAGCCTCCTCCCCGTGCCCCTCCCCGTGCCTGCCGCGTGGCCGCGCCGCACAGCGTTGCCGGGGAAATAGTCTGGTGGTGTCGCTGCGGACTGTCAGGTCCCGTGTTTACGGTTCAGCCGTACGCGGGATCGCCTACTTCGCCGAGTTCAATGGCCCGCCTGGTCAGATCGGCCTTGTTCCCCGGGCCGAGCTTGCGGCGGATGCGCTTGATGTAGGTGTCGATGGTGGCGGGGCTGACTCCCATCCTGGTGGCGGCCTGCGCCTGGGTGAAGCCCTGCGCGATCAGCGACAGCGCCTCCCGCTCCCGCGGCGCGAGGCTGATCGGCTCCCCGGCGGCGCTGGTATCGATGAGATCGGCAAGCTGAGAGGAGACGTAGAAGCCCCCCGCGGCGACCGTCCTGACCGCTTCGGAGAAGGTTTCCGCCTCGGCGCTCTTGACGAGATAACCGCTGGCACCCGCCTTGATGGCGGCGAAGACGTCGAGTTGCCTGGCCGACGCGGAGACAACGAGAGCCGGGCACCGCCGGGTAACCTCGGCGATCTGGTCCGCGGTCAGCCTGCCGTGGTCGAGGTAGAGGTCGAGGATGACCACGTCCGGTGCGCTTTCCCGGGCGTGGAGCTCGTCGAGCGACGCCACCGCGCACACGACGTCGAGCTCTGGCCCGTCTGGTCCGACCCGTGCGTCGAAGATGCGCTCCATGCCGTACCGGGCGACGGGATGGTCGTCGACGATGGCGATCCGGATCGGGGGCTCTGGCATCGGTTCCCCTTCCTCGGCCGTCGGTCCGGTCAGCTACGAGGCCTCGGCGCTAGCCGCAATGGCCCCGTCCGGCATTCTCGCCGGAAAACCGGCGTCCGGGCACGTCCCGCTTTTCAGGGACACCGGTCGCGGGGGTGCCTGCTGCTGGGCCACCGGCACCGGTTCTTGTGCCGGTGGCAACGGGACCGTGATCTCGACATGGGTGCCGGCGCCCGGCCAGCTGGTCACGACCACGTGTCCCCCGGCCTGCTGGATCCGCGCGACGACCGATTCACGCAAGCCCACGCGATCGGTGACCTTGACCGGATCGAAGCCGCGCCCCCGGTCCAGCACGGTGACGGTTACCGCGTCCCGCTTCGCCACCGCGCGGACGACAGCGCGCCTTGTACCGGAGTGCTTGCGCACGTTCGTGAGCAGTTCGGTAACTGCGCCGGAGATGGCCTCGGTGATGTCGTTCGGGATCGCCTGCTGGCCGAGTCCCGATGTGTTCAGCTCGATCCGCATGCCGGAGCGGGTCTGCCGTTCCGCCACCGTGTCAAGGGCGCCGGACAGGGTGCCCGCGCACGGGCCGAGTTCACCCCGGACCAGATCCCGCAGCCACGTGGCCTCCGCGGCGACGTAGTCGCGCATCTCGGGGTCGGCGAGCAGCCCGTCCCTGCCCAGGAATTCCAGCGTCTGCAGCACCCGGTCGTGCAGCGCGCGGGACAGCTGGGCGCGGGCGCGCTCCTGTTCGAGTTCGCGGACGGCCGCCGCCATGCGGACGGCGTGCAGTTCCCTGGCGTGCCGCGACTGCTCCCGTTCCCTGGTCAGCTCGGCCTCCCGCCTGGCCGCTACCGTGCGCGCCTCGTCGAGACTGCGGCTGAGCTCCATGAACCGGTTCGCGACGAACCAGCCGGCGACCGCCCAGGCCCAGTAGGTGGCCGCGTTCGCGAGCACACCGCCGCTTACGCCGAACCGCCAGGCCGTCGCGGCCATATAGAACGAGGATGCCAGCGCCGCCGCGGCAAGCGACACCGAAAGCCTGCGGTAGACCATTCCGATCACGGTCAGCGAAGCGACCGTGTACGGGTAGAGGACGTCGTCGGTGACGGGGTTCGCCGACGGTTTGAGCAGCACGGTGGTGGCGAGGAGCACCGCCATCCCCAGGCAGACGTCCAGCGTCGCTGGCCACTGCACGGTGAAGTCGCCGCGCCGCAGGCGGAAGCAGACAAGAACGTTGTCCGCCATCACGAGGAAGAGCAGCGCGGCCACGACCGCGGGAGCCCTGATCGCGTCCCAGTTCATGGCAAGCGACGAGATGGCCAGGCACAGCGCCAACGCCCTGGTAAGCACGAGCAGGCGCACGAGCAGCAGGCCATGCCGCTCAGCCGCCGACACCTCTGTTTGATCGCGCAAAGGACCATTTCCTAAGGTCATAACGATCAGCGATCTTCAGCGTTGGTGGTCCCCCGGAAGGCGAGCGTTACCGATACTAGTCAGCCTTCGGCGTCCGTATTGCGCTTTTGCGGAACCCTCGCGCTCACAGCCGGTGCCCTCGGCGGCGAGCTGGCCGGCGCGACCCCCGCGGCGTTCACGTCCTTCTTTTCTTCCGAACGTGCGCGTGGCGTCTCCGCCGCCCCCCCGGCGCGCCCGCGGCGCGGCCCGGCGCGGCGCGGCCCGGCCCGGCGTCCGCGCAGTCTGCCGTTGGCGCCATCGGCCTGGCTAGAGCATGCCGTTGGCGCCATCGGCCTGGCGTCCCGCGGCGCGGCGCGGCCCGGCCCGGCCCGGCGTGCCGGCGTGGAACGGGCGCGATGATGCGCGGTTGGTTATCATCGCAGATGCCGTGTCCGACATGCGAGGAAGATGACCGATGCCCGCCCTGCCCCCAGCAGAATCCGAACCGGAGACCAGTGACGCCCTCGGTGTCCGCTATCCCAACGGGGCTCGTATCTGGAACTACCATCTGCGCGGCAAGGACAACTTCGAGGCCGACCGGCAGGCAGCCGAGGCGGTCGAGGCAATGGCCCTGGAAAGGGGCGTGCCGTCCGCTGCCGCGATGGCCGTCGAAGGCCGTCATCTGCTTCAGCGGATGGTGGACTACATGCTCAGCCGCGGGATCCGCCAGTTCCTCGACCTCGGCTCGGGGCTGCCGAACATGGCCAACACCCACCAGGTTGCCCGCCGCGTGGCACCCGGGGCGCGCGTGGTGTATGTAGACATCGATCCGATGGTCTCCTCCCACGCCGCCGCGCTGATGGCCGGCTCCAATGTCATCACGCTCCAGGCGGACCTGCGCGAGCCGGACCAGGTGCTCGGCAGCCCGCGGGTCCGTGACCTGATCGACTTCGGGCAGCCGGTCGGGATCTTGTTCATCTGCGTCCTGCACTGCCTGTGGGACAGGGAAGAC
>DATGLH010000052.1:0-46480 GCA_035294225.1 Trebonia sp.
GGACGACAGTGGGACCCTTCTCCGCCCCGCCACCCCTGAACGTCCGGCAACCGAACGTGGCGCGTGTCTATGACCGGCTGCTCGGCGGTAAGGACAACTTCCAAGCCGACCGGGATGCGGCGGACCAACTCCAGAAGCTCCTTCCGGACGTCGCTAAGGCCGCCCGGGAGAACCGGTACTTCCTAGAGCGCGTGGTCCGCTATCTAGTCGGACAGGCCGGTATCCGGCAGATCATCGACATCGGCACGGGGCTGCCGACACAAGACAACGTCCACGAGGTGGCCCAGCGGATAGCACCCGAGACCCGCGTGGTGTACGTCGATAACGACCCCATGGTCGTCCGCCATGGTCTGGCGCTGCTGGCCACCAACGGGAACGTCGCCATGGTGGAAGCCGACCTGCGCGCACCACGGGAGATCACGACGCACCCGGACACGCGGCGGCTGATCGATTTCAGCGGCCCGGTAGCGGTGCTCATGCTGGCCAGCCTGCACTTCGTGACCGACGCCGAACACCCGCAGGCGATCGTGAGCGAATGGCGCGACACGATGGCACCGGGCAGCTATCTGGCCATCTCGCACATCACGGCCGATGAGGTGGAGCCGGCCACGGCCAAGGCGGCGCAGGCTGTGTACGCGGACGCGTCGACGCCGGCCGTGCCGCGCGCGCTGGCTGAGGTGGAGTCGTTCTTCGACGGCTTCGCGCTGGTACCGCCCGGCGTGGTGAACATCAACTCGTGGCCCGTCCCGGTACCGGCGTACGCGGCGGAAGACCGCGCGCTGCTGTACGGGGGCGTGGGACGGCGATGACGAAACCGCGCGTCAGGTACGCGCTTCACAGGTGGCATGTGCGCCTGTGCCTGTTCCGCCGGCTGTGTGACCGCACGCCCTACGTCCGGCCGTGAGCAGACCGGAGCGGCGGATGCTCCGGTGTCGCGCGAGTGAAGGGAGGTGGGAATGATGGCTGACTGGCGCAAGCCCAAGCGCAGCTTTGCGAACGGCAACTGCGTGGAAGTGGCCAGCGGCGTACGGGTCCGCGACAGCAAGGACCGCAACGGCGATGTGCTCAGGTTCAGCCCGGCCGTATGGCGCCTGTTCATCGAGCGCACCAAGCGGTAACCCCCTGTCCCGCGCGGTCAGCGGTCGCGGTTAAGCGGCCCGTCTGACCGCGCGGGCTTATTTCGCGCGGGGTGCCCGGGGCTAGACTGCTGGACCGTGCCTCACCGCGCCGTGCGGAGTTCCCTGCGCAGCCCTGCGCATGCCGGGGACGCGGGCCGCAGGGTACGCAGGCACCGGTCATGAGTCATCGAAAAGTCAGGGTTGCTAGCAGCCGGAACCGCCGATACCGGACAAAACGCGCGACTGTCGGGTCACGCGATTTCGTTCGAATCAGCGGTTCTGAGCTTTCAGATGACTCGCTGCCAGGAACTTCACGGATGATCTTGGTTTGGACTTGACAGATTGCGCAATCGACACACTCTACTGTGGTCGATTGCGCAATCGGCATGGCCCAGGCAGCCAGGCTCCGGCGGGCCGAGCCGGACTCGTTCACCGTGGAGGTCGGTGCGGAGAAGCTGCGTGATGAGAAGGGCCGTAACTACCTGGCGGACATCACCCCGGCACTCCCATCGCGACGCGCATCGAGTGAGCGGGGCGTGGCGCGGGCCCGGCGGGCCGCCCTAAGCGAGGATGGTTTCGATCGATGCGGCAGGCGGCAGGGGGAGCATGCCCTTTGCGGCGAAGCTACGGACGATGACCTCCCAGCTCGGCCGTCCGGCGAGCAGGGAGCGCAGCTCATCCCGGCCGCCCTGGAGGTCACCCCGGGCCAGCAGCGCCCCGGCGCGCAGGAACCGCAGATTCTCCTCGCCCGGCAGCGCGGCAAGCGCCGCCTCGACATCGGCCAGGGCGGCGTCAGCGTCGCCGCCGAACAGCTCGCCGACCGCCCGGTCGAAGCGGGCATAGGCGTCGGCGGCGTCCAAGAGCCCGCGCAGGTCGCCGAGCGGGTCGGCGCTGCGGTCGATCCGCAGGTCCGCCAGCCGCCCCGGCCACGCGTCAGCGGGCTGGCCGCCGACGACCACCAGCGCGGCAGACATCACCCCCCGGGCATCACCCCCGGTCCGCTGGCCCGCCTCCAGGGCGGCGAGGAGACGGCGGGCAAGCGGACCCGCGGCAGAGGTAAACGCCTCGGCCATCGCCGGCCACGCCCGCGGGCTCGCCATCATGTTCGCCTGAACCACGAAGCCCTCGCCGGCCAGATGACCGGCATGCCCGATGCAGCCTTCCCCCGTAACGGCGGCCGCGGTCCCGTCGGCGGCAACGACGCCGACCTGCCGGAGGGACGCGGCGGGATCGGCGGCCGTCGCGTTGTCCAGCGCCTCGGCCGCCGATGCCCCGGCCCGCAGCGCGTCCAGGCACCGGGGGCCGTAGGCGGGCTCGGTGAACGCCTGGGTGGCCACCGCGCCGACACCGGCATGCGCCCACGGCACGCTGGCCCCCACACCGAACATGCAGGATTGGACGGCGACGCCCATCTCGCCGGTCACCGGGTCACGGGCCACGATCGAATACGTCATGGGTTGCCTCCCTCGGGGTAGATAACGATGGCAAGCAGCGGGCCGAGGATCTCGTCAAGTTCGGTGGCGCCGGTGGGCCGCTGCAGGGCACCGGGCACCCACAGGCTGACCAGGCCGTGCACGGCACTCCACACGGCTCCCGCCAGCCGCTTCGGGTCGGAACCCGGCTGCCAGCCCTCCGCCTGGGCGGCGGCTACCATCTCGGTGAGCCGGCCGAACGTCTCATGGGAGGCTGCGGCAAGCTCCGGCTCGCTCAGGTCCACCAGGTCCCAGCGGAACATCAACGTCAGCAGGCCCGGCCGGTCCAGCCCGAACCGGCAGTACGCCCGCGCGGCCCCGGCCAGCCGGTCCCGCGCCGACAGGCCGTGCCCGGCCGCGCCGGCCACCATGGCGTCGCTGAGGCGGCGGAATCCCCCGGCCGACACATGAGCCAGCAGGTTGGCCAGGCTCGGGAAGTGCCGCAGCGGCGCGCCATGGCTCACCCCGGCCCGGCGGGCGATCTCCCGCAACGTGACAGCACCTACCCCCTCCGCATCCAGCAGGTCGCCCGCCACCGTCAGCAGCCGGTCCCGCAGTGAACCGCCCTCACCCATGTAGACAGTGTCTACACCATTTTGTAGACACTGTCTACAGGAAATCCGTCGCTGGCGCGTGACGCCGCCGGCACTCGCGGCCGGCGGATGTCGGCGCCGGACCGTAGAATCGCCGCGTGGCCACCCCTGCCGGACAGCACTCCAGCGAGCAGAACCCGGCCGACGGCGCGCGGCGCGCGGCGGCGGCCGTCTTGCACCGCGTGTTCGGGTTCGAGCGGTTCCGCGGCCAGCAGGAGGAGATCATCGCCCGCGTCATCGCGGGCGGCGACGCGCTGGTGCTGATGCCGACGGGCGGCGGCAAGTCGCTGTGCTACCAGATCCCGGCGCTGGTCCGCCCGGGCACCGGGGTGGTCATCTCGCCGCTGATCGCGCTCATGCAGGACCAGGTGCGGGCGCTGCGCCAGCTCGGGATCCGCGCCGACTTCCTCAACTCCACGCAGGACCCCGGCACGCGGCACGTCGTCGAGCAGCAGTTCCGGGCCGGCGAGCTGGACCTGCTCTACCTCGCCCCCGAGCGGCTGCGGGCCGACGCCACGCTGCGGCTGCTTGACAGCGCGAAGATCTCCGTCTTCGCCATCGACGAGGCGCACTGCGTGTCGCAGTGGGGGCACGACTTCCGCCCGGACTACCTGGAGCTTCAGGTGCTGCACGAGCGCTGGCCGGACGTGCCGCGGATCGCGCTGACCGCCACCGCCACCCAGGCCACGCGCGAGGAGATCGCGGCCCGGCTCAAGCTGGCCGGCGCGACGATGTTCGTCTCCTCCTTCGACCGGCCGAACATCGGCTACCGGATAGTCCCCAAGAGCGACCCCAAGCGCCAGCTGCTGTCCTTCCTGCGGGCCGAGCATCCCGGCGACGCCGGGATCGTCTACTGCCTGTCCCGCGATTCCACGCACCGCATCGCCGGCTTCCTCACCGAGGGCGGCATCCCCGCCCTGCCCTACCACGCCGGCCTCGACGCCGGCACCCGCGCCGAACACCAGGCTCGCTTCCTGCGCGAGGACGGCCTGGTGATCGTCGCCACGATCGCGTTCGGGATGGGGATCGACAAGCCGGACGTCCGCTTCGTGGCGCACCTGGACCTGCCCCGCTCCGTCGAGGGCTACTACCAGGAAACCGGCCGGGCGGGCCGCGACGGACAGCCCGCGACCGCCTGGCTCGCCTACGGCCTCGCCGACGTGGTGCAGCAGCGGCGGCTGATCGACGCCTCAGAAGGCGACCCCGCGCACCGGCGCCGGCTGCACGCCCATCTCGATGCGATGCTGGCCCTCTGCGAGACGACTGAATGCCGCCGCAGCCAGCTGCTGGCCTATTTTTCCGAACGGGCGGTGGCCTGTCACAATTGCGACACGTGCCTGTCCCCGCCGGACGTATGGGACGGCACGGTGGCCGCTCAGAAGCTGCTGTCCGCCGTCGTCCGGCTGGACCGCGAGCGGGGCCAGCGGTTCGGCGCGGGCCAGGTCATCGACATCCTGCTGGGCCGCAAGACCGAGAAGGTGACCGGAAACCGGCACCATGAGCTCTCCGTGTTCGGGATCGGCACCGAGTTGCGCGAGGCCGAATGGCGCGGCGTGGTCCGCCAGCTCCTCGCCCGGGGGCTGCTCGCGGTACACGGCGAGTACCAGACGCTGGCGCTCACCGAGAGCAGCGGCGAGGTGCTGCGCGGGCAGCGGACGGTGCTGCTGCGCCGGGACGCGCCCGCGCCGAAGCCGGCGCGGGCTCCCCGTGGTTCCGGCGCCGCGCGCGGCGCCGGAACCACGGGGCCGGAGGCCGGCGACCTGTCCCCCGGGGACGCCGCGGTGTTCGAGAGGCTCCGCGCCTGGCGCGGTGCCGCCGCCAGGGAGCAGGGCGTGCCCGCCTACGTGGTCTTCCACGACGCGACGCTGCGCCAGCTCGCCGCCGCGCGGCCGGCGACGCTCGCCGAGCTGTCTCAGATCAACGGCGTCGGCGAGTCCAAGCTCGCCAGGTACGGCGAGGCGATCCTCGGCCTCCTCGCCTGCGAGTCATGACATGACCGCGGAGCGTTTCAGCGGCACGGGTCCGCGACCCGGGCGCCGCCGTAGTCCTGACCGTCGCCGGGGCCTTCGGAGAGGACGACCTCGCAGCCGGCGCGCGGGCGGCTAGGCGGGGACGGGGACGCGGGCGGCCAGCAGGGGGTCCCGGGCACGGGTGGCGCGGCGGGCGAGGAAGAGCGCGGCCGCGACGGCGACGGCGAGGGCGGCGCCGACCAGGCCGGCGATCGCCGGCGGCGACAGGCCGGCGGCGATGCCCCAGCCCATGCCGCTGCCCCGGCCCTGGGCGTTGATCAGGCGCGGCGCCACGGCGCACCCGGCGGCGACGCCGGCCACGACCCCGATCGCGGTCACGATGGTGGTGCTGACCACGAGCGTCGCGGTCACCTGCCGCGGGGTGAGGCCCATCGCCTTGAGGATGCCCGCCTCGTGGATGTGGTCCCGCAGGCCGACATGGGTCGCGGTCAGCAGGTTCGCCATGGCGATCATCGCGAGGATGACGACCGCGACCACGATCACCACGCGGACGACCCCGAGCCGGGCGGCGGGGTTGGGCACCACCCGGACGTCGAGCCGGCCGCCCGACGCGCGCAGCAGCCAAGCGCGGGCGGCGGCCGCGGAGACGCCCGGCCGCAGCACCAGGCTGTAGAACATCGGGGCCGACGCGCCCGCCGCCGGCAGCGCGTCCATGCCGAAGTCGAGCACGTCGCCGTTGTCGTCGGGCTCTATCGTCCGGCCGACGATGTGCAAGATGACGGGCACGCCGTCGATGGTCGGGTCGATCCAGGAGCCGACCCTGACGTGCATCAGGTCGAGGAACCCCTGACCCGCGACCGCCTCGTCCTGCGCGCCGAACATTCGTCCCTGCACCGGCTGGAACGGGTACGGCGACCGCGAGGTGCCCATCGCGCGTGCCACGAACGTGCCGTTGTCGCCCGGCAGCAGCGTGTCGAACTGGGCGCCGGGGTAGTAGGCGCCGACCTCGCCGTCCCGTGCGATCAGGGCGGTCGTCTGCGCGGCGCTCAGCCCTCCGGGGTACACGGTCAGCGCGCCGGCCAGGCCGATCCGGCCCGGGTCGGACGTGAAGGCGCCGATCGTCGCCCAGCAGGCGAGCGCGATCGTGATCATCGCCATCGGGATGGCGACGCCCGCCACGGTGAGCGCGGCGGGCAGCCGCCTGGTCAGCGCGTCGCGCACGCCGAGGACGAGGGCGGCCGGCAGCCGGACGAGCAGGGACAGCCTGGCGACCGGGGAGAGGTGGCCGCCCGGCGGGCTCGGCTGGACGGCCGCGACCGGTGACATCCTCCCCGCCCGCCATGCCGGGATGGCCGTGGCGATCACCACGGTGAGGACGGTTCCGGCGGCGATCAGCGCCGTCCAGGAGCCAGGCAGCGGCGCCAGCGTGACCGGGATCCCCGCCGCCGGGCGGACGAACTCCGGTGACGTCGCGATCCGGGCGGTGGCCAGCCCGAGGCCGGTCCCGGCCACGCCGAGCGCCGTCTGCTCGGCGATCAGCATCCGCACCACCTGTCCGGGAGTGAAGCCCAGCGCCTTGAGCATCGCGATGTCCTGGCGCTGCATCAGCACCCGTCCGGACGTGACGTTGGCGATCGCGCACGGCGCGGCCACCAGCGCGATGATGCCGAACAACGCCAGCAGCAGCCCGAGCAGCCTGTCGTCGCTCGCCATCGACTCCATGACCTGCTGCCTGGTGATGATCCGCTCGACCGGCGAACTCTCGCTCGCGCCGTTGTAGGCGTCGAAGACCTCCTGGGAGACCTGGCCGGTGCCCGCCGCCGAAGGGTCGGCAAGCCGCAGGCCGACGACTTCGGTGGTCTCGCTCGGGGCGGGCTCCACCCGGGACAGCAGGGTGCGGCCCGCCCAGATCAGGCCCGGCGTCCACTGCGGGTAGAAGCCCTGGTCCGCGGTGTCGGCGATGCCGATCACGCGCATCGCGACCGTGGTGCCGTCCACGCCGTCGAGGACGATCCGGTCCCCCACCCCCACGTGGGTGGCGGCGGCGAACGACGCCTCGACCACGACGCCGTCCGGGCTGCTGGCGCGCAGCCAGCTTCCCGCGACGAGCAGCGGCGCCGACATCGCCGGCGGCGACGGCCCCATGCCGCGCAGTTCGACCTGTGACTTCTGCGCGCCCTGCACGAGCGTCGCCGGCGCGGCGTCGTAGGGGGCGGCGACCGCCCGCACGCCCGGCAGCGCGCGCAGCTCTCTGACCGGGGTGCCGTCGGCGAGGTAGACGAGCATGTCCGCGCCGCGGGTCCGGGCGAACAGTTCCTGCCACGGGTTGAGGGCGCCTTCGAGCAGCATGGTGGCGAGCACGAGCGCGGCGACCACGCCCGCGACGACGGCCACCGTGAGGGCGGACTGGCCGCGGTGGGCACGCAGGTCGGCACGCGTCCACCGCACCGTGCCCCGCATCGCCCGTCAGCCCCTCAGCTCAAGGATGTCCCGGACCGGCGTCGCCTTCCGCGACGCCGGGACGACCCTGGCGTCGTCGGCGATCATCCCGTCGAACAGGCTGATCACCCGGTCCGCCAGGCCCGCGACCTTGGCGTCGTGCGTCACCATCAGGATCGTCTGGCCGGCGGCGTGCGCGCGGCGCAGGAGCCGCAGCACGTCGCGGGCGCTGGCGCTGTCCAGGTTGCCGGTCGGCTCATCGGCAAGCAGCAGGCTCGGCTCGTTCGCCAGCGCGCGCGCCAGCGCGACACGCTGCTGCTCGCCGCCGGACAGGCGCGAGGGAGCCATGTCCGCCTTGGCCGACATGCCGAGCTCGGCGAGGAGTTCCGCACGGCGCCTGCGCGCCTGCCGGGGGGACGCGCCGGCCAGCAGCGCGGGCAGTTCGACGTTGTCGGCGACCGTCATGGTGGACAGCAGGTTGAAGAACTGGAACACGAAACCCACGTGCCTGCGCCGCAGGACCGCCCATGCGGCGGCGGACAGCCCGTCCACGCGCTGCCCCCGCAGCCAGATCTCCCCCCGCGTGGCCCGCTCAAGGCCCCCGAGAACGTGCAGCAGGGTGGACTTTCCCGAGCCCGACGGCCCCATGATGGCCACGAACTCGCCGACGCCGACCTCGATGTCGACCCCCCGCACGGCCTCGACGGGCACGGCGCCGGACCGGTACACCTTGACCAGCCCCCGGGCCCGCAGGAGCGCGGGCGCCCCCGGCGCGGAACCGCCGCGGGGGTCCGCCGCGGGTCCCGCGGGAGGCCCCCCGGGAGCCAGGGGGATATGGGGGGACGGGCAGTCCTCCCCGTGGGGGGCCCGGGGGGACGGGTCCCCCCGGGAGAAGCGGCGGGGGGATCCCGGGGGGCGGTCCTCCCGGGAAAACACGCCTCTCACACGAGTTCCTCCTGGCAGCGTTCCAGCCAGTCCAGGTCCGCCTGCAAGTGCAGGACGGCGCCCTCGACCAGCAGCCGGGCCGCGGGGCTCGCGTTATCCATGTTCGCCTGCATGTCCATCAGGCTCCGCATTATGCCGAAATAATGGTGCCGCTGGGAGTTGATGAGCTCCATCCGGTCCGCCAGGCCGGCCAGCGGCGCCAGGATGAGCTTCATGAAGAACTCGTCACGCACCCGGGGGCCCTCGGTCGGCTCTGCCACCCACGCGGCGAGTTCCTCACGTCCCGCGGGGGTCAGCTCGTACACGCGCTTGTTGGGACGGCTGTCCTGCTCGACGTCCTGGCTGCGGACGAGGCCGTCCTGCTCGAGCCGCTTCAGCGTGACGTAGATCTGGCCGATGTTGGGTGACGAGTACGCCTGCCCGAAGGTCTGCTCAAGGGCGAGCTTCAGCTCGTAGCCATGCGCCGGTTCCTTCGCGAGCAGCGCCAGCAGGGGCTGCCGCACCTTCTTGCCTCCTCCTGTGGAGCCGCATTAGTCAGATTATCGCCGCTCCCGGCCATCGCCTATCACTGGCAAGGCAATGCCAGCCCCGCCCGGGGAGCCTCCCGCGGCACAGGGCCGCCGCCGGCAGCCGGGGGTCCGGGGGCCGGCGGCCGTCCCCCGGATCGGCAGAGCCCGTTGACATATACATAACACATGTGCATAACATGCATCTATCCCAATGGAGGGCTGGAGGCAGCATGAGGCGCGCGATCGCGAGAGTACGCGTCGCCGCGGCCGTGGCAGCGGCCACGGCGGGCCTCTTGCTCGCCGCAGGATGCAGCCCCGACAGCCCTCCATCGGGCGGGGCGGCTCCCGCCGCCAACGGGATCGGCCCCATCACCTTCGCCACCGGCAGGGACGACGCCGGGTTCTTCAGGGCGCTGATCGGGCCGTGGAACAGGCAGCACCCGGGCCAGCAGGTCACGCTGCTCTTGCTGCCCGAGGCGGCGAACGGCCAGCTCGCCCAGCTCACCGCCAATCTACAGGCGGACAGCCCGGTGTACGACGTGATCGACATGGACGTGGTCTGGACGGCGGAGTTCGCCTCGGCCGGCTGGATCATCCCGCTCGACCCCGCCATGTTCCCGCTGGGCAGCTTCCTGCGGCCCGCCGTCGACACCGCCATGTACGGCGGCCACCTGTGGGCCGTGCCCTACTACAGCAACGCGGACCTGCTCTACTACCGCAAGGACATCCTGGCCAGGGCCGGGAAGCAGCCGCCCAGGACGTGGGCGCAGCTGGAAGAACTCGCCAAGACGGTCGCGCCGCGGTACGGGCTGCAGGGCTACGCAGGCCAGTTCGCCCCCTACGAAGGGCTCACCGTCAACTTCGCCGAGGCGGTGCAGTCGGCCGGCGGCTCGATCCTCTCCCCCGGCGGCACCGCGGTGACGGTGGACTCACCGCAGGCAGAAACCGGGCTGGACTTCCTGGTCAGCGGACTGCGCGAGGGCTGGATCCCGAAATCCTCGCTCGGCTACGAGGAGGAATCGTCGGCGGCCGACTTCGAGTCCGGCAAGCTGCTGTTCCTCAACAACTGGCCGTTCGTCTACAGCCAGGCGAGCAAGCCGGGACCGGCCAACAAGGTCTACGGGAAGGTGGGCGTCGCCCCGCTGCCCGGCCTGAACGGGCCCGGGTCGAGCTCGCTGGGCGGCGCGAACCTGGCGGTCAGCGCCTACTCACGCCACCAGCGGACGGCCCTGGCGTTCATCCGGTACCTGACCAGCCTGCCCGAGGAAAAGCAGCTCCTCATCGACAGCGGCTTCCCGCCGGTCTGGGCGGAGCTCTACTCCGATCCCGCCATGATCAAGCGCTTCCCCTATCTGCCCGTGGTCAAGAAGGCCATCCTCGCGGCCCGGCCGCGGCCCTCGATCACCAACTACGACCAGGCCAGCCTGGTCATCTCCAGCGCCGTTTACCAGGCGCTCAGCTTCCGGAAGACGCCGCAGCAGGCCCTCGCCGAGATGTCCGCTCAGCTCACGCAGATCATCCGGGACGGATAAGCGCGGACGGGGACAGACAGCCCCGCCCGTTCGGAAAATCGGAAAATCAGCTACTCACCGTAATGAGGTGGTTTCGCATGCCCAGAAGGAGACCGGCGCGATGGCGTGCCGGAGCGGTAACCGTCGCCGCCGCGGCGCTGGCCACGGGCGCCGCGGCCTGTAGTTCGAGCTCGTCCAGCTCCTCGGTCTCGGCCAGCGCCACGCAGACGATCGTGTTCGCCGAGTCCGGGCTCGGCACCGAGGGCCAGCAGACTCAGGCCGCGATCAACGCCTTCGAGAAGGCCAACCCGAACATCAAGGTCACCATCCAGGTGCTGTCGTCCGACTCGACGACCTACCTGTCGCAGCTCGAGCACGACTTCATCTCGGGCTCGTCGACGCCGGACGTGTTCGAGTCCGACGTGACGTACCCGGCGAAGTTCGCGCAGGCGGGCTGGGTGCTGCCGCTGACCCAGTTCAAGCCGGACATGAGCCAGTTCTTCCCGCACGAGGTCGCGGCCGGCACCTACAACGGGACCTATTACGCGGTCCCCTGGTTCGACAACCCGGAGGGCCTGTTCTACCGGACCGACCTGATCAAGACCCCGCCGGCGAGCCCGGCGCAGGTGGTCAGCGACGCCGAGGCCGCCATGAAGGCGGACAAGTCCCTCAAGGAGGGCCTCGCCTTCGAGGCGGACAAGTACGAGGGCGCGATCACCGCGTTCCTCACCGTGGACTCGGCGTTCGGCGGGACGCTGAACCCGTCCGACGTGAACACGCCGGGCAACGTGGCGGCGCTGAAGTGGCTGCACGACGCCATCTACGTCAACCACATCGCGCCCCAGGCGGTGACCGGCTGGCAGGAGGGCCAGGTCGAGCAGCAGTTCGTGTCCGGATACACGCCCTTCGCGATCGACTACCCGTTCGTCGAGGCCCAGCCGATGGCCGCGGCCGTGAAGGGGCATGTCGGATACATCCCGTTCCCGGCCGGTCCCGGGGGAACTCCGGGGTCGGCACTCGGCGGCGAGATGCTGGCGATCAACGCCAAGACCGCGCACGCCGCGGCGGCGTGGAAGCTGATCCAGTACCTGACCAGCCCGTCGGTGGAGACCGCCCGGGCGATCGCGGTGGGCGACCCGCCCTCGCTGCCGAGCGCGTACACGCCCGCGCTGTACGCCAAGGCGCCTTACTTCCAGAACGTGAAGACGCTCAACCAGTACTCCGCGCCCCGGCCGGTGACCCCGAACTACCTCCAGGTCTCCTCCGACCTGCAGACGCTGTTCTCGTCGGTGTACGCGAACCCGAGCCCGAACGCCGCGGCCGCCGCCTTCGCGGCGGGCGCCGCGTCCATCAAGTCCGACGCGGCAGCCACACCAGGCAGCTAGCGCGATGACTGCCGTTGAGGACACGGGGGCGGAAGGGCGGCCCGCACGCGCGGGCCGCCCGGCCCTGGTCAGGCGCCTGGCCCCGCAGCGGCGCCCGAGCCGCCCCGCGGCGGTCGGGCACGCGCGGGAGACCAGCGACCGGCGCCTCGGCTACCTGCTGGTGGCGCCGGTGGTCATCCTGCTCCTCGCGATCACCGCCTACCCGCTGGTCTACAACATCTGGAACTCGTTCCACTTCGACAACCTGTCGTACGGGAGCCTGCCGCACAACTTCGTCGGCTGGTCGAACTTCAGCAAGATGTTCTCCTCGCCGGCGTGGGTGGCGGCGCTGGAGCGCACGCTGGTCTTCACCGTGGTGACGATCGTGTTCGACATGGTGGTGGGGATCGCCCTGGCGCTGATGATGCACCGCCAGTTCCGCGGCCGGGGCTTCCTCCGCGCCGCGGTCCTCGTACCGTGGGCGATGCCGACGGTGGTCTCCGCGATGCTGTGGAAGACGATGTTCGACCCGAGCGCGGGCTTCGTCGACTACATCCTCGGCGCGTTCCATCCCGCCTGGTCGGGCATCGCCTGGCTGGGCGCCAGCGTGTGGCGCTCATGGGCGGCGATCTTCATCGCGGACTCGTGGAAGAACATCCCGTTCGTCGCGATCCTGCTGCTGGCGGGCTTGCAGGTGATACCGGACGACGTCTACGAGGCCGCCCGGATGGACGGGGCCTCCTGGTGGCAGTCCTTCACCCGGGTGACGCTGCCGCTGCTGAGGCCCGCGCTCTCGGTGGCGCTGATCTTCCGCACGCTACAGGCACTGCTGGTGTTCGACGTCATCTACATCATGACCGGCGGCGGCCCTGGTACTTCCACGGAGAGCCTGGCCTACCTGAACTACCAGACGTTCATCATCAACACCGACTTCGGGCTGGGCGGCGCGATGTCCATCATGCTGGTCGTCCTGGCCCTCGCCGTATCGTTCGTCTACGTCAGGGCGTTCCGCCCGGCGACCTCCTGAGAGGGGGAACGCATGACTAGCGCAGTCGCGGACGGCCTGCCCGCGCCCGCCGTGGCGGCCCGCGCCGCCCGCGGGCGGCGCCGGACCCCGGCCGGCAAGGTCATCAGGGAGACGCTCTTCTACATCGCGGTCGTCGTCGTGGTGCTGATCGCGCTGTTCCCGTTCTACTGGATCCTGCGTACCTCCCTGCTGTCCAACAGCCAGGTCGCGGCGGGAGTGGGAGGCGCCAACGGCATCATCCCGTCGCACCTGTCCGGCGCCGCGTACAAGGACGTGTTCACCCAGGGCTCGTTCCTGACCCCGCTGGTGAACAGCATCATCGTCGCGCTGGCCACCACGGCGGTCACGATCGTCGTCGCCTCCATGGCGGGCTATGCCCTGGCGCGGCTGCACATCAGGGGAACCGGGGCCATCTTGGCGTTCATCCTGCTCGCCGGGTTCTTCCCGGTGCTCGCGATGATCGGGCCGCTGTTCCTGGTGCTGCGCTCGCTGGGGATGCTCAACAACATCTACCCGCTGATCATCGTCTACCTCGTCTACACGCTGCCCATCGCCACCTGGCTGCTGAAGAACTTCTTCGAGCAGATCCCCGCGGAGCTGGAGGACGCCGCCCTCGTGGACGGGGCCACCCGGCTGCAGACGCTGCGGAAGGTGGTCATCCCGGTCGCCATCCCCGCCGTGTTCACCGCCGCGATCTTGTCTTTCATCCTGGCGTGGAACGACTTCGCGTTCGCGGTGTCGTTCCTGACCTCGACCGGCCACTTCACGGCGCCGCTGGCCATCACCACGTTCGGGCAGAGCCAGTTCCAGACCTTCTACAACCTGATCGACGCGGCGGTGGTCATCATCTCGATCCCCATCGCGCTGCTCGTGCTGTTCGCCCAGCGGCGGATCGTCGCGGGGCTGACCGCCGGCTCGTTCCGGTGAGGATCGCCGGCAAGGCTGGGGCGATCACCGGCCGAGCCGCGCCTGCAAGTCGTCGAGCCGGGCGTGCAGCAGCGCTATCTCGGCGCTGAGCACGGCGAACGGCGACTCCTCCGCCGCGGCGGCGCCCGCGGGCGCCGCCGCGGACGGCCCTGTCCCGGCCGCGGTGAGCGCGGGGGCGACGAGGACGGGCCCGTCAAGGCGCGCGGCGAACCCGGCCATGCTCAGCACCGGCCGGCCCGCCGCGCACCGGCCGCACACCGGGGTCAGGTGCCGCCAGCCCACCAGGCCGGTGCCCGCGTCCGCCAGCGCGGTTCCCGGCCGCCCGCAGCCGCACCGGCTGTCCGCGATCACGCGGATCCGCTGCCTGCTGTACCGGAGCCCGCGCTCGTAGCGTATGTACCGGCCGGACGCGGTGACCTCAAGCAGCAGCGCCGAGCGGTTGGCGGTCGCGCAGCCGAGGGCCCTGGCGTCGGAAAGCTCGTGCAGGCAGTAGAAGCCGCACCCGCACCACCGGCGCGGCGGCCGGTGGCGCCCGTTCCACACGCAGGCCGCGTCCGCGGTCACGCCGTACACCTGGCTCGAACCGAGCGTCAGCCCCGCGAAGCCCGTCCTGGCCCCGTCCGCGGACACCACCGCCTGCGCCAGCTTGTAGCCGGTGAACGGCCGCTCCGGGCGCTCGCCCCGGACGGACCGCGCCGGCCTGGGAATCCGCAGCACCGCAGTGCCTACCCGTCCGCCAGGTCAGCCCGCGGCGACAGCCCGCTCGGGCTCGGGAGCGGCCTGGGCCCGTTCCGGGTCCGGAACCGGGGCCTCCGCCGGTGCGCAGGCCTCGGTGTCCTCGACGTAGCCCGCCGCCTTTTCCTTGCCGAGTCGCATGCTCGTACCTCCTCTTCACTGGAGTACCCCCGGCTGGGTCATCCCCACACATGGTGGCAGATGCGGATGCGCGCGACGGGGGTATTAGTGTGCTATGGACACGACTGCTACCGGATACGCCGAATATCTCACCGAAGCGGATCTGCGGCTGCTCGCCCGCGCCGTAGGGCTGTCCGAGAAGGCGGTGGCCGGGCTGGCCGACGATCCCAGCGCCATCGAAGGCCTGCTGGCCGACCCGCGGGTGTTCGACGCGGTGTTCGGCGCCAGCGATGAGATGGTCTTCGTGTCACCGTTCCTCGCGTTCGGGGTGGCGGTGCACCGCGCGGTCGCCGATCTGGCGGCCATGGACTACGTTCCTGAGCGTTCCGGGCTGCGGCAGCGGATCCCCCTGTTCGACGCCCCGGAACTGCGCGACTTCCTCGGCTCTGCGCAGCGGCGCCTGTTCCTGGCCGAGCTGCTCGCGTCCTTCACCCGCGTCGCCAGCGGGCGGTACCGGGTGCCGTCGCGCTGGGGCGGCCGGCCCGTACCGGGCACCGGGTCCGGCGCTGAGGCCGGCTCCGGCCCCGGCTCTGGCCCCGGGGGCCGGCCGCGGACGCGGCGGTTCAGCGAGCTGGACCCGGTGCGGCTGGCCGGGCTGCTGGACGTCGTGCCGGAAGAGTCCCGGCCCGGCATCTACCGCAGGCTCGGTGACGTGTCCCTGTTCCTGTCCGGGGTGTTCCCCGACTACTCCGCCATGCACGCCCTCGGGCCTGTGGACGTGTCCCGGCTGCTGCGCTCCGCGCGGGTCCCGGCGGGCGACCGGGACGACCTGGCCACCGCTCCGGCACTGGACCTGCTCGAATACCTGGGCGCGCGCTGGTACCGCGCCGCGCTGGCGGCCGCCCCGGTGCGGACCGCGCGGCTGGAGGTCGTCGAGGAGGTCGCGGGCCGGTTCCGGCAGGCACGCAGGGTGCTGAACCACCTGGCCGACCGGTACCTGCTCGGCTCGGCGGGCGGTTCCTGGCTCCCCCGCCCGGGCACATCCTGAACGGGGTGCCCGGGCGCGGAGCCCGGGGGGATCAGCGGCGCGGCCCCCGCCGGGGTCCTCGGGAACCGAAAAATCTTTCACCGAGAAGGATTTATTCGGTATAGGTGCGGAAATCTTACCGGATCATGGTCGGCGGCCCCGGGCTATGGGACCAGGATCGCCGGGCGGGCGGCGGCGGTCACAGGAGAGCCTGGTAGACGAGCTGGCGTAGCTGCGAGCGGATGGGATGGGCGCTGGACGGGATCAGCTGCGTGAAGAACGAGACCGTCAGCTCCTCGGCCGGGTCGATCCAGAACGCGGTGCTCGCCGCGCCGCCCCAGGACAGCTCCCCGGCCGAGCAGATCACCTTGCCGGGCACGGGGTCCAGCACGACCGCGAAGCCCAGGCCGAAGCCGACGCCGCGGAACGGCGCCTCCGCGTGCAGCGGCCTGCCGAACTTCTCCAGGTCGGCCCCGCCGGGCAGGTGGTTGCGCCCCATGTAGGCCACCGTTTGCGGGCTGAGCAGCCGCACGCCGCGGAACTCGCCCGCCGGGCTTTCCGCGCGGCCAAGCAGCATCTGGGTGAACCGGTGGTAATCCGCCGCCGTGGACACCAGGCCGCCGCCGCCGCTGAGCATGACGGGCGGCTTGCGGGCCGCCTCGCCCAGGGCGTCCAGCCGGACCGCCTTCCGGTCCGGGCCAAGCCCGTACAGGGCCGCCAGCCGCGGCAGTTCCGGCTGCGGAGCGTAGAAGCCCGTGTCGGTCATGCCGAGCGGCTCGAAGACACGCGAGCGGAGGAATTCGTCGAGCGGCTGGCCGGAGGCCACCTCGATCACCCGGCCGAGCACGTCCGTGGCGACCGAGTAGTTCCATTCCGCGCCCGGCTGGAACAGCAGCGGGATGCCCGCCCAGATGTCGCAGGCCTCCTCCAGGGGCACCGGCGACGGGGCGAGGTCGAAGCCGGCGGCGCGGTAGAGCGCATCCGCGGGATGGACCCGGTGGAAGCCGTAGGTGAGGCCCGCGGTGTGCGTGAGCAAGTGCCAGACCCGCACCGGCTCGGTCGCCGGGACGGTGACCGGCCGCTGGTCCGAGCCGCCGGTGTACACCCGCACGTCGCCGAACGACGGGATGAACCTGCTGACCGGGTCGGTGAGCTCGAACGCCCCTTCCTCGTAGAGCATCATCGCGGCGACCGAGGTGACCGGCTTGCTCATCGAGTAGACCCGCCATAGCGTGTCCGGCTCGACCGGCAGGCCGGCCTCGGCGTCACGGGCCCCGTAGCAGGACACATGCGCGAGGCGGCCCCGCCTGCTCACCGTGATCAGCCAGCCGGCCAGCCGGCCGTCGTCCACGTAGCGGGCGAAGTGCTCGTCTATCCGGCGCAGCCGGTCCGGGTCGAACCCCACCTCGGCCGGGTCGACCTCCACCTTGAGTCCTCTCACGGGAAATTACAGTGCCATATGGGGCGGTAAGCCGCCAGAGCCGGGCGTACGGCGCAGCGCGCGATCGGCAACAGCGAGGTCCCGCCGACCGCGGCGTCCCCGCAGGCACGGCAAATTGCCTGCTGCGCGCGCCCATGGGGGTCAGGCGGGCGGACTTCCGCCGACTGCCCGCCGGGTCCGGCTCCTCCACCGCGGCTGATCGCGGGCAATTCGCTCCCGGCGGCCAGGCCGGTCCCGGGGTTCACCCGGTCCCCCTGGCCGGAACCGGCATCGTGGCCGTGTACCCGGCGGCGCCGCTGCCCGCCGGAGGCTGGCCGCTCGCCCGCCGCGACGCCTGACCTATCGTGTCCCTTCCCGGAGGGGCGTCTCCCGGAGGGGCGTCTCCCGGAGGGGCGTCCCCCGGAGAGGCGTCCCCCGGAGAGGCGTCTCCCGGAGAGGCGTCCCCCGGCGGACAGACGGTCATTCCCGGTCAGCTTGCTCCGCTCACAGTTCTCTGACGTCACGCAGGCCGCTTGCACCCCGGCCGCACCCGCCCCGGCGGCCGGCGGCCTGCCATGCCCGGCCGCGCCAGGCAACACGAACCGAAAAATCTTTCATCATGTTAGGAAAATCCGGAATAGGTATAAAAATCCTTCCGGATCATGAACGGCGCCGCCACATTCCCGGCAATCAGCGCAAAACGGGCAGCAGGACGGGCGCGGCTGCGCAGCAGCACCCGCCGGGGCCGCGGGGCGCCCCGGCGGGCTGCGGAGCGTTATCGCGCATCGTCACAGTCCACCAGGCCGGTGACAATGAACTCGATCACAGTCCACCAGGGCCGGCGACAATGAACTCGTGGCCGAGGTTGAGCCGACGCGGTTCGAGGAGATGGTCGTCATGGCGCTTGACGGCCTGCCCGAGGAACTCGGCCAGCTGATGAGCAACGTCGCCGTCACGGTCGAGCACGGACCGGGACCGCGCGGGCTGCTCGGGTTCTACCAGGGCGTCCCGCTCACCAGCCGCACCACGCAGTACGCCGGGGTGCTGCCCGACCGCATCGTCATCTACCGTCAGGCGATCTGCGCCATCTGCCGTACCGAGGACGAGGTCGCCGGCCAGGTTCGCCGGACCGTCATCCACGAGGTCGCCCACCACTTCGGCATCGACGACGGCCGGCTCACCGAACTCGGCTGGCGAGGCTGCAACTCGGCTGGCGAGGCTACGCTGCGGACATGAGCTACCGGCAGGCGGACGTGACCTCGCTGCGGATGCTGCGCATGGCCAGGGACCGTATCGACCGCGACTACCGCGAGGAGATCGGCATCGCCGCGCTGGCCCGCGGAGCCGGGTATTCGCGGGAGCACTTCATCCGGGCCTTCCGCGCGGCCTACGGCGAAACGCCCGGGCGGTACCGGTCGCGACGGCGGGTGGAACGGGCTTGCGAGCTCCTGCGGTCGGCCAACCTGACCGTCACCGAGATCTGCTGGATGGTCGGGTTCAGCAGCGTCGGGACGTTCAGCGCCCGGTTCAGGGAACTGACCGGCATGTCCCCGACCGGGTACCGGGCGGAGGCCGCCCGCCAGGGCGGTCCCGCGCCGATTCCCGGCTGCTTCGCGCTGATGTGGGAGACGGGCCTGCGAGCCGGGGCGAGCGCGAAGACAGCACTTCCGGAGAAGCCGCCGGGGCGGCCGGCCGCATAGCGTCGGGCACATGATCAACGGCATCAGCATCGTGTCGGTCTGGGTACTTGACCAGGATTCGGCCAAGGAGTTCTACACCGGGAAGCTGGGCTTCGAGCCCACCAACGACATCAAGCTCGACAACGGCATGCGCTGGCTGACGGTACGCCCGCCGGGCAACGCCAGCCAGGACTTCCTGCTCATGGATCCGTCGCATTCGATGCTCGATGGGCAGACCGCGGCCCAGGTCCGCGCCCTTGTCGCGAAGGGCGCCCTCTCCCCCGGGGTCATGGCCACGTCCGACTGCCGCGGCGACTACGAGATCCTCGTGAGGCGGGGCGTCGAGTTCACCCAGCCGCCCGCGGAGCGCCCCTATGGGGTCGAGGCGGTCCTGCGGGACGACTCGGGAAACTGGTACAGCTTCACCCAGCGCACCACCTCGCCGAAAGGCTCATAACTAAACAAGTTCGACCGTGTACTCCTGTTTATCTAGCGTGCGGACCGCCAAGTTCCCCGCCGGGGCCACTCCCCTGCCCCACGTGGCGGCCCGGCTCGGCGCGGACGCGATGACGCTCTCCCACCAGGCGGCGGACCGCCTGGTGGGAGAGCCGGCGGCCCGGGGCAGGGGCGACGGTACGTTCAGCACGAATGCCCCAGAAGGCTGGCTCGCGATGTGCCGTCTCACCCTCTTCCACGGCTTCACCCTCTTCCACGGCTGATGCAGGCGAGGTCCGGGCGGGCCGTCCCGGCAGCGATGAGCGGCCTTACCGGCCGGGCCGGTGGTCGAGAATAGTTTCGGCTAGCATTTTCTTCATAGAACATGCGTTTGACAAGCGAACAGGTTTCCGGCAATGTTGACCCTAGCGCATGACGTTCGGAAAGAGGGGTCGGATCATGGGACAGAAAACTGTTCGGTTCAGCGACTTGAGCGGCCAGCTCATCATGCGAGATGACGCGCTCGCGCGTATCGTGATCCACGAGCACCCGGACCTGGCGGAGGGGCCGGTCGAGATCGAGGCGCTCGCCGACGAGGCCCTCGGCCTGGAGAAGGACGCGCTGCGGGTGGCGGTGCTCGACGTGTACCTGCCCGGCGAGGAACTGCCGAGGCGGGTCACGATGGACGCCGACGCGTTCGGCGCGGTGGTGACGGAAAGGCCGGTCAGCGAGATGCTGGCCGCCGCACGGCCGGTCAAGCGGGCCGGGCGGCCGCGGCTGGCGCGGACGACGGGGTAACGGCGGCGGCACCGCGCCGGGCGCACCCGCCGACATGGCGGAGGCCGGCCCGCTGTCCTACAGTTTGTCCCATGGCGGATCAGGAACCGGGCAGCCGGGCCGTCGCCCCCGCGAGCGGCAAGGGAGCGCTCCGCGCGTCGCACGCGGACCGCGACCACGTGGCCGAGCTGCTCCGAGTAGCGGCAGGCGACGGCCGGCTGTCCCCGGAAGAACTGGACGAGCGGCTGGAGCTGGCGCTGACCGCCAGGACGTATGACGAACTGGCAGCGCTGGTCACCGACCTGCCGGCCGCCGGAACGGCCGTCGCCCAGGCGGCGCTGCTGTCGCCGGGGACGAGCGCGGCGCCGAAAGACCTGATACGGCTGCACTGCTCCAGCGGTCACGCCGAGCGGCAGGGCCGCTGGGTGGTCCCGGGCCGGATGGACCTGAAGGTGAGCAGCGGGCGCATCACGCTCGACTTCACGCAGGCCGTGATTACGCAGCCGACGCTGCACATCGACGCGCACGTGCGCAGCGGGCAGATCACGCTGATCACCAAGCCGGGCATCGTGGTGGACGCCGACGATGTGACCGTGCGCAGCGGCCACGTCCGAGTCCGCGCCCCGTGGGGCGAAGACGTCCCGGTGCTGCTGCGGATCGCCGTCGCGGGCGAGTGCGGCAGCGGCCACATCACCGCCCGGCCGCCGCGCCGGACGTTCTGGCAGTGGCTGCGCCGCGCGCCGCACCCGTACGCGACAGCGGCGTGAGGAGCCGGCCGCGGGTTAGGCGCCGATGTCCTCGGGCAGGGCCGCCGGCACGGCCCCGGCCTTCGGGGCGGGCCGGGGCGGGGACATCAGCGCGGTGATGCCCAGGACCGCGAGCAACGCCAGGCCGGCCAGGATGTACGCATTCCCGGCGAGGAGCTGCAAGCCGTGCCAGTGGTACTCAAGGAACCAGGGCTGGTCGCCGTAGGCGACGTACTTGGTGACCGGGGTGTTCGGCCCGGCCCAGATGAGCCCGTGCGTGAAGTTGCCCGGCCCCGTCGTCAGCACGCCCCACAGGCTGCCCGGCCACGGCGCGAATACCAGGAGCATTCCGGCGGCGATGGCCGCGCAGCCGGACGCGCCGCGCCGCCTGCCCGCCCGCCAGGCGCGCACGCCGTAGTGCGCGGCCGCCATCATGCCCGGCACCACCCAGACCCAGTGGTGATCCCAGCTGATCGGCGAGTCGAGCAGTCCGACGAGCGCGGTGGCCAGCAGGCCCAGCATGGGGTGCCCGGCCCGGTACAGCCTGGCCGCGCAGAGCAGGCCGCCCGCGGTCGCCACCGCCACGGCGGCCACCCATGGCACGGTCGCCGCGTCGATGCTGCCGGCCAGCCTGGTGGTGATGGCGCGCAGCGACTGGTTTCCGCCCCAGCCCACGAACCCGGTCCGCCCGTCCTGGTAGAACAGGCCGTGCAGCCACCAGTCCCCGGAGTCGCCGGGCAGGATGGCGAAGCCGAGCAGGACGGTGGCGGCGAAGCCGACGAGAGCCATCGCGGCCTGCCGGAACTTCCGGGTGAGCAGCAGGTACGGGATGAAGATCAGCGGCACCAGCTTGACCCCCGCGGCGACCCCGGTCGCGAGCCCCTTCCACCAGCGGCTGTCCGGCTGCCGCAGGTCCCAGATGATCACCGCCATCAGCAGCAGGTTGATCTGGCCCAGGTACATGGTGCGGAACACCGGCTCGGTGAGCAGCCCGGCCGCGGCGCCGAGCAGGGCGCCGCCCGCCCGGACGCGGCGGTCCCGGTAGCCGAGGCCGTCCATCGTCCACCACGCCGCGGCGGCGAGCGCGAGGAGGTTCACCGCCTGGGAGAGCCGGGGCAGGATCGACCAGGGGATGACGGACACCGCGGCGAAGAAGATCGCGGCAAACGGCGTGTACGTGAACTTCAGCGCCACGTTGTTGAGCGGCCAGTCGTACAGCGGGTAGGCGAGCTTCCCGTCGTAGGGCGGGCTGATGTGCCTGACGATAAGCCCGCCGTCCCGGTAGACGTTCAAGTCGACCGGGTACAGCGTGTAACCGAGGGGATGGATCGCGGAATAGAGGGCCCATATTGCCAGCACGACGACGAAGGCCGCGACGCCGGCGACGAGGATGCGGGCATTCCTCACCCTCCCGCCTGGCGTGGCCACTCCGGGGGGATCCAGCACCGAACTCACCTGGCAAACCTTACCGGTTCTTAACTGTTGGCGCGCCAGGCCACGCGATGTTGAGCGGTCTGCCCGCCGGAACGCGGTCCGCCGGGTGATTTATCCCGGTATATGTTACGGGCTGTCAGCAAGGTCGGCGTAGCAGGCGGGGAAATCGGCCAGCGAGGTCAGCACCAGGTCCGCGCCGGCCGCACGGAGGTCACTGCGGGTGAAAGATCCGGTCGTGACGCCTACCGCGTGCGCTCCCGCCTGCACCGCGGCGGCCATGTCCGCGGGCGTGTCGCCGACGTAGACGGCCGCCCCGAGGCTGGCGAGCACCGCCGCCTTCTGCGGCCCGTGCACGTCGGCGAACAGATCATCGGCCGTGAGCCCGGCCCCGGCCAGGCTCAACCGCGCGGTCGCCTCGTACTTGGCGGTGATGACCACGGCGCGCGCTCCGGCCGCGCGGACCGCGGCCAGCGCCTCCCGGGCGCCCGGCAGCACGCTGGTCAACGGCCCGGCGAGCCGCAGGTACTGCTCACGGTAGACGCGCACGGCCGACGGCACCTGCTCGGCGGGAAACCAGAACGCGAGCTCGTCCTCGAGCTTGATCCCCAGCCTGCTGTCCACGGCGGCGGGGTCGATGGGCACTCCGGTGACCGCCGCGACCCTGGCGAAAGACGCCATGATCGCGCGCCGTGAGTCGATCAGCGTCATGTCAAGGTCGAACCCGGCAGGCGCCCGCGCCATCGCTCCCTTCACCCGACGGCCCTCAGTCCTCGGGCAGCACCCGGGGGCGGCCGGCCAGCAGCCCCGCGGCGAGCAGGACACCGGTGAGCGCGAACAGCACCACCACCGGCGCGTTCCAGCTCCCCGTGGCTGAGTGCAGCAAGCCGACCTCCAGCGGTCCCGCGCTCGCCAGCAGGTAGCCGACCGCCTGCGCGAGCGACGACAGCGACGCGGCGGCCGCCGGGTGCGGCGCCCGTGCCATCGTGAAGAAGATCGCCAGGCTGAGCGCCGCGTTCTGGCCCGCGCCGAGGATCAGCATCCAGACGACCGCGGAGCCGAGCGGCGCGTACACCGCCCCGGCGAGGCCGCCGGCCATCGCGGCCACCGTCGGCATGACGAGCGCGTACTGCGCGCGCATACGCTGGGCCGCCACCGGGACCGCGAGCGACACCGCAAGGTTGCCGACCCCCATGAGCGCGAGCAGATCGCCGGCCGTGGCCGCGCTCACGCCCCGGTCGCGCAGGATCTCCGGCAGCCAGGACAGCGCGGCGTAATACAGCAGGCTCTGGACGCCCATGAAGACGGTAACCTGCCAGGCAAGCGCGTGCCGGTACACCGCCACCGAGGGGACCTCCGCCGGCGTCGGCGGCCTGCCCGGCTTCCCGGCCGGCCCGCCGTCCGCGGGAACGGCGGCGCCGGCGTCCGCGGAGAATGCCGCGTGCGTTCGGCCGACATGTTTCGCCTGCGGCAGCCACAGCAGGGCGGCCAGCGCCGCAGGCCCGGCCAGCCAGCCGAGGGTCAGCAGCACCGAGCCGCCCGTGCTGTTCCAGAGCGGCACGCTGACCAGGGATCCCGTGATCGCGCCGACGGACAGCGCGGTGATGTAGAGGCCGATCAGGAAGCCCGCGCGCTCCGGCCACCGCCGCTTGATCAGGCTGGACAGCAGCACGTTCATGACGGCGATCGCACCGGTGGCGAGCACGGTGCCGGGAAATAGCAGCGAGCCGGGCATCGCGCCGCGCAGCAGCAGCCCGGCCGCCAGCGCCACGAGTGCCGCCAGCAGCACGCGTTCCTCGCCGTGCCGCCTGCTCAGCACCGCGGCGAAGCCGGAGACCACGCCGAAGACGATGACCGGGGTGGCCGCCAGCACGGAGATCTCGGCGGCGGACAGGTGCAGGCTGGCCTGGAGTTCGGGGAAAACCGGCGGCAGGCTGGTGATCGCGCCGCGCAGGTTGAACCCGAGCGCGGCCACGCCGACAACCAGCAGCGCCCGCTCCAGCAGGCGCGCGCGACGGGAGGCCCGGGCGTTCAACGGCACTGCCGGCCGCAACCAAGTCACGAGCATGTAAACGTACCGGACGACGATATGTTCCAGGTAACCGGCGTACCGGATATGCCCGCGGGACGGCACGGCCGCGGTCCGGCGAGACGGTCAGCGCAGGTCGGCGAGCAGGTTCTTGTGCCAGTACCAGATCGTGTACCGGCCGATGCGGTAGACCCTCGCGGGCTTGCCGAACGTGGCGAGCACGGCGCCGCGGCTGGTGAAGCCGGGGAAGCCAGGGATGCCGGGGAACAGCACCACGAAGTCCGCCGAGGACCTGGCGGGGTCGTACCAGGCCGCCTTCGCGTTGAGGCCGCCCCCGGCGATCACCCCGGTCCTGGTAGCGCCCACCACGCGCACCGCGACCCGGTCGCCGCTGGCCAGCGTCACGACGTTGGCCTCCCAGTACCCGGACAGGCCGGTCCCCATGGGGTGGTGTTCCAGCCAGGAGGTGAGCTGCCACGCCTGCGGGGGGGCGGGCGGCTTGCTGATCTCCAGGCCGAGCCCGGCCAGGTAGGCGACGAGGACGGCGCCGAGCAGCGGCAGCAGCGCCCTGCCCGCGCGCCGGGCGCTGCCCAGCGGGCGTGCGAGCTGGCGGCCGGCCAGCGCCGCGGCGAACGGCAGCACGGGAGCGATTTCCCTGGCGGCGGGGAGGCCGGTGGCGTGCGTGCTGACCGCGAACGTGACCACCTCGGCGGCGATCGCCGTCAGCAGGACCTGGCTCACGCGGTCGTCCCCGGAGAACCGCCATGCTGCCACCGCGATCCCGCATGCGGCCAGGGCGGCGCCGACGACGTGCACCATGACGAAGAACGTCGTGGCGCTCATCGGCAGGCCGCGGAAGTCGGCGCCCGGGAGCAGCAGCAGGCTCTGGCCCGTGATCGGCAGGTTGTGCCTGATGATCTCGCCGACCGGGGCGAGCTGCGCGCTCACCGGAAGGACGGTATACCCGCCGGCGGCGCGGATGAGCCGTGTCGCTCCCTGCGCCGCGCCGGCCGCGGCGAGGGCACCGCCGGCCAGCGCCACGTCATACCACTGGGCGGCAAGGCGCTGGCGCGCGGCTGCCGCCCGCGCCACGCGGAACCCGCAGACCAGGACCAGCGGCACCACCCCGGCGATGAGCACCAGCGCGTCGGCCACCTGCGCCCAGCCGAGCAGCAGGGACGTGGCAACCGGCACGTACCAGCGGGGCCGGGCGCGGTCCAGGATCAGCCACACCGCCATGAGCGGGACCGACGTGCCGATGTGATCGGGTGAGGAGACCAGGATGTTCACGCCGGTGACGAGCTGCGGGGCGAGCATGATCCCGGCGGCCAGCCCCACCCGGATCGCCGCTTCGCGCCCGGTCGCGGTTCCCTTGGCCAGCAGCGCCGCGGACAGCACGGCCAGCGTGTAGGTCATCGCCGCGGCCACGTGCACCACGTCCTGGCCGAGCCCGCGCACGAGTTCGACCAGCATGTACTGCGGCAGTTCGGTGGTGTAGAAGGCGACGTCCGTCAGCGTCCAGCCGCGCAGCAGCGGATTGCCATGCAGCATGTCCCAGGCTTGCAGGGCTTGCGACGCGCCGTCGGAGTTGACCGGGCGCGTCGCGGCCAGCCGCAGGTAAGCGGCGAACCCGGCGAGCGCGGCGAGGATCCAGGCCCCGGCGGTCAGCCAGCGGCGCCCCGGCCGCGCGCCGCCCGTCGCCACCAGGCGCGGGCCGGCGGTGTCGAGGACCCAGGCACGGTGACTCTTCGGCGACACCACTCGGATATTCCACCACGCTAACCGTTAAGAACTCCCGGGAAAAATTCCTAAGAAATGATAAAGAAACCTGCTGTCTATGGTTTCTGTCTTTTTATGGCGAATATTGATTTGCCGCGGTAAACCGCCCGATCCGGGACGGATGCGACCAAGCTCACAGCCCCGCCGCCGGGCGCGGCCGGGATCGTTCCGTGAAGATTGAGATGGCTATGACCATCTACCAGGCCGCTGTCCTGCTCGCGGCGGGGACGCTCGGCGGCATCGCGAGCACCGTGGCCAGCGTCGCCAGCGTGGTCTCCTACCCGGTACTGCTCGCGCTCGGCCTGCCGCCGCTGTCCGCCAACGTCACGAACACGATGTCCCTGGTGCTCACCGGCGCCGGGTCGGTGCTCGGCTCACGGCCCGAACTCGACGGGCAGCGCGGCCGGGTGCTCCGGCTCGGCGCGGTCACCGCGCTCGGCGGGGCGGCCGGGGCCGCCGTCCTGCTGCTGGCGCCGGCCGGCGCGTTCGGGTTCGTGGTCCCGGTGCTGATCGGCGGGGCGTCGCTGGTGCTGCTCGCGCAGCCGGCGATCCGGGGCCTGTCCCCGCGGCCGGACGCCGAACGGTCCTGGTGGCGGCTTGCCGTGGTGTTCGGCGTGGCGGCCTATGTCGGCTACTTCGGCGCGGCCGGCGGCGTGCTGATGCTCACCGCGCTGGCCGCGATGATCAGCGAGTCACTGCTGCGGGTCAACGCCATCAAGAACGCGGTCTCCGGCGCCGCGAACGGCGTGGCGGCGGTCATGTTCGCCGCGTTCGCGCCGGTGCACTGGGTATTCGTGCCGCCGCTCGCGGCCGGCTTCCTGGCCGGCGGGTTCACCGGGCCGCGGCTAGTGCGGCGGCTTCCGGTGAAGGCACTGCGGGTCTTCGTCGCGCTGTGCGGACTCGCGCTGGCGGTCAGGCTCGGCATGGCGGCTTACGGCTAGGCGCGCCCGCGCCCGGGCTGCGCGGCCAAGGGCTGCGCGTCTAGGGCTGCGCGCGGCCAAGGGCTGCGCGCCTCCGGTGCCGGCGCGACGCCGGCGCCGCGCCGTCCCGGCGCCGCACCTGGGACGGCCATTGCCGGACGGGCCAGAATGCCTACTGCGATTACCTACCGAGACCAACGCCGTTCCGTCGCCCCTGGGGCATGCTCCCTTTCGGCCTTTTGGCGCGATGCCGCCCAGCTTGGTTGGATCACGATTCCCGGGCGCCACGCAAGCCGCTTGTGTCACGGCCGCGTCCGCCAGCGGGGCCGGCGCCCTGCCATGGCCGGCGCGCGAACCGAAAAATCTTTCATCATGCCGAAAAAATCCGGAATAGGTGTAAAAACATTTCCGGATCATGAAAGGCACCGCTGAACGGGCACCGGGCCGTACCGGGGCACCGATGTCCCGCTGCCCGGACCGGCCAGGCGCCGTTTCAGGTGCCGGAACGCGGGTCGGCCGTGCTCACACGATCGGCTGCCCCCGGGAACGCCCGATCCGGCGCAAGGCCTCCGGCCCGTCGGCCTCAAGCGACTTGAGCTAAGCGGTGCCACTACTGAGACTAATTGGGCTATTCGTGCCGCCGTGTCCTGATTTAATAAATCCCTCACATAAAGGAATACGGTCGTCTATTATCTCCCTATACTCGTCGGCGATCCAAGTCGCTGACGACACACCTTCTGGGGACAGCCTCGGGCCGGCGGGTTCACGCGGCTCAGGTTTCCCCGGTACACGGGGGCCTGCGCCGCCCCGGGACCGCAGGCAGTCATTTAATCAGCGTGCCCTTCTGTCACGCGCGTCCGTTCACTGCTACGGCGGGACCGGTTCCCATGGCTATCCTCATCACCCTTGGCATCATCGTCGCAGCCGGTACTTCATCTCCCTGCGGATTCACCCGCTAACCACGTGCAAGCTGTGCAATGGCGGCGGACGGCATTTCGGCTCGGTGTACACCTACGCGCACCGGCGCTGCCGCAAGTGCGGCGGATCCGGGCGGCGGGACCGGCTCGGCGTCCGCCTTTTCCTCGGCGGCACCGGCGACACCGGGATGTTCCCCAGGCGCTGACGCGGCGCTGGCCGGGCCGGCGGGGAGCGTATAGCAGCCCTGGAGGGACGCCGCGCTGAGCGGGGGCGGGCGCCGGCGTAGCCGGCGCCCGGCGCGGCGTCCGGCTACGGGTTCACGATCACCTTGCCGATGGCGCCGCCCTCGGCGGCCTCGTGCGCCGAGGCTATCTCGCTCAGCGGGAAACGGTGGGCCGGGAGTTCGGTCAGCGCGCCGGCGGTCACGGCCGCCGTGATGTCGGCGGCCGCCTCGTCCAAGGCCAGGTCCGGTACCCCGTACAGCAGCACGAAACGCAGCGTCACGTTCGCCGTCATGCAGGCGCGCACCGGGAGCACCGGGTCGGGGCCGTCCGCGGCATAGGTGACCACCACGGTGGACGGCCCGGCCACCGCGAGGTCGAGCTTCAAGTTGGCGCCGAGAGCTACCTCGGTCACCCGGTCCACCGTCGCGGCGAACGCCTTGATCTGCTCGGCCGCGTCCTCGTCCCGGTAGTTCACGACGAGGTCGGCGCCCGCCTTCGCCGCGAGCGAGGCCTTCTCAGGGCTGCTGACGGTGGTCACCACGCGGGCGCCCGCCCACTTGGCGAGCTCGATCGCGAAGTGACCCACGGCGCCGGCGCCTCCCGCGACGAGCACTGTCTTGCCGGCTATCGGCCCGTCGGCGAACAGGCAGCGGTGCGCGGTCATCGCGGGCACTCCCAGCGACGCGCCGAACTCGAACGAGGCGCCTTCCGGCAGGTGGACGGCCTGGCGAGCGGGCACCACGGTGTATTCGGCCGCGGTCCCCCAGCGGCTGCCGTGCGCCGCGAACCACACCCACACCCGTTCCCCGGTGCGCGCCGGGTCGACGCCGGCCCCCACGGCCTCGATCACGCCGGCGCCGTCCTGGTGCGGAACCTGGAACTCCGCTATCGGCCGCGGGACCGCACCGGAGCGCGCCTTGAAGTCGGTCGGGTTCACGCCCGAGGCGTGCACCCGCACCAGCACCTCGCCAGGGCCGGGCTCTGGCCGGTCCATCTCCTCGACCCGCAGCACGTCCCGCGCGGGACCGGTGCCGCGGTACACAGCCGCCTTCATGAGAACCAGCCTAGCCAAGGGGCGCGGGGACGAACCCCCGCGCAGGCGCAGGGACCGGGCGCGGGCAGGACGGGGCGGCGGTCCCCCACCCGGGGATCACCGGCGCCAGGGAGACGGGCCGGCGGGCCAGGAAGACGGGCCGGCGGGCCAGGGAGAGGCCGGCGGGCCGTCCGGCCGCTTGGAGGCGCCTGAGCGGCCGACGGCAGATTCTAAGGAAGTTCTAAGGATCTGCCTCTAGTGTGAGGCCGTTCGGTAGATCACAATTGAGCATCGGCAAGGCAACAAACGGTGCGAAACGCGTCGTCTGGCGCTTTGTCGCTCAATGGGGCCGATGCGGCGGCTTGCCCGGGGCGGGCGTGGAGGTGGTGGATGAGGCGCATGGCACGCCGCGCGCATGGCTGGCGCCTGCCGGCCCGCCTCATCGCCATCCTCGCCACCGCGCTCGCCTGCGGTACCCTGATGCTCATTCCGGCGGACGGCGGCGCCACGGCGATCCTCCCCCGGAGCGGCCTGGCGGCGGGCCGCGCGGCCACGGCGTCGCACACCGGCCGGCCCTTCGGCGGAGTGGCTGCCGTGGGCGCGCTGTTCACCATGGACTCCGGCAGGCTGGGCACGCACTTCTGCACGGCAAGCGTCGTGCACAGCACCCGCGGTGACCTGGCCGTCACGGCCGCGCACTGCGTGTCCGACGATCCGGGACAGGTCGTGTTCGTTCCCGGCTACGCCAACGGCACGGAGCCCTACGGCATCTGGCAGGTCACCCGCGTCTACACCGACCAGGCATGGCAGTCCGCGCAGGACCCAGACGACGACGTCGCCTTCCTGCGGCTGTCCGACGGGAGCGACGGCACGCCCATCGAGGACATCACCGGCGCCGAACAGCTCGGCACCGGCTGGCAGGGCTCCACGCTCGTCCAGGTGATCGGCTACCCGAACAGCGCGGACCAGCCGGTCGTGTGCGCGAACTGGACGAAGAGCTTCAGCCCCACCCAGCTCGAGTTCGACTGCCGCGGCTACACCAACGGGACGAGCGGCGGCCCGCTCCTCGCCG
Source organism: Trebonia sp. (assembly GCA_035294225.1). Lineage (GTDB taxonomy): Bacteria > Actinomycetota > Actinomycetes > Streptosporangiales > Streptosporangiaceae > Trebonia. The sequence goes on from DATGLH010000052.1 coordinate 30,221, forward strand.
ACGTGTCGGACGGATCGGGCCAGGGCACGGTGATCGGCGTGATCGGCGGCTACGAGCAGGGCGGTGACACGCCGGACGTGTCGTACGCGCCGGCGTTCGGGGCGGCGGTGGCAGCCCTCTACCGGAGCGCGGAAGCGGGCGGCTGACCGCCACGCCCCCGCGCGCCGCCACGCCCGCTCAGCCGGGCGAACGGCCGGCAGGCACCACCGTCCGTTCGGGATGAATCTCTTACTCACCCGCCGCGGGCGGAGGAACGATCGCGTCGATCTCCGCGAGCTCGTCCGGTGCCGGCTCCCACTCCCCCGCGGCCGCGTTGGCCTTGACCTGCTCAGGGGACGTCGCCCCGGCGATCACCGAGGTGCAGCCGGGCTGCGCCGCCAGGCCGCCGATGGCGATCTGGAGGATCGACACGCCGTGTTCGGCGCCCCAGGCGATGAGAGCCTCCACCTTGGCGAGCTTGTCGTCGGTGACGTAGCCCGCGCGGGCGGCCAGCCGGGTTCCTTCCGGTATCGGCCGGCCGCGCCGCACCTTGCCGGTGAGCAGCCCGTTCGCCAGCGGGTAGTAGGGCAGCACGCCGAGTCCGAAGTTGACCGCCGCCGGCACCACCTCCGCCTCGGCCTCGCGCTCAAGCAGCGACCAGCGGTTCTGCGCCGAGATGAAGGGGGCGCGGCCGGCGCTCGCCGCCACGTGCGCGGCGTCCGCGATCTGCCAGCCGGCCAGGTTGGAATGCCCGATGTACCTGACCTTGCCCGCGGTGACCAGTTCGTCGAGCGCGGTTATCGTCTCCTCGATCGGCGTCAGCGGATCCGGGGTGTGCAGCTGGTACAGGTCGATGTAGTCCGTGCGCAGCCGCCGCAGCGACTGCTCGACGGCGAGCCGGATGTACTTGCGGCCGCCCTTGGCGCCGGCGGCGGGGCCGTAGCCCATGTCCACCCGCTGGTGGCCGAACTTCGTGGCGAGCACCACCTTGTCCCTGCGCCCGGCGAGAGCCTCGCCGAGCGCGAGTTCCGAGCCGGCGTCCTTGCCGTAGATGTCGGCGGTGTCGAAGAGCGTGATGCCGGCGTCGATAGCCGCGTCGACCACGGCGCGCGCGGCATTTGCGTCGATGCGGCCGCCGAAGTTGTTGCAGCCGAGGCCGACGACGGATACGAGCAGCCCGGAGTCACCAAGGGTTCGATAGCGCATGGTAGGCATCATACGGAAAGGCCATGGCCGGCCCGGCGGCGGCCGGCCGCATTCTGCCGCATTCAGCCGCATTCAGCCCCGCCAGCCGCGGGTCGTTAATTAGCGCTACCGGGGTTAATTAGCGCTACCGCGATATGCCGGGCAATCGCCCGCGCGCAATCGCCCGCGCATGGCGCCGTCATTGGCAGGCCGGGCCGGCCGGGGGTGAATTCGCCCAATTTACGGGTGCGTGATCAGGCATTGTCACGACTCTGGCCCCGGGCGTGATTCCGCCGGGCCGCCGGGCGCCGGGCCGCCGGGGCGTCCGCGGCCCGGCGCCCGGCCGCGGCCCGGCCGCGGCATGAGCGCAGTGCCGGCCTGCCGCCTCACGTACCGGCAGCACGCGGGCCGTGCGCGCACGACGGGAACGCGCGCGCCGCGGGCGGCCGCCCGGCCGGACGCCGCATGGCCGAACGCCGCGCGACTGCCCGCCCGAACGCCGCGCGACTGCCCGGCCGAACGCCGCGCGGCGGTCGCCGCGCACGGGTTCCCATAGCGGGCCGAGATTGCAAACGCGATACCATCGGTGTATTGTGCGGGAGCCGCCCGGGCGACGCAATAGCGTAATTCCGCGCGGGGTTAGTATGCCGCGCGGCCGGGATAGTAGCCGGGATAATCGAGGAGGTCGGCCGGCTTGCCTGAGTCTTCCGACGGGCCCACCGTCCTGCGCATCCTGCTGGGCATCCAGCTGCGGCGGCTGCGGGAGGCCAGGGGCATCACCGCCAGACAGGCGGCCATGGCGATACGCGCGTCGGAATCCAAGATCAGCCGCATGGAACTGGGCCGGAACGCGATCCGCGAAATCGACGTGCTCGACCTGCTCACCCTGTACGGCGTGGACGCCGACGAGCGCGAGCAGCTCCTGGCGCTGGCCGAGCAGGCCAACCGTCCCGGCTGGTGGCACCGGTACAACGACATCCTGCCCGACTGGTTCCAGGCCTACGTCGGCATGGAGGAGGCGGCGCGGCTGATCCGCGTGTACGAGCCCCAGTTCATCCCGGGGCTGCTGCAAACCGAAGAGTACGCGGCCGCGGTCATATCGCTCGGCGACTTCCCCGTCGAGCAGGCCGAACGGCACGTCGTGCTCCGCAAGGAGCGCCAGCGCCGCTTCCGGGAAGGCAGGCTCAAGCTCTGGGTCGTCCTTGACGAGGCGGCGCTGCGGCGCCCGGTCGCCGGAATCGACGTGCAGCTCGAGCAGCTGCGCTACCTTCAGGAACAGAGCGGGACCACGTCGCTGAGCTTGCAGGTGATCCCGTTTGGCGTGGGCGGTCACGCGGCGCCTACCGGCTTCAGCATCCTCCGGTTCGCCGACCGCGACCTTCCGGACGTGGTGTACGTGGAGAACCTGACCAGCGCGCTGTACCTGGACAAGCAGGCCGAAGTGGACCGCTACCTGCTTGCCATGGAACGGCTGAGCCTCGTGGCCCATGAGCCGCAGCGAGCTCCGCAGATCCTCGGCGAGATCATCAGGGAACTGGAGGCGGTACGCGATGAGTAACGTGCGCAACGGGATGCCCGCGACCGAGCTGACCGAGCTGACCGGCGCCCGGTGGGTGAAGAGCAGCCGCAGCGGCCCGACAGGCGGGAACTGCGTGGAGGTGGCGTTCCTCACCGACGGCATGGTAGCCGTCAGGAACTCCAGGCACCCCGGCGGCCCCGCGCTGATGTTCTCCGCGCAGGAATGGGATGCCTTCGTCGGCGGTGCCAAGGACGGCGAGTTCGGCTGACCGGATTCCGGGCATAGGACGGCGGGCTCCCGCGCGGCGCGGGAGCCCGCCGTCTTCTCTCCCCCCGGTCCGGTTGCTCAGGCCGGCCTGGTTCTCAAGGCCGCCAGCGAATCGACGCCCGCCAGGCGAGCGGGCTAGGCGAGCGGAGGATCGAATTCGCCCCTCTTGACGCCGACCAGGAACGCTTCCCACTCCTGCCGGGTGTAGACATGCGGCGCCTTGCCGCGGTCCTTCGAGTCGCGGACGGCGACGCCGCCGCCCGGCAGGTGTGCTACCTCCACGCAGTTCCCGGCGGCGCTGGCGCTGCTCTTGAACCAGTGCAGGCTGCTCGTATCCGTGTCCATCCGGTCCCTCCTAGAGTTGATCCATCCTCACCGCCGCGGCCCGGGTGCCGGGCGGCCGATTAGCAAAGATCGCGGGCGGCCTGCGATATCACGTCCGCGGACGCGCCCGGCGACAGCGCCGCTGCCCGGAGCCGGTCAAAGCTCTCCGAGCGCGCCCGCACCTCCTTGTCCTTCTCCAGGTAGATAATCCCTGCCACGGACTCCACGTAGACCACTTGGGGATCGGAACGCTCCGGGAATTCCAGAATCGAGAAAGGCCCCCCGTGTGCCGCGTGAGCCCCGCAGGCGAACGGCAGGACCTGCAGCGTGACCCCCGGACGGCTGGCCTCCGCCAGCAGGTGGGCGAGCTGGCGGCGCATGACCGCCGCCCCGCCTACGGTCCGCCGGATCACCGCCTCGTCGAGGATCGCCCACAGCTCGAGCGGCGGATCGTCGTCGAACCGCGCCTGCCGCGCCATCCGCAGGTCTACCAGCCGGTCGATCTGCTCGGACGTATGCCGGGGGAACGTCTCCCTGAGGACGGCCCGCGCGTAGTCCGCCGTCTGCAACAACCCGTGCACCACCGAGATCTCATAGCTGCGAATCCCGGCCGTCTCCGCCTCCAGCCCGACATAGATGTCGAACCCGCTGGGCAGCACGTCGTCATAGGCGGCCCACCAGCCCTTGCGATGGCCCTCGCGCGCCATGTTGACAAGGACTTGCCGCTGCGCGGCGTCGGTGACACCGTACGTTTCGAGCATCTGGTTCAGATAGGCCGATTTCGTGGGCGCCTTTCCCGTCTCGATGCGCGACAGGGTCGACGGCGCGACACCGAGCTGCGCGGCCACCTCTTCCAGCTTGTAACCGCTGGATTCGCGAAGCCTGCGCAACTCTGTGCCAAGCCGGCGCCTTCGAACGGTCGGGCCGGTAGCCATCGGAGGCCTCCTCGCTCTGCCAGCGAAATCCCGCGTTCTGGCCACACGGAATGAGCGGGCCGGCCAGTTCGCGCAGGACGATCCTGACAACCAGAACGATACAGCGGAACCAGGTGGAATGAAATCGCATTCGCGATTTCACCCATGAAATTTGCTCTACGCACTTGCGCTATATGGGCTTGCACCGACATCATCGTAAGGGCGGATCGCCGCGGCGCCTGGGCACCTGGAGCCGGGGACGCCTGAGCGCCGGGACGCCTGGGCGCCGGGACCTGGGCACCTGGAGCCGGGACCTGGGCGCCGGGACCGGGAGAGCGGCTCCCCGGACCGTGTCACCCGAAAGCCGCGACGCGGGCACGCGGCGCGAACTGCCCAAAAAAATCGAAAGATATTTTCAATCCATACCATTCGCTTCGCCAGGTCCCGCAGCCGCCGCCCAGAAGGGCAGAACAGCGGCAGAACAGACGTAGAGGACTCAACTCGCTGAACCGGCAACGAAGTAACCGGAAGCACTCCCCGGGTCCGGAATTCCGAATGCGCCACTTTGGGAGGGGACGCGCAGATGGACACCCCCGCTGGATGCCGCCGAACGCCAGGCACGACACAGCGAGCCGCCGGCACGATCCTCGGCTCCGTCACGATCCCCGGCAGCCCGAAGGAGGTTTCCCGCGTCAGGGCCTTCATCGCGCGGTCCCTCGGCGCGGTGCCCGGCGTAGACTCCGACGCCGCGACCTTACTAACGTCCGAGCTGGTCACGAACGCCATCCTGCACACCGGTTCGGGCACTGCCGGCGGCACGGTGACCGTCGTCGTCACCAGGGTGCGCGGCGGAGTCCTCGTCGAGGTGACCGACGGCGGCTCGCCGGACACGCCTACCGTCAAGGCCGACGTGCGCACGACCGACGGCCACGGGCTGTTCCTCGTGCAGCAGATCGCGACGCGGTGGGGCTACCTGCGGGAGCCGGCGGGCACCACGGTCTGGTTCCACCTGGCCGCGGGCGAGAGCGGGCCGCCGGCGGAGGAAGCGGCGGGGTCAGCGGGGGCGGAGGAGGCGGCGGGAGCGGAGGACGGCTATCCCGCCGCGGCTTCGACCGCCGCGAGCACGCCGGCGCAGATCGCCGCCAGGTCGTCGTCTCCGGTTACGTACGGCGGCATCGTGTAGATCAGGTCGCGGAACGGCCGCAGCCAGACCCCGGCCCGCACCGCCGCCGCCGTGGCGGCGGCGGTGTCGACGTCGTGGTCAAGCTGCACCACCCCGATCGCGCCGAGCACGCGGACGTCGGCAACGCCTTGCCGCCCGGCCGCCGGGGCGAGGCCTGCCCGCAGCCCTGCCTCGATGCGGCTCACCTCGGCGCGCCAGCCGCCGGGGTAGGTTCCGGCGCCGAGCAGCACGTCCAGGGAGGCGTTCGCCACCGCGCAGGCCAGCGGGTTCCCCATGAACGTGGGCCCGTGGGCGAGCACGGGCAGCTCCCCGTCCGCGATCCCCCTCGCCACCTCGCTGGTGGCGAGGGCCGCCGCGAGCGACAGGTATCCCCCGGTCAGCGCCTTGCCCACGCACATCACGTCGGGCGCGACACCGGCGTGCGCGGACGCGAACAGCGCCCCGGTCCGGCCGAACCCGGTGGCGATCTCGTCGAAGACCAGCAGCACGCCGGCCGCGTCGCAGGCCTCGCGCAGCACCCGCAGGTACGCCGGGTCGTGGAAGCGCATCCCGCCCGCTCCCTGCACGACCGGCTCCACGATCACCGCCGCGAGATCGTCTCTATGCCGTTCGATCAGCGCGCGCAGCGAGGCCGCGTACCCCTCGTCCACGCCGGCCGCGAAACCGGCCGGCGGGAGCCCGGCGAACACCTGGCGGGGCAGCACCCCGTCCCACATCCGGTGCATGCCGCCCTCGGGGTCGCACACGGACATTGCCATGAACGTGTCGCCGTGGTACCCGCCGCGCCAGGTCAGCAGCCGCTGTTTGCGCGGCATGCCCCGCGACCGCCAGTACTGCAGGCACATCTTGACCGCTACCTCGACGCTGACCGAGCCCGAGTCGCACAGGAACACGTGCTCAAGCCCGTGCGGCGCGAGGGCCGCGAGCCGGTCACAGAGCACCACGGCCGGCTCGTGGGTCAGGCCGCCGAACATCACATGGCTCATCCGCCCCAGTTGCTCCCGTGCGGCCGCGTCCAGCGCCGGGTGCGCATAGCCGTGGATCGCCGCCCACCACGACGACATGCCGTCGATGAGTTCGGCGCCGTCGGCGAGGCGCAGCCGTACCCCTTCGGCCGATGCCACGACCAGCGGCGGGTGGGTGCCCGGCATGGGCGCGTACGGGTGCCAGACACGGCGTCTGTCGAGCTCGATGAGCTTCCCGGGTGAAAGCACGACAGACAATTATCGTTCCTGTTCCCCGGGGTGTCTTCCGGGTCAGGTGATTCCGAACGTACGCATGGTGTCTGCCCAGCGGTCAGTCCGAGCCCGGCAGCCAGGGGGAGGACGGGACTGCGGGCACAGCCCCAGAACGGCAGCCAGGGGGAGGAACGGGGCTGTGGCCCATCGCCCCATTCTTTCTGGGGCTGCGGGGCACAGCCCCAGAACGGCAGCCAGGTGGAGGAACGGGGCTGTGGCCCATCGCCCCATTCTTTTTGGGGCTGCGGGGCACAGCCCCAGAACGGTGGCGGCGGGGTTGGCGGCGGGGACGGCCGCGCGGGCGGGCGGCGCCGGCGTACGGGGGCGGGGCGAGGGGCTGCCCGCGGCGGAGCGGGCCGGGCGGGGCGAGGGGGCTACCCTCGGCGGGCGGCGGACCGGGCCGGGCGGGCGGCGGGCCTGCCGCCCTTGCCTGAGGCGCCCTTGCCGCGCTTTTCCCGCAGCCGCATGGACACCCTGATCGGGGTCCCCTCGAACCCGTACTCCTCGCGCAGCCGCCGTTCGATGAACCGCCGGTAGGTCTCCTCCAGGAACCCGGTGGTGAACAGCACGAAGTGCGGCGGCCTGGTCCCCGCCTGCGTGGCGAACAAGATCCTCGGCTGGCGGCCGCCGCGCATCGGCGGCGGGGTGGCCGCGACCAGCTGGCTGAGGAACGCGTTGAGCTGCCCGGTAGGGACGCGCTGCTCCCAGCTTGCCAGTGACTGCTCAAGGGCGGGCACCAGCCTGTCGACATGCCGCCCGGTAACGGCGGAGATGTTCACCCGGGGCGCCCAGCGCGCGTGGTGGAGCTGCCGCTCGATCTCCCGCTCCAGGTAGCGCCGACGCTCGGTATCGGTGAGGTCCCACTTGTTGTACGCGATGACCAGCGCCCGGCCGGCCTCGATCACCATCGTGAGGATCCGCAGGTCCTGTTCGGTGAGCGGCTGGCTGGCGTCGATGAGCACGACCGCGACCTCGGCGCGGTCCAGGGCACCCGCGGTGCGCAGCGCCGCGTAGTAGTCGGCGCCCTGGCTCTCCCGGAAGCGCCGCCTGATCCCCGCCGTGTCGACGAACCGCCAGGTGGCGCCGCCGAGCTCGATGAGCTCGTCCACCGGGTCCCGGGTGGTGCCGGCCACCGGGTCGACCACCGCGCGCTGCTGCCCCGCGAGCTTGTTCAGCAGGCTGGACTTGCCGACGTTGGGACGGCCGATCAGCGCGACCCGGCGCGGCCCGGCCTCCGCCTGCCGTTCCGGCGGCGCCTCGGGCAGCGCCTCCAGGACCAGGTCAAGCAGGTCGCCGCTGCCCCGGCCGTGCATCGCGCTGACCATGACGGGCTCGCCGAGCCCGAGGGACCACAGCGACATGGCGTCGGCCTCGTTCCTGGCGTCGTCCACCTTGTTGGCGGCGAGCACGACCGGCTTGCCCGACCGGCGGAGCACGTTCGCGACCGCCTCGTCCTCGTCGGTGGCCCCGACCCGCGCGTCGACCACGAACAGCACGGCGTCCGCCATGTCGACGGCGATCTTCGCCTGCTCGGCCACCTGCGCCGCCAGGCCCCGCGCCCGCGCCTCCCAGCCGCCGGTGTCCACCACCGTGAACGTCCGTCCGCGCCAGCTGGCGTCGTACGCGACCCGGTCCCTGGTGACGCCTGGCACGTCCTCCACGACCGCCTGCCGACTGCCCAGAATGCGGTTGACCAGCGTCGACTTGCCGACGTTCGGCCGTCCTACGACCGCCAGCACCGGCTGGCCGGCCTCAGATGCTCCCACGTGGTCCGTCCCCCTCCGCGGATGAGTCGGTGCCGCCGGGCATGCGCGACCTCTGGTTCGGTATCAACTGCTCGAATCCCCCGCCCATGCGAGCGGCGCGCGCTCGCGGGCCAGCCTCGTGATCGCGTCGACCACCGCCGGCAGCGACATGTCGGTGGCGTCGATGAGCACCGCGTCTTCGGCCTTGGCGGACTGCGCCGCGTCCAGCCGGTCGCGGCGGGCCTGGTCCGCCGCGGTCACGTCGACCGCGGCGCCCTGCTCGGCCGCGCGGCGCTCCGCGCGCGCCTGGCTGTCCGCGGTCAGGAACACCTTGAGCGGCGCGTGCGGGGCCACGACCGTGCCGATGTCCCGGCCTTCGGCGACGATCCCGGGCTGCGCGGCATCGATGATGCCGCGCTGCATGCCGATGAGGCGCTGCCTGACCTCGGGAACGCGCGCGACCACGCTGACCTGGGCAGAGACCTCTCTGCTCCGGATCTGCGCGGTGACGTCCATGCCGTCGACGCGGGTCCAGGGGTCGTCCGGGTCGGTGCTGACCTCGATCACCGGGTCCTTGACCCGGCTCGCGACCAGCCGCGCGTCGGCCGTGTCCTGGCCCTGGGAGATGAGCCACCAGGTCAGGGCCCGGTACATCGCGCCAGTGTCCAGGTAGCGCAAGCCGAGCGCGCGCGCGACGCCCTTCGAGGCGCTCGACTTGCCGGCTCCCGACGGCCCGTCCACGGCTATGACAAACCCGCCCGGCACAGAAATTCCCACCCCGAAATGGTACCGGGAGCGACGATCTGCTCTTCCCCCCGCGCGTTGACGCTCCCGCGCGGGGACGCGGGGAAGGGAACGCGGGGACGCTCCCGCGCGGGGACGCGGGAACGGGAACGCGGGGACGCTCCCGCGCGGGGACGCGGGGACGGAAACGCGGGGACGCGCGGGCAGGCGTGCCGGTGCCCGCCGGGGGGCGGCGTACCCGGCCGCGCCGGGGCCGCTAGCCGCTCTTGCGGCGGAACTGACGGCGGCCGGCGGCAGGGCCGTGCGCGCCGTGGATCTTGCCGGCGTCACGGCCGCCCTGGCCCGAGCCTTCCGCGTGGATCTGGCGCTTGCGGTCCAGGGCCTCGCGGAACTTGCGCTTCACCTCGTCGAGCTCCGGCTTCCCCCCGCCGTCCTGCGCCGTGCCCGGCTCCGTATCGGCCTGCCCGGCGCCGGGCTCGGGGGCCTGCTTGGAGGCGTCCTGCTGCGCGCTTTCGGTCATGAGGTCAAGCTTCGCACACTCCTGGCGGCGCAGCGACACCGCCGTCACCGGCGTGCCACCGCTACCGGCGGGCCGGCCAGCCGCCGGCCTCCATCGCCGCGAGCAGCGCTCCGGCCCGGTCCGGGCGGACCGACAGTTCGGCCACGCCGACCGGCAGGCCGGGCGAGTGCTCGATACGCACGTCCTCGATGTTCACCCCGGCGGCCCCGGCCGCGTCGAACAGCCTGGCCAGTTCGCCCGGCCGGTCGGCGATCACGACCTGGACGACGGTGAAGCTGCGTCCCTCGCCGCCGTGCTTGCCCGGGATGCGCGCGGTCCCGGCCCGGCCGCGGCCGAGCAGCCCCGCGATGGCTCCCCCGGCGGCGGCCCCGCCGGCGGCGAGCGCGCGGGCGGCTGCCGCCAGGTCCTCGGCGACGGCGGCGACGACCTCGGCGACCGGCCCGGCGTTGGCGGACAGGATCTGCGTCCACAGCTCGCTGTCCCCCGCCGCGATCCGGGTGACGTCGCGCAGCCCCTGCCCGGCCAGCGCGAGCGCGCCGGCCGGGACCTCCGGCGGCGCCAGGCGGGCCGCCATCGCGGCGGCCACCACGTGCGGAGCGTGTGAGACCAGCGCCACCCAGCGGTCGTGTGTCGCCGGATCGGCGCGGACTGGATCCGCGCCGCAGGCCACGGCCAGCGCGGTCACCGCCTCGACGGCATCCGCCGCCGTCTCGGGCAGCGGGCACAGCGCCCAGGCGCGGCCGAGAAACAGGTCGGCCCGGGCCGCCGCCGGGCCGTGCCGTTCCCGGCCGGCCAGCGGGTGGCCGGGAACGTACGCCCGCAGGTCGCAGCCCCGTTCGCGGGCCTGGGCAACCGGCAGTTCCTTGACGCTGGCCACGTCGGTGTACACGTCGGCGACGGCGCACTCCTGCGCCTGCGCGAGCACGGCCGCGACCGCGGCGGGCGGGACGGCGAGCACCGCGATGTCCGCGATCCCCTTGGCGTCCCGCAGGTCGCGCACCACCGTCCCGGCGCCGAGATCGGCCGCGAGCCGGGCAGCGGCCTCGTCGGCGTCGCTCAGCCACACCTCGGTGCCGTGCTCGCGCAGCGCGAGGGCTACCGAGGTGCCGATCAGCCCCGTCCCGGCGACCAGGACGCGCCCCGGCGCAGTCACCACGGGCTCGTTCGGGATGATGATCGGCCGGTCATTGCGCGATGTCCAGGCGGAGGGCGGCGGCACCGCGCAGGTACACGTGCTGGATCTGTGAACGAGGACGGTCCGTCTCCACGTGCGCCATCAGCCGCACCACCCGGGGCATGGCGCCGGGCACGGGGATCTCGGTCGCGCACATCAGCGGCACCGCGTGAAAGCCGATCTTGCGGGCCGCCAGCGCGGGAAACTCGGCGGTCAGGTCCGGTGTCACGGTGAACAGCACGCTGATCACGTCGTCCGTGGTCAGGTCGTTGCGGCTCATCACCGCCGTCACCAGTTCCGCGGTGCCTTCCAGGATCGCGTCCCGGTCGTCGGCGTCCACCTGGATCGCGCCGCGGATCGCCCGGACTGCCACGTGCCAACTCCTCCCGCTTCGGTGCTCAAGGCTACCGGCCTCACATGTCCTGCGGACCTGGCGGGCCTCATATGCCCCATATGCCTCACAGGCCGACGGCGGCGTACAGGTCGCCGATTTCCCTCGTCGTGAGGTCGCGTGTCGCGCCCGGCCGCAGGTTGCCCAGCTTGATCGGCCCCACCGTGGTACGAACCAGGCGGCTCACCGGATGCCCGACCTCGGCGAGCATCCGCCTGACGATGTGCTTGCGGCCCTCATGGAGGGTGATCTCCACGAGCGCGCGCGACCCCGTCTGCTCGAGCACCCGGAACCGGTCCGCGACCGCCACCCCGTCCTCGAGCTCGACGCCGACGGCCAGCCGCCGTCCCACGTCGCGGGGGACCGGCCCGGGAACGTCCGCCAGGTAGGTCTTGGCGACCTCGTAGCTCGGGTGCGCTAGCCGGTGCGCCAGTTCGCCGTCGTTGGTGAGCAGCATCAGGCCCTCGGTGTCGTAGTCGAGCCTGCCGACGTGGAACAGCCGCTGCGCGCGGTCGCCCAGGAAATCCGCGACCGTGCGCCGGCCCCGGTCGTCGGACATCGCGGTCAGCACCCCGGGCGGCTTGTTGAACGCCAGGTACACCACGTCCTGCCGGGCGGGGATGCGCTTGCCGTCGACCCGGATCACCTGGCGCTCCGGGTCCACGCGCGCGCCGAACCGGCGGACGGTCCGCCCGTCCACCTCGACCCGCCCGGCGCCGATCAGCTCCTCGCAGTGCCGCCGGCTGCCCATGCCCGCCGCCGCGAGCACCTTCTGCAGCCGGACCCCGCCCGGGACGTCGGTGAGGTCGTCCCGCTCGCCGCCGGGACCGCCCCAGTCATCGTCCTCCTCGCGGGGCTCGCCGGCGAAGCCGGCCTTGCCAGTGCAGTCGGCCTTGCCAGTGAGGCCGGCCTTGCCGGCGCGGGGGGCCGGCCATCGCGGCCCGCCCCGGCCGGCGGGCCTGTTACGACCGCGTGCGCTCATTGTCCTCGATGTCCTCGATGTTCTCCGGCAGGAACGGCGCCAGGTCAGGCAGCTCGTCCAGGCTCGCCATGCCCAGCCGCTCAAGAAAGTAGCCGGTGGTGCGGTACAGGATCGCGCCCGTCTCCGGGTCAGTCCCGCAGTCCTCGACCAGGCCGCGCAGCACCAGCGTCCTGATCACGCCGTCGCAGTTCACCCCGCGCACCGCCGACACCCGCGCCCGGCTGACGGGCTGCCGGTAGGCGATCACCGCCAGGGTCTCGAGCGCGGCCTGGGTGAGCCGGACCTCCTGCCCGTCCCGGACGAAGCGCTCCACCAGCGGCGCGCAGTCCTCCCGAGTATAAAAGCGCCAGCCGCCCGCGACCTGGAGCAGGTCGAATCCCCGGCCGTCGGCCGCGTACTCGGCGGCCAGCGCCCGCAGCCCCGCGGCCACCTCGCCCCGCGGCCGCTCCAGCACCTGCGCCAGCAGCACTTCGGGCACCGGCTCGTCCGCGACGAGCAGGATAGCCTCCAGGCTCGCGCGGAGCCCGGGGCCGTCGGAGCCTTCGATGCCCGCGGGGCCGCCGGAGTCGTAAGAGGCGGCGCCGCCTTGGTCCAGGCCGACGTCCGGGTCCGTGAAGTCGCTGCTCATGAGTAGTCTTCTTCGCTTTCCGCCGATGCACCGACGCTACCTGTTCCCGGCGGGGACAGCACCACCTCGGTTCCCGGCGGGGACAGCACCACCTCGCGGTCGCCGCCGGTCCAGCTGACGTACAGCTCACCCAGGGGCGCCACCTGCTCGAACGCGACCGTCTCCTCACGGTAGAGCTCGAGCAGGGCCAGGAACGACGCCACGATCTCGTGGTTCCCCGCCGCGCCGGCGGTGAGCTGCCTGAAGGACGCCCGGCCAAGGCGCCGGAGCCGGCCGGCGATAAGCACCGCCTGTTCCCTGACGGACACGAACGGGGCGTGGATGTGGTCCGTCGGCACGGTAGGCGGCACCTTCGGGGTGAGCGCCCGCGCGGCCAGCGCCGCGAACTCCTGGGGGCCGATGGTGAACAGCACCTCGGGCAGCAGGCCGGCGAACCGCGGCTCAAGCGGCACCCGCCGCGGGAAGCGCCTGGCGGCCGCCGCCATCCGGGCGGCGAACACCGCGGCCGCCTCCTTGTAGGCCCGGTACTGAAGCAGCCGGGCGAACAGCAGGTCCCTGGCCTCGAGCAGCGCCAGGTCCTCCTCGTCTTCCACCTCCCCCGAGGGCAGCAGCCGCGCCGCCTTGAGGTCGAGCAGGGTGGCCGCCACGACGAGGAAGTAGCTCACCTGGTCCAGGTCCCAGCCGCCGGAACGCTGCCTGATGTAGGCGATGAACTCGTCGGTGACCTGGGACAGCGCCACCTCGGTGATGTCCAGTTTGTGCTTGGAGATCAGCGCGAGCAGCAGGTCGAACGGCCCTTCGAAGACGTCGAGGTGCACTTCGAAGGCGCTCGCGCCCCGCGGCGCGCCCGCGCTTCCTTCGCCAGTCCTCTCGCCGGGGGCCGGCCCGCTGCTCACCGCGCCACCCGCAACCTTCGCCACGATAACGACGGTAGCGGACGCGGCGGGTCATCCGCGCCCTGCCTCAACCGCGCCCCCACCGCGCATGTCCGGGGTCAGGCAGTCCGGCGACGGGAAGCGGACGCAGCGGTTCCGCAGTCCCGGGAATGCTCACCCGGCGTGGTCGCCCCCCGCCTGCCGCCACCGCTCAAGTACCTCCTTGGCGAGCTCACGGTAGGAACTGGCCCCCATCGACGCCGAGTCGAAGCTCGTGATGGGCTCGCCCGCAACGGTGGCGTCCGGGAATCGCACCGTGCGGTTGATCACCGTATGGAATACCTTGTCGCCGAATCCGTTCACGATGCTGCCGAGAACTTCCCGGGTGTGCAAGGTGCGCGAATCGTACATCGTGCCCAGCAGGCCATCGATGGTCAGCTTCGGGTTGAGCCGCTGCTGCACCTTGTCGATCGTCTCCATCAGCAGCGCCACGCCGCGCATGGCGAAATACTCGCATTCCAGCGGGATGAGCACGCTGTCGGCGCAGGCCAGCGCGTTGATCGTGAGCAGACCGAGGGACGGCTGGCAGTCGATCAGTATGTAGTCGTAGTCGGGGACCACGTCCTTGAGCGCACTGCCCAGCACGAACTCACGGCCGACCTCGTGCACCAGCTGGACTTCGGCGCCGGACAGGTCGATGTTGCTCGGCAGCAGGTCCATGCCCTCGATGCCGGTCTTGAACAGCACGTCGCGTGCCTTGACGTCCCGCTCCATGAGCAGGTTGTAGACCGTGCTGTCGATATCGTGCGGCTGTATGCCGAGGCCGACCGACAGCGCGCCCTGGGGGTCGAAGTCGACGAGCAGTATCCGCCGCCCTTGCTCGGCGAGCGCGGCACCCAGGTTGATGGCCGTGGTGGTCTTGCCGACGCCGCCTTTCTGGTTGCAGATCGCGACGATGCGCGCCGGCCCATGCTCGGTCAGCGGCTCAGGGTCCGGGAAGGCGGGCAACGGCCGTCCGGTCGGTCCGATGTCTCCCGGCAGAAGCTCTATTACACGAGATGCGGCCACCAGTGAGATCCTCTCGGGGGCTAGGGGTCGCGAACTGTTCGGGACTCTAGGCGCTGGCGTCCGGCAGGTGCAAGCCAACGCGCCGTAAGCGCCGGATTTTTACCTGTTACCGGCTAGCCGAGCGCCCTCGGATGCGAGGCGGCGTAGACCTCTCTGAGCTTGTCCACCGTCACCAGAGTGTAGACCTGCGTCGTGGTCACCGACGCGTGCCCGAGCAATTCCTGCACGACCCTGATGTCCGCGCCGCCGTCGAGCAGGTGGGTCGCGAAAGAGTGCCGCAGGGTGTGCGGCGACACTCCGCCCAGTCCCGAACGGGCGGCTGCTTCGCCCAGCACCCCCCACGCGCCCTGCCGGGTGAGCCGGCCGCCGCGGGCGTTGAGGAACACGGCCGGGCTCGCCCGCCTGCCGGCGGCCGCCAGGGCCGGGCGCCCGCGCACGAGGTATGCCTCCAGCGCCCGGGCGGCGTAGCTGCCCACGGGGACGAACCGCTGCTTTCCCCCCTTACCGGACAGCAGCACGGCCGGGTCGCCCGCGAGGTCCAGGTCGTCGACGTCCAGCCCCACCGCCTCGGAGATCCGCGCGCCCGTGCCGTAGAGGAACTCAAGCAGCGCACGGTTCCGCAGCACGCGGGGGTCAGGGTCTTCGGCCGGTCCCGCCGCCTCGAGCAGCCGCTCTACCTCGGCGAGCGTTATGGCCTTCGGCAGCCGCCGCGGCGGCGCCGGCGGCGCGACCTCGCGCGCCGGGTCGTCGCCGGCGAGCCCCTGGGCGCACGCGAACGCGTGCAGCCCGCGGACCGCGACGGCCGCGCGGCCCGCCGAGCTCACCGCGAGCGGCGGGTGCTCGTCGTCGCCGGTGCGCAGCACCGCGAGGAAATGCGTGACATCGGCGGTGCGCACGTCGCCAAGCCGGGTCTTGCCGCGCGCGGCCAGCGTCTCGGCGTACCGGCTCAGATCGCGCCGGTACGACTCGATGGTGTTCGCCGCCAGCCCGCGCTCAACCACGAGGTACTCCAGGTACTCCCGGACCGCGGCGGCGACGCTAACCACGAGGCTTCCTCATTCCGGCGGGGCTCCCTCACTCTGGCATTCCGGCGGGGCTCCCTCACTCTGGCGGCCGCCGCGGCCGGCGGGCTGCCCCAAGGCGGCCGCGGTCGGCGGGCCGGCATCGGCTCACAACCGGCGATCCTAGCGGGCGCCCGGGGAGGGCAGCGGCACGGTTCAGCAACACCTGCGACGGCGACGCGCTCATGCGGGGGGCAGCCGGGCGCCGGCCAGCCCCGCGCCCTGGTCTCGCGCCCTGGTCTCGCCCCGGTCAGGCGAGGACGGCGGTTATCGGGGTGTAGGGCAGGTTGTGCGCCTCGGCGACCGGAGCACAGGTCAGGGCGCCGTCGTGGGTGTTCAGGCCGCGGGCCAGGGACAGGTCGGCGCGCAGCGCGTCCCGCCAGCCGCGGTTGGCTATCTCCACCGCGTAGGGCAGCGTGACGTTGGTGAGCGCGTAGGTCGAGGTGTGCGGGACCGCCCCGGG
>DATGLH010000053.1:0-21253 GCA_035294225.1 Trebonia sp.
TTGCTGTCCGGCAGCATAGCCCACCGCCCGCGCGCCGCCGGCCCGCACGCGCCGCCCGGAGCCGGGGGCCGCCGGCCCGCGCGCCGCGGGCTTCCCCCCGCCCGGCCGCGGCACGCGCGCCGCGCGGGCTCTTCCCTTCCCCCTTCCCCGCCGACCATGATCGCGAAAGATTTTTATAGCTATACCGCAGAAATTTTTCTTGATGAATGATTTTTCGCCTCTATCGGCCGGCCGTGGCGCGCCATCCGCCCCGGGGCTGGGATGAACGTGACCGCTGTGAACCCCGGGGCGCCAGGGCGCCGGCGCGCCGGCGCGCGGGAGACGGCACCGCATTGATGCTTGTCGTATTACGTGTCTTAGGCTGTCCGTAACCTTCCCGGTAAGCGCCGGCTGGGATCACAAGCGGGCCAGGCAGGCGGAGGCCGCGCAGGCTACAGGCTGGAGGCGATGGTGGCGGACCACCTGGAAGTCGAACAGAAATTCGATGTCGATGAGGGCTTCACGCGCCCGGATTTCGGCGCCTTGCGGGACGTCCTGCACGAGGAGATCACCGGCGCCGAGCCCGCGCGCTACCGCCTGGCCGCCACCTACTTCGACACGCCGGACGAACGGCTCGCGGCGAACGGGATCACGCTGCGCCGGCGGACCGGCGGGACCGACGAGGGCTGGCACCTGAAGCTGCCGGCCGGCGCCGGCGCCCGCCGCGAGGTGCACGCGCCCCTCGACGGCGGCCGGGGCGAGGTCCCCCCGCGCCTCGCGGCGGCGGTGGCCGAGGTCACCGGCGGTCTCCCCCTCGCGCCGATCGCCGCCCTCGATACCGAACGGACGGTGGTGACCCTCACCGGGCACGACGGCCGCGTGCTCGCCGAGATCGCCGATGACGTGGTGACGGCGCGGCGGCTCGGCGGCGCCCCGGGCGGGAGACAGCCCCTGCGCTGGCGGGAGATCGAGGTCGAGGTGCCGGCCAGGTCGCCGGCGCTGCAGCAGGCGGCGGCGGACCTGCTGCGCGCGGCCGGCGCGCGGCCGGCCGGGCACGGCTCCAAGCTGGCGCGCCTGCTGGGCCGCTGACATGATGACCCGGCGCCGGCAGGTGAGATCGGGCGCGCAGCGGGCAGGAAGGGCAGCGGTTGGCGGATGAGGCCGCTGACTGCCGGCGGCGCGGAACCTCACTGCCAACGGCGCGGAATCTCAGAGGAAACACATAAACGATTCACAGACCACGTTGGCCGGGCCTTGCCATCCTGAGAGGGAAGGCCCGGCAGGCCCGATACGGGCAAGGCAACAGACGAGATACGAGCCCCTCTGTGAGTGAGCGACAGACATGGCTGATTCCCCTGGCAGCACGACGCTGAACGGCACCGCCCAGCCCAGCACGGGCAGCGGCGCCGGCATGGCCGCGCCCGCCGTCCCGCAAGGGCGCGGCGCGGGCACCCAGCACGCGGACGGCACTCCGGTCCGGGTCCTCGTGGTGGATGACGAGCCGAGCCTGGCGGAGCTGCTCTCCAGCGTGCTGCGCTACGAAGGCTGGAGCGTGCGCACCGCCGCCAACGGCGCGGAGGCGGTGCGCGTCGGGCGGGAATTCCGGCCGGACGCCGTCGTGCTCGACATCATGCTGCCCGACTTCGACGGCATCGAGGTCATGCGCAGGCTGCGCGCGGAACTGCCGGACGTCTGCGTCCTCTTCCTGACCGCGCGCGACGCGGTGGAGGACCGCGTGGCGGGGCTGACCGCCGGCGGCGACGACTACGTCACCAAGCCGTTCAGCCTGGAGGAGGTCCTGGCCCGGCTGCGCGGGCTGCTCCGCCGCGCCAACCTGGCCAGGGCCAGCAGCGAGGGATCGCTCGCGGTCGCGGACCTGACCATGGACGAGGACGCCCGCGAGGTGCGCCGCGGCGGCGAGCTCATCGAGCTGACCGCGACCGAGTTCGAGCTCCTCCGCTTCCTGATGCGCAACCCGCGGCGGGTGCTGTCCAAGGCGCAGATCCTGGACCGGGTGTGGAATTACGACTTCGGCGGCCAGGCCCACGTGGTCGAGCTGTACATCAGCTACCTGCGGAAGAAGATCGACGCGGGCCGCGAACCGCTGATCCACACCGTGCGCGGCGTCGGCTACGTGCTGAAACCGGCTGGCTGATGGGAGCCGGCCCCCGGGCCAGGCGGGCACGGAGGCGCTGGCCGGTCCCCCGCACGCTGCGCGGCAGGCTGATCGCCGGCCTGGTCGCGCTGCTCGCCATCGCCTGCGCCCTGGTCGGCGCGGTGACCTACCTCGCGGTGCAGCGCTCGCTGAGCCGCGAGCTCACCGACCAGTTGCAGACCGCCACCAGCCTGACGAACAACTGCCTGGACAGCACGCTCGGCCCCGGGCCCGGCGATGACAGCGACGGCGACGACCAGGCCGGGCAGCCCCCGCGCGGCGCCGACGGCGGTCACGGTCCCTCCTACTGCGACGAGCTGGGCCCGGGAACGTTCTGGGCGTACATGCTGAACGGGCAGTGGGGCGCGCACCTGGTGCCCAAGACGATCGCGCTGTCGGCCGCGGAGAAGCGGGCGCTGCTCGCCATCCCCCCGCAGGCCGTACAGGCGCCAGGCACCTACGTGCCGCCCCACGTGCTCGGCCTGCCCTCGGCCGGCGGGGAGTTCGAGCTCACCGTGGTCAGGGACCACAACGGCGCGATCTACATCACCGGCCTGCCGCTGAGCGGCATGCACGACCTGCTGCGGGACGTCGCGCTGACCGAGGCCGCGCTCTTCGGCGCCGTCCTGCTGTTCGCCGGGGTGCTCGGCACCCTGTGGGTGCGGCTCTCACTGCGCCCGCTGCGCCGGGTGGCGGCCACCGCGTCCCGGGTAGCCGAGCTGCCGCTCGAGTCCGGCGAGGTTGCGCTGCCCAGGGGCGTGCCGGACACCGACCCGGCGACCGAGACCGGTCAGGTAGGGCTGGCGTTCAACCGCATGCTCGGCCATGTGGAGACCGCGCTGCGCCGCCGCGCGGCGAGCGAGGCGCGGCTGCGCCGGTTCGCCGCCGACGCCAGCCACGAGCTGCGCACCCCGCTGGCCGCGATCCGCGGCTACGCGGAGCTGGCGCTGCGCCACCCGGGCGATTCCCCCGAGACGGTCACGCACGCGCTCGGCCGCGTGCTGTCGGAGTCCACCCGGATGAGCGTGCTCGTCGACGACCTGCTGCTCCTCGCCCGGCTTGACGCCGGCCGCCCGCTGAACAGGGAGCCGGTGGACATGACCCGGCTGGCGATCGACGCGACCAGCGACGCCCGCGTCGCCCGCCCGGGCCACCGCTGGATGCTCGAGCTGCCCGACGACCCGCTGGTGGTCAGCGGCGACGAGCACCGCCTCCACCAGGTGCTCGCCAACCTGCTCAGCAACGCCGGGCGGCACACCCCGGAAGGCACCACGGTCACCGTGACGGTCAGCGGCGAGCTGCCGCCCGGCGAACCCGGCGCCGGGCCGGATTCGGCGCGGCGCGGCGCCGTCCCGGCCGGGCCGCTGGTCGTGGCGGCCGTGACCGACGACGGCCCCGGCATCCCGCCCGGCCTGCTGCCCGACCTGTTCGAGCGGTTCACCCGGGCGGACACGTCCCGCTCGCACGCGGCCGACGCGAACTCCACCGGGCTGGGCCTGGCGATCGTCGACGCGGTGGTCGCCGCGCTGGGCGGCGCGGTGCTGGTGACCAGCCGGCCCGGGCTGACCCGCTTCACGGTCGTGCTGTCCCGGCTTGCCGAGCCCGCCGCGCCGCAGCCGCGGGCCCGGCCGGGCCGCAGGTCGCTGCACAAGTCCTGACCGCTCCGGGAGAGCGGTCCCTTCCTTGTTATTCCGAACGGACGGCGGCGCCTGCCCCGGCCGCCGTTACCTCCCCGGCCGGCGCGCCGGACCCGGAGGGCGCCGACTGCAGCGGGCCGCGGCGCATCAGCGCGCCGCAGACGACCGCGCCCCCGGCGAAGATCGCCGCGCACCACCAGAAGACCGTGGTGTAGCCGTGCACCAGGCCCGCGGCCTGGACTCCCCTGAGCGCGGCCGGGCTGTGGCCGGCCGCCGCGATGTGCGCGGCGATGTAGCTGGCCGTCGCGCTCGCCGCGATCGTGTTGAGCAGCGAGGTGCCGATCGACCCGCCGAGCTGCTGCCCGGTGTTGATGGCGGCTGAGGCGACGCCCGAGTCGTAGGGCGCGACCCCGTACGTCCCGGCGTTCATCGCCGTGGAGAACATGAAGCCCATCCCGACGCCGGTGACCATCAGCGGGCCGAGGATGTTCCCCACGTAGTCCCCGCGCACGCCGATCCGCGTCAGCCAGGCCTGCGCCCCCGCCAGCAGCAGGAAGGCCGCGAAGACAATGGGCTTCGGGCCGATCTTCGGCAGCAGCACGATGTTCGACGCGTTGGCGGCGATGGCGACGCAGCCCACCATCGGCAGGAAGGCCACGCCGCTGACGACCGCCGAATACCCCAGGCTCACCTGCATGTAGTAGGTGAGGAACAAGAAGATGCCGAACATCCCGGCCCCGATGATCAAGATGGCCAGGTACGCGCCGCCGCGGTTGCGGTCGAGCACCACCCGGGGCGGCAGCAGCGGGTGCGCCGCGCGGCCCTGCCAGAGCGCGAAGAAGGCCAGCAGCGCCACGCCGGCGACCAGGAAGCCCCACGTCGACGGGGTGGACCAGCCGTGGGTCGCGGCGTTGGAGAACCCGTAGACCAGGCAGAACACGCCGCCGGACACCGTCAGCACGCCGGGCACGTCCAGCTGGGAGCCGGGTGCCTTCTCCTGCCGGCGCAGCAGCAGCGCGCCGCCCGCGATCGCGATCCCGGCGAAGACCAGGTTGATGTAAAGGCACCAGCGCCAGGACGCGTACGAGGTCAGCGCGCCGCCGAGCAGCAGCCCGACCGCGGCGCCCGCGCCGGTGATGGAACCATAGATCCCGAAGGCCTTGCCGCGTTCGGCCGGGTCGGTGAACGTCGTGGTCAGCAGCGACAGCGCGGCGGGCGCCAGCATCGCGGCGAACACGCCCTGGCAGGCCCGGGCGGTAACCAGCATCTCGAAGTTAACCGAGGCGCCCCCCGCCGCGGAGGCCGCGGCGAAGCCGGCCAGGCCGGCGAGGAACATCACCTTGCGCCCGATCAGGTCGGCCAGCCGCCCGCAGAACAGCAGCAGGCTGCCGAACGACAGCGCGTACGCGGTGACGATCCACTGCCTGTCCACGTTGTTGAAGTGCAGCGCATGCTGCGCCGACGGCAGCGCGAGGTTCATGACCGTCAGGTCCAGAACGATCATGAGCTGCGCGATCGCGATGACGACGAGGATCAGCCAGCGCCGCGGATCAGGCTCCGCCTGGCCGCCCGCCCAGGCGCGCCGCGCGCCCGTTCCCCCCGTACCCGGTGCGGGTACGCTCGCTTCGGACATTCCGAACCCGCCAATCTGGAGATGGTTGCTCCGCTTAGGTGCCCAGCATAACAGAAGCGGAGATGCAACCTCCGCTGCGGGGTAGGCTGTAGCGCGTGACAGCGCACGCCGAGGACACGCACGCCGGGGACCGGGGGGAACGGCCGCTGCGGCGGGACGCCGAGCGCAACCGGCAGCGCATCCTGCGCGCCGCGGCCGAGGTCTTCACGCGGCGCGGCCTGGACGCCACCCTGGACGACGTGGCCCGGGAGGCGGGAGTGGGGGTCGGCACCGTCTACCGCCGGTTCCCCGACAAGGAGTCGCTGGTCGCGGAGCTGTTCCAGGAGCGGATCGACGCGCTGGTGACCGTGGCGGAAGAGGCGTGCGCGGCATCCGACCCGTGGCAGGCGCTGGTGTCGTACCTGGAGTACGCGGCCGCTTCCCTGGCGGGCGACCTCGGCCTGCGGCAGCTGATGATGTTCGCCACCTACGGCAGGGACCGGGTGGCCTACGCCCGCGAGCGGATGCGCCCCGTGATGACCAGGCTCGTGGAGCGCGCGCAGGCGGCGGGCGCGCTGCGCGGCGACTTCCGCGCCACCGACGTGCCGCTCATCGCGTACATGCTCGCCTCGGCCGCCGAGTACGCCAGCCCCGCCCAGCCGGGCGTCTGGCGGCGCTACCTCGCGCTGATCGTCGACGGCATGGCCCGCGCGCGCGAGGGCACGTCGGAACTGCCCGTCCCCGCGCTGACTCCCCGGGAAATCGAGGAGTCCATGCGCGCGCACGGCCAGCGCTCATCGGCCCGCCGCTGACCCGGGCCGCGCGTTCGGCCATGCACGTGCATTCGCACATTACCGATAGTTCGTGCATCGCGGGCGTGCATTTGCAATCGATAGGCATAAACAGGCGCAATCGATCGCAAATTTACGCCCAACCAAGCACTGACCTGCGACGACCCGGGCGCCGCGAGTGTCGCGCTGGCCATCCTCGCCGGCATCGATATAGGCTTGCGACCGCGCGGGGCGGGAACGCATTCTCCCGGCCACGGCGAATACAATCCGCATCCGCGTGACAAGTGTGTGAAATCGCGGTACTATTGCCGCTTATAGACGGCCGACCGGGCGAGTTGGCTCTCCCGCTATCCTTCCCTTCTGGAGTTTCAGTCCATGATTTCCGGCAACGGCGTGCCGGCCGCAAGCGATCGCGACGAAGGTGTGAGCCGCGCCAGTCAGCAGCTCCGCGACATCCAGGACCTCATCGCCAAGCTTGAGGATGTCAACAGACGGCTCTCGTTCCCGGCACGGCCGGTCTCGGCGCCCAGGCAGGCGGACGCGGGCAGCGCCGAGGACTGAGGATCTCCCCCGCAGCCGCCGCTCACCCCGCGGCCATGTCACGGGCCATGTCACGGAGCAGCCGCGCCGAGTCCGGATGGCTCAGGGCCGCCGCGCGCAGCTGCGCGAAGGCCCTGAGGTAGCACGCCACTTCCTCCCGGTCCGCCAGGCTGACCCCGCCGCACAGCCCGGCCAGGTGGACGACGCCCAGGCCGGGCGCGCCGGAGAACCGCAGCACGGTCATCGAGCCGCACCCGGCCGCGGCATGCGCGCCGGCCGCGAACGGCAGCACCCGGAGCGACAGGCCGGCGGCCGCGCCGGGCGAGCCCGCGCCGGCGGCGGCCTGCGCCAGGTCAGCGAGCCGTGCGAGCTGCGCGCGCATGACGGCGGCCCCGCCCACCACCTGGCGCAGCGCCCCCTCGGCGATCACGAACTCCAGCCGCGGGCTGCGCTCGGCGAGCGCAGCCCGCTGCCTGGCCAGCTTCACCTCGACCGCGTGCGCCCGCTGCTCGTCCCCCGCGCAGCCGGGGTCGGCCCCGGCCGCGGCGCGCGCGTACTCCCGCGTCTGCAGGAGGTCGGGGACCTGGTGTGCCGCATAGGCCAGGATCTCGGACGCGGCGGTCTCCATGATGATGTAGTCCTGGCCGGCGTCGGACAGCACGTCGGAGTACTCCTGCCACCAGCCGTGCCGCCGGCCGCGGTGCGCGAGGGCGAGCAGGGCGGCCTGCTCGCCGGCCGGCACGCCGTACTCGGCGAGCAGCTCGCGCAGCTCCTTGGCCCGGATGCCGCGCTGGCCGGTCTCGATCCTGCTGATCTTCGAACGGTCGCACTCCAGGATCCGGGCGGCCTCGTCCAGGCCGTAGCCGAGGTCCTCCCGATACCTGCGCAGCGCGGCGCCGAGCAGCCGGCGCCGGACGGGGGGTGTTCCGATCACGGCTTCCTCCTCTTTCACGGGCGCGGCCCGCGGGCCGCGGAACGGCCTCGGGCACGCTAGTGCTACTAGAAGAGAAACATAGCGCCTTGGGTAGCACATAAGTCGAACGACACGCCGAGAACATTGGAATGGCAATCGGTTGTCAGTTTATGCGTTCGATTGCGTTCATTATCCGGCGCTCGGACACCGGCACCGGGGTGCCCAGTGTCTGCGCGAACAGGCTGACCCTCAGCTCTTCGATCATCCAGCGGATGTCGCGTGCCGCCTGGCCGGACCTGGCGGCGGGGGGCAGCGCGGCGAGCGCCGCCTGGCAGGCGTCCTGCACGCGGTGCACCGTCGCCATCTGCTGGGCGTCGCGGCCGGGGTTGTCGGGCAGCTTGTCGAGGCGGCGTTCGATGGCGCGCAGGTAGCGCGCGAGCGCGGGCAGCCGCGCCGTCCCGGTGCCGGCCAGGAACCCGGGGTAGACCAGGCCGCGCAGCTGGGCGCGGATGTCCGCGGCGGCGGGTTCGAGGACGGGGCTGCGCAGCTCGCCGAGCCGGACCTCGATCGAGTGGGCGGCGCGGAGTATCTCCTCTGCCCGGGCCACGACCTCGGCGGTGGCCGCGTGCAGCCGCGGCCGCACCGCGGCGGCCAGCCGGGCGAAGCCGCCGGCGTCCCAGGCGGGGCCGCCGGCGTCGGCGATGAGGCCGTCGGCGGCGCAGTCGAGGCAGTCGGCGAACAGCGCCGCGACGCCGCCGTGCGGGTTGCGGCTGAGCGCCAGCTTCTGCGCGGTGGTGAGCCGGGCGGCGATGTCCTTCACCGGCGACCGGGCGCCGAGGAGGATCAGCCGCCGGGTGCCGGCGCGCATCGCGGCGCGGGCCGCCTCGGCGGTCTCGAACAGCCGGATGCCGGCCGAGTCGCCCTCGTCGGCCAGGGCCGGGTACGCCCTGACCTCGCCGTCGGTGAATTCCCGCGGCAGCGTGCCGAAGTCCCAGCTGGTCAGCCCGGTCCTGGTGAGCGCGCCGGCCCGGGCGGACAGCGTGGCGCGCAGCTCCGGGCGCAGCTGCCGTTGCAGGGCGGCCAGGTCCTTCCCGGTGCCGAGCACCCGGCCGCCGTCCGTGACGCGGAACGTGATCCGCAGGTGCGGGGGCAGCTTGCCGAGGTCGAAGGCGTCCGGCGGGACGCGCACGCCGCGCAGCCGGAGCAGCTCGCGGGACAGGACGTCGCGTATGTCGGCGGCGGGGACGGCGCCGCCGAGGCCCGCGAGGACCTCGCGGGCCACGTCGGGGGCGGGGACGAGCTCGCGGCGCAGCGCCTTGGGCAGGCTGCGGATCAGCCCGGTGACCAGCTCCTGGCGCAGGCCGGGTACCTGCCAGGAGAACTCTTCGGGGCGGGCCTGGTTCAGCGTGTTCAGCGGGATGTCGATGGTGACGCCGTCTGCCTCGCCGCCGGGCTCGAACGCGTACGACAGCGGCAGCGTGATCGGCTGCCCGCGGCCGGCGGCGCCCGGCGACGCCGAGGTCCACACCTCGGGGTAGGCGCCGGAGTCCAGGCCTTCGGCGTCCTCGCTCAGCAGGTCCGCGGGCGTCAGCGTGAGCAGGCCGGGAGTGGCGTGCCTGGCCTTCTTCCACCAGGCGTCGAAGTGCCGGGCGGACACGACGTCGGCCGGGATCCTCGCGTCGTAGAACGCGAAGAGCGCGTCGTCGCCGGCCACCAGGCCGCGGCGGCGGGCCCGCTGCTCCAGTTCGGCGGCCTCGGCGAGCAGCTTGGCGTTGTCGCGGAAGAAGTGATGCCTGGTCTCCCAGTCGCCTTCCACGAGCGCGTGCCTGATGAACAGTTCACGGGAGGTCGCCGGGTCGATCCGGGCGAAGTCGACGGCGCGGTCGGCGACGATCGGGATCCCGTACAGGGTGACCTTCTCGGTCGCGACGGCGGCGCCGCGCCTCTTGCTCCAGCGCGGCTCGCTGTAGGACCGCCTGACCAGGTGCGCCGCGACCGGCTCGACCCACTCCGGCTCGATGGACGCGGCCAGCCGTCCCCATAGCCGCGACGTCTCCACCAGTTCGGCGGCGACCACCCAGTCCGGCGGCTTGCGCGCCAGCGCCGACCCCGGGAAGATCGCGAACCGCGTGCCGCGCGCGCCGAGGTACTCCGGGAGCGGTCGGCGGCCTCGCTCGCGCCCGTCCGGGCCCGGGCGGGCCGCCGGAAGCACCACCTTCATGCCCACGTGCGACAACAGCCCGGCGAGCAGGGCGGTATGCACCACCTTCCGTTCGGACGATGAAGAACGGGTGTCGATCCCGAGGTCGGCGGCAAGGCTTTGCAGTTGCCCGTGCACGTCCTGCCACTCGCGCACCCGCAGGTAGTTGAGGAACTCGGCCCGGCACATGCGGCGGAAGGCCGAGCCGGACAGCTCGCGCTGGCGCTCGGCGAGGTAGTCCCAGAGCGCGACGAACGTGAGGAAATCCGACTCCGGCCGGGCGAACCTGCGGTGGGCCGCGTCGGCCGCCTGCTGGCTGTCGGCGGGGCGTTCCCTCGGGTCCTGGATAGACAGCGCGGCGGCGATGATCAGCACCTCCCGCGCGCACCCCTGGACGGCGGACTCGCAGATCATCCGGGCGATCCGCGGGTCGACGGGCAGCCGCGCCATCTTCCGGCCGAGGTCGGTGAGCCGGTCGTTCTTCATGGCGTTCAGCTCTTCCAGGAGCCGGACGCCGTCGGCGATGCTGCGCGGGTCGGGCGGGTCGATGAACGGGAAGTTCCGCACGTCGCCGAGGCGCGCGGCGGCCATCTGCAAGATCACCGACGCCAGGTTCGTGCGCTGGATCTCCGGGTCGGTGAACTCCGGGCGGGAGGCGAAGTCCTCCTCCGCGTACAGCCTGATGCAGATGCCGTCGGCGACCCGGCCGCAGCGGCCCTTGCGCTGGTTCGCGCTCGCCTGCGAGATCGGCTCGATCGGGAGGCGCTGCACCTTGGTGCGGTGGCTGTACCTGCTGACGCGGGCCGTGCCCGGGTCGATCACATAGCGGATGCCGGGGACGGTGAGCGAGGTCTCGGCCACGTTCGTGGCCAGCACCACGCGGCGTGTCACCCGCGATGCGGGGGGCTCGAAGACGCGGTGCTGTTCGGCGGCGGACAGCCGGGAGTACAGCGGGAGGACGTCGAGGTCCTTCCGGCCCTTGAGCGCGTCGGCGGTGTCGCGGATCTCGCGCTCGCCGGACAGGAACACCAGGATGTCGCCCGGGCCCTCGCCGCTCAGCTCGTCGATCGCGTCGCTGATCGCCTGGATCTGGTCGCGGTCTTCCGCTGCCTTGTCGTCCGGGTCGTTTACGGGCCGGTAGCGGACCTCGACCGGGTAGGTGCGGCCGGAGACCTCGATGACGGGGGCGTTATCGAAGTGGCCGGAGAACCGCTGCGGGTCGATCGTGGCGGAGGTGATGATCACCTTGAGGTCGGGCCGGCGCGGGAGCAGCCGCTTGAGGTAGCCGAGGATGAAATCGATGTTCAGGCTGCGCTCGTGAGCCTCGTCGATGATCAGCGTGTCGTAGCGGCACAGGTCCCGGTCGGCGGCGATCTCGTTGAGCAGGATGCCGTCGGTCATCAGCTTGACCAGGGTGCTGTCGCCTGATTTGTCGGTGAACCTGACCTTGTAGCCGACTACCTGGCCCAGGCCGGTGCCCAGTTCCGCGGCGATGCGCTCGGCGACCGCGCGGGCCGCGATCCGCCTTGGCTGGGTGTGGCCGATCTGCCCGGCGATGCCCCGCCCGATCTCAAGGCAGATCTTGGGGAGCTGGGTGGTCTTCCCGGACCCGGTCTCGCCGGCCACGATCACCACCTGGTGCTCGCGGATCGCTTCCGCGATGTCGTCCTTGCGCTGGCTGACCGGGAGCTCTTCGGGATAGCTGATCTCCGGCACCGCGGCGCGGCGGCCGCCGATGCGCTGCGCGGCGCGGGCGACGTCGCCGGCGAGCCGCGCTGCCGCCTTGTCGCGGGCGGCCTGGTCTTCCAGGCCGCCCGCGACGTCGATACGGCGGCCGAGCCGGCGGGCGTCGGACAGCATCAGCTCAGGCAGCATGCGGCGCAGGTCGGCGAGCGCGGGCAGCGTGGACGTTTGATTCACCGGCGGGAAAGGGTAGACGACAGGACCCGGATAGTGCCAACGCTTTTCGCGGCGGCGGCCTTCCCGGCTGCCGGCTCCCCTTCCCCGCCCGCGGCCTTTTCCCCGCCCGCTGCCCTGAGGGGCCTGGGGCTCCCCGGGGGCTAGTCGTAGTGCCGCAGGCGCGGCCACAGCGCCTTCCAGCCGGCCACCGGGCCGGCGCAGACGCCGACCGAGATGTCGTTCCAGTCGCTTTGCACCTGGTCCGGCGGGTTGAAGACGGCCAGCTGACGGCAGCTCGCGAAGTACGGGCGCAGCTGGCTGATCGCGTCGACCACGAGCACCCTCGCGTCCGAGGCGTCGCCCGGTCCCCACGTCCAGAACGAGTTGTGCGCCGAGACCACCGGCGGCAGGCGATACGGGCCGCCGTACACGTACAGCGCGCCGGCTTCCGCGTACGTGATGGTGTAGACGGATGTCGGGGCCTGGCCCGCACGGGTCAGCGCCGCGTCCTGGGCCGCGACCAGGGCGGCGAGCTGAGGCCATCCGATGTCGTCGTTGAGGTTCTTGTCCGGCGGCACGCTGTGCAGGACGGCGATCGGGAGCACCGGCAGGGTGTTCGGCACCACCGCCAGGATGGTCACTGCCACGCCGGCGGCGACGAGCCCGCGCCGGGCGCGCGGCCGGCGGCCCCGGGCGAGCCAGCGCTCGGCCGATACCGATCCGGCGGCGACCACGGCGGGCAGCATCCCGTCGGCGTAGTAGACCTTGCCCGGGACCCAGGCCAGCACGTACGCCACGACGAGCGTGGCGGCAATCCCGAGGAACCGCAGCTCAGGAGCCCGGTATAGCCGCCCGAAGCCCGCGATGGCCAGCGGGGCCCCCAGCACGCCCGCGTACACGAGCTGTCCGGGGAGCCCGATGATGTAGTCGCCCGCCGAGGTGTTGTGCCGGTGCAGCGCGGCCGCCATGGTGAGCTGCGGCCAGCCGTGCATGAACTGCCAGGCGAGGTTCGGCGCCCAGATCGCCAGCGCGATGACGCCGCCGAGCCAGGGCCACGGTGTCGCGAAAACGCGGCGGTGCGCGGACGTGAGGAGAATGCCCGCGGCAAGGGCGCCGATCAAGGTGGTGACCAGGTATTCGTTTTCCAGGCCGAGGCCGGCCGCGGCGCCCGCGCCGAGCCACCACCGCGGCCGGCCCCGCAGCAGCGCCGTGGCCACGCAGAGCAGCACGGCCGCCCACGCCAGCAGGTCATACGGCGTGGTGTTGCCGATGTGCGCCGCGCCGAGGAGCACCGGCGCGCTCGCGGTGGCGAGCGCGGCGAGTATCCGCCCGGCGCGCCCCGCGCCCAGCAGCGCCGCCAGCCTGGCCGCGATGACGGTGATCGCCCCTCCCGCCAGCGCCGGAAGGATCCTGATCGCCGTCGGGTTCACGCCGAAGATGCCCGTGGTGCGGGCGAGCAGGACGGCGAGCGGCGGCTGGTCCACATATCCGAACGCAAGGTGGTGACTCGCCACCAGGAAGTAAAGCTCGTCCTGCTGGAAGCCGTACCGGTCGCTGACCGCGAGTTCGGCCGCGGCGAACACAGCCGCGATGGCCCAGGCGGGACCCGGTACCCGGTCGCCGGGGGACCCGTCCGCCGGCGCGTCACGGCCCGCGCCGGACTGGTATGTCTTGATGTCGGTCACGACAGCCTCCAGGGGGAGGGGAACCCCGGCCCTCGGCGCGAGGATTCCCGGCGGTTGCCCAATCGCTATCAGCATTGCTATCAGCGGGGCAGATCACCGCGCATCGACCGATGGTCTGAACCTCTTATTCAGCCGGCGGGCGGAGACCCCGTCCTCCCCCGGGGCGCGGTCCCCCGGGGCGCGGTCAGCCGTTGGCGGCTGCGACGAGCTTGTCCACCGCCCCGGGCGTCAGCGTGCTGCCGGGGAACGCGGCCATCCGGCTCAGCGGCAGGCTGCCCAGGAAGGCCATGAGCCCGGGATCGGCGGCAAGGCCCGCGGCAGGCCCCGATCCGCTCGCCGCCATCGCGGCGAGTGCCTGGCCGAGCAGTTCGGCGCCGCGGGGGTCGGCGAACCACTCGGCGATGGTGGAGTCCGGGGTCAGCGGCACGCGGATGTCGTCGCCGGCGACCTCGACCACCGCGGTGGCGCGCAGGTCCCGCGAGGAGGCGCCGACGGCGCAGTGGTACGCGCCGCCCTCGACCACCCAGCGTCCCAGCCGCGTGTCCCAGTACGCGAGGTCGTCGCGGGCGATGGTGAGCGCCACGTCGGCGGTCTGGCCGGCGGCGATCGCGACGCTGGCGAACGCTTTCAGCTCGCGGGGCGGGCGCCGGACCCTGGAGCCGGGAAGGCTCACGTACACCTGGACGACCTCGCGGCCGTCCCGGCCGCCGGTGTTGGCGACCGGTATCCGCACCTCGATGCCGGCGTCGGTGGCGACGGCGCTCGCCTGGCCGT
Organism: Trebonia sp.; assembly: GCA_035294225.1. Lineage (GTDB taxonomy): Bacteria > Actinomycetota > Actinomycetes > Streptosporangiales > Streptosporangiaceae > Trebonia. Next base: position 14,186 of record DATGLH010000053.1, read on the forward strand.
ATTCGAAGGTCGTGTACGACAGGCCGAAGCCGAACGGGTAGGCCACCTCCTGCTCGCGGGCGTCGAAGCCGCGGTAGCCGACGTAGATGCCCTCGCCGTAGCGCACGTGCCCGTTCTCCCCGGGGAAGTCCAGGTACGACGGGTGGTCGGCCAGCTTCAGCGGGATCGTCTCGGCGAGCCGCCCGGACGGGTTGACCCACCCGAAGAGCACGTCGGCGATCGCGCTGCCGCCGGCCTGCCCGAGCAGCCAGCCCTCGACGATCGCCGGGACGAGAGCGTCCCAGGGGCTCGTGCGCACGACGGCGCCGTTGGAGAGCACCACGACCGTGCGCGGGTTGGCCGCCGCCACCTGCTCGATCAGCTGGCGGTGCGCCTCCGGCAGGTCGATACCGTCCCGGTCCGCGCCCTCGGTCTCGTGAAGGGTGCCGGCGAACACCAGCGCGACGTCGCTGTCCCTCGCCGCCCGCACCGCCTCGGCCAGCAGCGCGGCGTCGGCCGAGCCGTCCGCGGCGTAGCCCGGCGCGAAGCGCACCGGTGCCGACGTGGCGCCGGCGATCTCGGTGAGCGCGTAGTCGAGCCTGGTCGGGGTGACCTGCGAGCTGCCGCCGCCCTGGTACCGGGGGGTGCGGGCGAACTCCCCGAGCACCGCCAGGGACTGGCCCCTGGCCCGCAGCGGCAGCAGCCCGCCGTCGTTCTTGAGCAGCACGACCGCCCGGCCGGCGATCTCCCGGGCCAGGGCGTGATGGGCATCGGCGTCATAGCCGCCGGGCTGCCGCCCGGCCGCGCGCCGGACCAGCGCGCGCACCCGCCCGGCGGCGCGCTCCAGCAGCGCGGGGTCGAGGCGGCCCTCCCGCACGGCGTCGGCCAGCTCCCGGTCGCGCGCGCCGTCGGGTCCCGGCATGGCCAGGTCCAGGCCCGCCGCGACGGCCGCGCAGCGGTCGGCAACCGCGCCCCAGTCCGAGACCACCACGCCGTCGAAGCCCCATTCGCCGCGCAGCACCTCGGTGAGCAGCCAGCGGTGCTGGCTGGCGTACACGCCGTTTACCTTGTTGTATGCGGCCATCACGGTCCACGGCCGCGCCTGGGTCACCACGCGCTGGAAGGCCCGCAGGTACATCTCGCGCAGCGTGCGCTCGTCAACGTCCGCGCTGACGCGCATCCGGTCGGTCTCCTGGCTGTTGACCGCGAAGTGCTTCAGCGACGCGCCGACGCCGCGGCTTTGCAGCCCGCGCACCCATTCGGCGGCCAGCATGCCGGTCAGCAGCGGATCCTCGGAGAAGTACTCGAAGTTGCGGCCGCCCAGCGGGCTGCGCTTGAGGTTGATGCCGGGGCCGAGCAGCACCGCCACGCCCATCGCGCGGCATTCGTCGCCGAGCGCCTCTCCCATCCGCCGCAGCAGGCTGGGGTCCCAGGTGGATGCGGTGGCCACGGCCGGCGGGAAGCAGGTCGCGGGCTGCCCGGTCAGCGGGCCGCCGGTGTCCGCCTGCAAGCGGACGCCGTGCGGCCCGTCGGTGAGGGTAACCGCCGGGAGCGCGGCGGAGCCGATCGGCGTGGTGTGCCAGAAGTCGCTGCCGCTGGTGAGGGCCGCCTGCTCGGCGACGGTGAGTTCGGGCTCCGTCGGCTCCATGGGCCATCATCCTTTCGCCGGAGCGGTTATCTAGTACCTATCAGGTATTAGGTAATGTAGGTGGCAGGCGCGACCCGGGCAAGGGGGTGCTGGCAGGAGTGGCCGACGACACCGCCAGGCGCTACCGGCGCGGCCGCACGCGGCTGCCCGCCGCGCAGCGCCGCAGGCAGATCCTCGACGCGACCACGCGCCTGATCGGCGACCGGGGGTTCTGGGCGCTGTCGATGCAGGACGTCGCGGATGCGTGCGGGCTCACCGTCCCCGGCCTGCTGCACCATGTCGGTTCCAAGGACCGCCTGCTCCTCGCCGTGCTCCACCATCGCGACGAGGAGGACTTCAGGTCGCTCGCCGGCCAGCTCGGAGTGGACCTGGAGGACTGGCAGGGCCGGTGGCCCAGCCAGGTCACCCTGCCGCGGGCGTGCGAGGCCCTCGTGCGCCGCAACGCCACCCAGCCGGAGATCGTGCGGCTCTTTTCCGTGCTCCAGGCCGAGTCGCTGGCGCCCGACCACCCCGCCAGCGCCTACTTCGCCGAGCGTCAGCAGCGGGCGCTCTCCGGGTTCGCCGCGCTGGCCGAGGGCCGCACGCCCGATCCGCTGTCGCTCGCCCGGCAGGTAATGGCGGTGATGGACGGCTTGCAGATCCAGTGGCTGCGCGACCCGGACGCGACAGACCTGGTCGCGGAATGGCAAGCCGTTGCCGGAAAGCTGTTCGCCGGCCTTCGCGCGGAACGGGCCGGCGAATGAGGCGACCTCGCCGGCCGGCGGTGCCCGGCGAGGTCATCGCGTCCGCCTTCGGCCAGTCCCCCGAGGACCACGTCCGGGCGGCTGAACTCGCCATCGGGCGAGCCAAGCGGCTGGCCGAACCCGGCCGGCACGTGGTCGTCGTGCCCGGCTCGCTCACCCGGCTCGGCCGGGCCCGCGGCCTCGCCGCTCCCGCCGGCACCCGCCGCGACGGCCTGCTCACGGACCCTGCCGGGCACGCCGCGGTGGCCAGCCTGCGGCGTGCGCTCGCCACAGCGGACGGCCAGCACGCGATCGATCGCCGCTGGACAAAACCGCTATCCCGAACGAACGGCCGCCTCGCCGGATTCGCGCGTCACGGGAATCCCCGCGGTGGCAGCTTCCGCAGGCCGGGCGGTCAGCCGCACTTCGAATTGCCCGCGTCCATGAAGTTCTCCACCGAAGTCACAACGCTGGGCGCGTCCTTGGTGACCGTGGCGATCTGCGCGGCGGCCGGGGCCGGCGACAGGGCCGTCACCGGACCCTTGAGAGCGCTGACTGACGAGCTGATGGCGCCGGTCTCGTTGGGGAAATCGCCCTTAGCCCGAGTTGGCCAGCGCGGATGCGTCGCCTTGGACCTTATCAGCCGCGACGCGCTCACCGTCCCCGGCGGCGGCCAGCAAGGTAGTCTTCATGACAGCGGATCCGGGCAGCCGTCCGGCGCGCCGCGGCGGCGGCTCGCGGCCACCGCAGCGGCATAGCCGCGGTCCCGCGCGACATGGTGGAAACGTTTTGTAAACGGCTGATCGCGCGGTGACGGAGACGCGCCGCAGCGCGCGTTCGGCGTCCCCGTGCGAACCCAGGGCGGCGTGATGGTCCTGGTGTGCCGCCACGACCGGGACCGCAACGGGCGGGCGCCGATATCGGCGCCCGCGTGCGCGCCGCGCGGGCTTCGGGTACGCTTCCGCGCAGTCCCCTCAACGGGACCACCGCGGCATATTCGGCTCGCGCGGCGAATGACCTCGTGCTAACACACTAGATTGATTGACGTTAATCAATGGCGAGAAGATGCTTGGGTCTCATCAGCCGATTGCCGGCACATCGTAGCGGTCATTGCGGGCGTGAACCCAAGGCGGAAATAAGCCTGAATCTGCAGGCTGCACATGGCCTTGGCGATTACCTCCCTGCAGTGCGCGCACTGCGGGGCCTCCCATGCGACAGGACCGGGCCTGACCAGTTCCCGCGCGGCGGCCAGGGCTTCCGAGCATACGACCCGCGCGGTACTGTCCCAGTCCATTTCGATGTCCATACCGAGTTTGTCATGCAGCATTCTGAGTGCCAGCCGGGTCTGCTCCCCGAGCGCGGCCAGGATGTCTTGCTGTTCGGCCTCGTCATAGCCGCGCCATTCGGCGCTCATGTCGTCGCCCGGTACGATCGCGCCGACCCGTTCGGTGTTGACGGCCAGCGCGGCGGTAAGCAGGTACGCCGCCCGCGGCGCGTCCCACGTGCGCGTCTTCACGGCCGTACCAGCGCCTGGAGACGGCCGCCCAGGCTGCGGAGAAAGTACGACAGGCACGAGCAGATTCCCAGCCCTCGGGTGGGGCACCGGTGGGGTTCCCGTCCTTCTCCCCATATCACTCCCATTGCAGGTCCCTTCCGCGGGAAAAGTGGTCCCAGGACATACGTGCCCGGCCCCCAGGCGGGGGACAGAGGCCGGGGGCCGGGCACGTGCGCGCATTCTCCCAAGGGAACCCCCCCGAATTCCCGGAGGAAAGGCGCGCACACACGCTATGTAGTCGGATGGGTGGAATCCGGTTACCATAGACGCGGAGCCAACGATACTCGCGGGCTGTGTAGCTGTCTAGTCAACTCGACAGGTAGGTGGAGACAATCGCCCGGGGGGTCCCGTGGCCGATAACGCGGCGGCACGCGTGCAGATCGACTACGAGTCCGGGGAGAAGGTGTACCTCCAGATCGCGCGCATTATCCGCGACCGGATCATTCGCGGGGAGCTGCCCGTCGGGGCACAGCTCCCGAGCGGCAGCCAGATGAAACAGGAATGGGGCGTCAACCGGCTCACCGGGGCGCAGGCGGTCGAGGAACTGCGTAAAGCCGGCCTGGTGGTCACCAGGCCGGGGGTGGGGACTTTCGTCGCGACGTCGCCGGCGCTCCAGGTCGTCACGCTGGAGCCCGGCGACCGGGTCGCCTCGCGGATGCCCACCGAGGAGGAGCGGGAAGGCCTCAGCACCGGGTTCCTCACGCCGGTGCTGATCGTCACCCGCGCCGACGGCCACGTCGAGCCGTACAACGCGGCCGTCACCGTGTGCGAGTCGCGATGCCGCGGGCCGGCGTGCGCGGAGCAGGCCGATTAGCGGAAAGGCCTGGCGGCTGGTTCGCCAGCCGCCAGGCCTTGCGCGGTACCGGTACGGAACGTCACCGGTCCGTGGCCAGGCGCTCCGGGTGAGAGCGGGCCGCGGTGCGGGGAGAAGCCACCGTCCGTTCGGGATCACCTGGAGCGCCCGCTAGCCGGGGGGCGCGGCGGCCGGCCACCGCGACGCCCCCGGCAGCCTCGGCGGCCCCGTGCATGTCATGGTGCATGTCGTGCACATACCGCTTGCCGCGCAGCAGCGAGGCCACCGCGGCGATGAGGCAGGCCGCGATCGCGAAGTCGAACGCGACGTCCAGGCCGTGGGCGAACGGGGCGGAGATCAGCGACGGGAAGAACGAGTGCCCCGTCAGGTAGGCGGCGTGGCCGGGCGGCAGCTTCGCCAGCACCGGGCCGAGCAGCATCTGGATCGGGTTGTATCCGAGCAGCGCGGCGAACATGACCGAGGTCGCCGGCAGGTGGGACACCCGCGTGGCGGCCGCCGCGGGCACGCCCTGGGCGGTGAGGCCCGCCAGCAGGTGCGCGGGCAGCGATGCGGACAGGCCCAGGATGATCAGCGAGAAGAAGATGCCGATCGACAGCACCATCGACGAGTTCTGGAAGGTCGCGGTCATGCCGGCGCCCACGCCGCGGCGCTCGGGGGGCAGGCTGTTCATGATGCCCGCGCGGTTCGGGGAGGCGAACAGGCCCATGCCGATGCCGTTGAGCAGCAGCACCCCGGCGAACTGCCAGTAGGTGAAGTTCACCGGCAGCAGCTCGAGCAGGGCGAACGAGACCGCCGCCACCACCATGCCGCCCGTGGCGAACGGGCGGGCACCGAACCGGTCGGACAGCCAGCCCGAGACCGGCCCCGCGACCAGGAAGCCGACGGTCAGCGGGAGCATCGCGATGCCGGCCCACAGCGGGGTGTCCGCGAAGTCGTAGCCGTGCATCGGCAGGTAGATGCCTTGCAGCCAGATGATCAGGATGAACATCAGGCCGCCGCGGCCCAGGCCGGACAGCAGGCTCGCCAGGTTGCCCGCGGTGAACGGGCGGATCCGGAACAGCGCCAGGCGGAACATCGGCTCGGGCACCTTGGTCTCGATGTAGCAGAAGGCGGCCAGGACGGCCAGGCCGGCGAGGATCAGGGTGAGCACGAGCGGGCTCGTCCAGCCCATCGTGTGGCCGCCGTAGGGCTGGATGCCGTAGGTGATGCCGACGAGGACCGCGATCAGGCCGGCGGCGAAGGTCACGTTGCCCCACCAGTCCAGCCGGGCGGGCTTGCGGACGCCCAGTTCCCTGAGCCTGAGGTAGGACCATACGGTGCCGAGGACGCCGAACGGCACGCTGACCAGGAAGACGTAACGCCAGCTGATCGGGCCGAGCACGCCGCCGAGCACCAGGCCGATGAACGAGCCGGCGATGCCGGCGACCTGGTTGAGGCCGAGCGCGAGGCCGCGCTGGTTGGCCGGGAACGCGTCGGTGAGGATCGCGCTGGAGTTGGCCATCAGCATGGCGCCGCCGACGCCCTGGAAGATCCGCATCGCGATCAGGTACCAGCCGGCTGCCGTGCCGTGCATCCAGCTAACCGACAGCAGGATCGAGAACAGGGCGAACACCGCGAAGCCCATGTTGTACATGCGGACGCGGCCGAACATGTCGCCGAGGCGCCCGAAGCTCACGACCAGCACTCCGGTGACGACGAGGAAGCCCATCATCATCCAGAGCAAGATGGTGGTGTTGCCCGGCTGCAGCGGGTCGATGCCGATGCCGCGGAAGATGTCCGGCAGGGCGATCAGCATGATGGACGAGTTGATGGTCGCCATCAGCACGCCGAGCGTGGTATTCGACAAGGCGATCCACTTGTATCGGGGGCCGACGGCGGCACGGGCCGTGACGGCCGGCGGCGCGGCCGCGGCCGCGGGTGAGGCGGGGCGGGATCGTACTGGGGGCACCGGGACTTCCACTTCCTCCGTGACGAAGCCTTCGACTTTCTATATTTGCTTGATGCGAACTAATTTTAGCTCCCGTTTGTTCCCCGGTGAGCCGCGGACTTTCGCCGGCGTGGCGCACGGACGTGGTGCCGGCCGAACGGAGGTGTGGCGGTCGGGGACTCAAAGCGCCCCGGCGCCCCGGCGCGGCCCGGGGCGCGCGTGGTGTATGTAGACATCGATCCGATGGTCTCCTCCCACGCCGCCGCGCTGATGGCCGACTCTAATGTCATCACGCTCCAGGCGGACCTGCGCGAGCCGGACCAGGTGCTCGGCAGCCCGCGGGTCCGTGACCTGATCGACTTCGGGCAGCCGGTCGGGATCTTGTTCATCTGCGTCCTGCACTGCCTGTGGGACAGGGAAGAC
>DATGLH010000054.1:0-10543 GCA_035294225.1 Trebonia sp.
GAACGCGCCGAGGCCGACCGCCGCTCCGTTCAGCGTGATCGCACGGACCTCCGGCGCCGCGAGGTTGAGGAAGGTGCCCGCTCCTGGCCGCGCGCAGTCGAAAACAACCCTCGACACCGAACGGAAGGTGGTGTCTCCCCCCGTCAAATCCAGCTCAACATGGTAGGAACCGACAGTGATCAGCTCAGAACGCGCCCGCGCTTCGTCGCGGGTGAGGTTATCTGCCACCAGGTGATCCCTTCGTGATGTCATCTGCTGCTGTGATCTTGCCATCTCTGCGGCGGCGCTCGCCGAGGCGGGCCGCCCGCGCCTGGCCGCCGCCGCGGAGTCCACGGCCTGCGACGAGGCGCTGCGCGCCTCGCGCAACGAGGGAACCGGCCGGGTCGGTTACGACGTGGGCACGCCGGTCATCCCCGGGAACGGGATGTCCGTCTTCGGCCCGGTGACGTCGCCGGTCCCGCGCGGCGAGGCGGCCGGCAAGCTGGGGCACGGCGTGCCGCTGACCGCGGGCACGGACGGCTTCTTCGGGCTGAAGCGGTCCCGCACCCGCGACCCGATCTTCGGCTGAGCGGCCCCCGACGGGCAGTGGTGCCATGATCAGCGCCTTGTCCGGATAGCGAATTTACAGCATATTACACCGAGTGCCCGGTCGGTCATCGAGTGTGACAGCCTTTGTTCCCGGGGGCCTCCGGCGACGGACCGGGAGCCGGCGTCCCGCCCGCGGGCCCGCGGAGTCCTGGCCTCGCGTGATATCCGGCCCGTATCCCGGCCCGGAACGTCACGCGATGTCCCCGCGGGCGCGTCGTCAACGATCAGGGGCGGCGAGCCGGGGCCGGCGGCTTCTGGCACACTGGCACCCGTGCGCGTATATCTGGGATCTGACCACGCCGGTTTCGAGCTCAAGGCGAGCCTGGCCGCCTGGCTCCGCGAGGCCGGGCACGAACCCGTCGACTGCGGTCCGGGGGCCTATGTGCCGGACGACGACTACCCCGTGTACGTGATGCGCGCGGCGCGCGGCGTCGCCGGGGACCCGGGCAGCCTGGGCATCGTCATCGGCGGCTCCGGCAATGGCGAGCAGATCGCGGCGAACAAGATCCCCGGCATCCGGGCCGCGCTGGCCTGGACGACGGAGACCGCCCGGCTCGCCCGGCAGCACAACGACGCCAACGTGCTCAGCCTTGGCGCCCGGATGTACAGCATCGACCAGGCGATGGAGTTCGCGAAGACCTTCATCCAGACCCCGTTCTCGCAGGAGCCGCGGCACGCCAGGCGGCTGGCGATGATCGCCGAGTACGAGAAGTCCGGCGAGCTCCCGCCGCTGCCGGGCACGGCGTAGCCGTCGGCTGCCGTGCCGCGCTGCCTGCCGGGGCGCTGCCTGCCCCGGCATAGCGCCCCGGCATAGCGCCCCGGGGCCTAGCGCCGTGTGGCCTAGCGCCCGCGGCGCCGCCGGCGGCGGGCGCGCGGCTGCGCCGCGGCCTCGCCGGCCGGCGTGGGGCGGGGTTCCCCGGCCGCCGCACCGGCACGGGGAGCCGGTTCGTCGCGTGCGGCGGCCTCGGCGAGATGCTCGGGCCGGGGGCGCGACACGTCCCTGGCGCGCATCGCGGCGCTCAGCGTGATCTTCATGCCTGCCATGCACTCCAGTGTGCGCTGCCGGCGCGCGCTGACGGGCGGCCGGCTGGCCGCGCCAGCGGGCAGGGAACACCAGCGGGCGGGGATCAGAAGATACGGGGGCACCACGGGGCAGGATCCCAGGCCATGGCGGCGGACAGGCGCGCCAGCGCGCCCGGCCGCGACTGCCTGACCAGGCCGGCCGCGGCGAGGGTGCCCAGCCTGGTGCCGCCGAGATAGGCGGCGCCGAGCTCCCGGACGTCCAGCCGGACGTCGGCGGCCTCGGCGGTCCGCTCGCAGCGGGCGCCTTCGTCCGGTCCGCCGGCGCGCAGCCGCCAGCGTCCCGCGTTGCCCGGCAGCAGCTCGTCGGTGACCTCGAGCACCAGGTCCACGGGGCAGGAGTAGGCCCGGCGGGCCAGCGCGGCCGGCAGGTCGATGATGCGCACCCAGAGCCCGTCATGCGTCTGGGGGCGCGCCCGGCGCGGGTCGAGGAGCTGGTACAGCACCGGGTCGTCGGCGGGGCGCAGCCGCGCGGTGATCTCGGTCAGCAGATCGCGGCTGAGCAGGTCGCGCCAGAGCGCGGCGGCGGCCGCCGGATCGGCCGCCACCAGCTCATGGACGTCGAGCAGGCTGTCAGGCAGGAACGTGTCGTCATCCCAGCGGCCCTTGGCGCGGTAGAGCGCGTAGCCGCGCGGCCCGGAGCCATCCTCGGCGAGCACGCAGCGCAGCGGGCTGAACCCGTGCCGGTCCTCCTCCGGGTCATACAGCGTCCGTTCCCACCACGCGTCATTCCTGGTAAAGAAGCCTGGCTGGTGCGGCAGCACCGTCTCGTAGACCTTGGCGAGCTCCGCGGTGGCCGCCGCGGGCCCGGCGATGCGCAGCCGCAGCGCGGCGTCGGCCGGGGCCACGGCGGACAGGGCGCCCTCGCCCCGGGCGAACCGGAAGGACGCCTGAGTGGTCGCGCGCCCGTACCCGTACCGCCCGTACAGCGGCGACTCCGAGGCCCATAGCGCCGCGATCGGCTCACCCCTCGCGGCGATGTCGGCGAGCTGGCGGCGCATCAGCGAGCGCAGGATGCCGCGCCGCCGGTGGGTGGGCAGCACCGCGACATAGGTGACGCCCGCGGCCGGCAGCAGGCCGCCCGGCACGGACATCAGGAAAGTGTAGGCACCCGCGATGCCGACCGGCCCGGCGCTGGCGGGCAGCGCCGGGTCGAAGGCGGCCAGCGATCTGTCGGCCTCGAAGAGCCGGCCGAGCAGCCGCAGCCTGGCCTCGCCCGGCGGGCCCTCGTGGAAGGCGTGCTCGTCCACGGCGCGATACGCGGCAAACTCGCTGTCCGCGATGGGCCGGATTGGATACTGGTCTGCCATGATGGTCTTCCTATCCTGCGAAACCGCCGGAGGCGAATCCTTTTCGCCGCCAGGACGGGCCGGCCGGCCTGCGCCAACGGGAGGGCGACAGGAGGAGGGAAGGCGGGGAGGAGAAGCGTGGCATGGGTGCGAGCGCGGCGATATACGGATAGCCTGCGCCCGTCATGAGTGTTCCCGCGCCGCTCGCAGTCATGCGCGCGGCGGTGCGTCCGGTGCGCGCCGCCGCGGGCTGGCTGGGCGATCAGGTCCGCCGGCAGTTCATCACCAGGAACCGCCGCATGGCGCTGGCGCTCACCATGGCCGTCGTGGCGATCGCGGTGTTCGCCGTGCACGTGTCGGAGTGGTGGTTCTCGCCGGGCGTGATGATCCTGCCCATCCTGTGCGGCGGGCTGCTGCTGTGGCCGCGGGCGCTGCGGATCCTGTTCGGGATCGCGGCCGTCGGCATCGGCTACGACGTGGCCGAGGACAGGGCCGGCGCGGGGATCGTCGCGACGATCGCGGTGACCGCGTTCTTCGCCGACGTGCTGGCGCGGACCAGGGGCAAGCTCGGCACCCGCGGGCTGCGTGCCGACCGGATGATGATCGAACTGCGCGACCGCATCCGCGCCCAGGGCACGCTGCCCGAGCTCGGCGACGGGTGGGGGTCCACGGTGGTGCTGCGCCCGGCGGGCGGCTCCTCGTTCGGGGGCGACTTCGTGGTGTCGTACTGCGACGGTAAGTCGCTCGAGGTCGCGCTCGTCGACGTGTCCGGGAAGGGCATGGACGCCGCCACCAGGGCGCTGATCCTCTCGGGCGCGTTCGGCGGCATGCTCGGCTCGGTGCCCAGGGAGCGGTTCCTGTCCGCGTGCAACGCCTACCTGCGCCGGGGCAAGGCCGCCGAGGGGTTCGTGACCGCGGTCCACCTGGCGGTAGACCTCGCCTCCGGCGAGTACACGCTGTCCTCGGCCGGGCACCCGCCGGCGGTCCGCTTCGAGGCGAACACCGGCCGGTGGCGGGTCAGCAGCGCCCGCGGCATCGTGCTCGGCGTCGTCCCCGACCTGGCGGGCGTCCCCGCCGTCCCGGAGGAGGGCGTGCTGCGCCGCGGCGACGCCATCATGCTCTACACCGACGGCCTGGTCGAAGCCCCGCGCAGGGACATCGACGAGGGCATCGATCGCCTGCTCGGCGAGGCCGAGCGCCTGGTGGTCACCGGCTTCGGCACGGGCACCCCGGAACTGGTCACCGCCATGCAGCGCGCCATCAACAGCGGTGACGACTGCGCCCTGGTCCTCATCTGGCGATCGTGATCGGCGGCCGCCGCGGGGCACACGGCGTGCCGGCCGCGCGACCGGCCACAGCGGGGTGTGCCGGTTGCGCGGCCGGCGTACCGGCAGCGGCCGTCAGGCGAGCGCAGCCGCCTGGGCGAGCAGGCTGTCCGCGGCCGCGATCAGCCCCCTGGCCCTTCTGGCGTTCAGCGGGCGGCCGCCGAACGCGGCGCCGTAGAGCTCGGCCTTCATCAGCGAGACGATCGCGTCCCGCTCGCTGCCGAGCCTGATCAGCTCGTTCTCGATCCTGGTGTAGGTCGCGTCCCCGGGCGAGTCGCTGGCGAGTGCCCTGGTGGACGCCTTGAGCGTATCCAGCCCGAACGCGCCGACGGCCGCGTTGATCTGCGTGAACGAGTCGCCGAGCCTGACCAGCAGCCTGGTGTCTGCCCGCATCGAGCCGGGCAGCGCGCTCGGCTCGATGACCTCGGCGAGCACCCGGCCATCCGGCGTGTAGTCGTCCCGCAGCCCGAGCAGCTCCATCATCGTCGGCTGGATGTCGGTGTGGTCGGACCAGAGCCAGTTGTTCACCCCCTGGTGCGCCACGCCGGGGCCGGCCAGGCCGAGCCAGGTGGTGTTGATCTCCGGCGCCACGTCGCCGTGATTCCAGGCGTCGCCGCCGGCCGGCTCGCACACGAGGGCCCTGGCGGGACAGGACGACGGGAGGCTGCTGTCCAGCCAGAAGTCGGGGTTGCCGAACAGCGCCAGCGTGGCCGTCCGCTTCGGGTCGCCGGTGATCATGTGCAGGAGCTTCATCTCCACCGGGTCGGCCAGGTAGTTGGCGAGCCGCACCGTCTTGCCGACGGCCAGGTCGTCGGCGGTGAGCGTCGCCGCGGTCCGTTCCAGGGCCCGGACGTCGGCCGCGGACCGGCCGGGCTGGCCATGCACGTAGACGATCGGCGCGGAGTCCGCCGCCACGTCGAACGGCGTGGTGATGCCCCTCGCGGCGAGCATGCCGGTCAGGTTCCCGTCCACCTCGCCGACGTTCTTGTAGGTGCAGACCACGCGCACGCCGTTGCAGTCGGCCGGGCTCGGCGCGCCGCCGACGAAGTGGTCGCCCTCGTCCGCGGTGATCACGAACAGCGTGTTCGCCTTGGTGATGCCGTGCCTGGCCAGGTCGGCGAAGAACGTGCCGAACGCGGCGTTCTCCGCGCGCAGCTGCGCCTCGTACTGCGCCGAGCCAGGCCCCATGCCCGCGCCCGTGGTCCACGAGTCGTGCAGATCGGTCAGGTAGGTGAAGGTGACCGGCACGCCGTGGGTCTGCATGTCCAGCGTGTAGGCGAGCGCGTTGGCGGCCTGCATGCTGTCGTAGCCGGGGAACCCGATGTTGCCGGAGGAGTCCTTGATCACCTGGCCGTTGAGGTTCTTGACCGGCCCTCCGGGACTGAGCAGCGGGTCGATGTACTTCGCGCCGAACAGCGCGCGGTACCCGTGGTAACCGCCCGGCTCGTCCGGCAGCAGGTCGGCGACCGAGTGGCGGCTGGCGCAGACCGCCGAGCCCTTCGCGCAGTGCACGGCCAGCCCCTCGTAATCGGCTGCCGCCTTGCCCTGGTTGGCGCCTTCGGCTTCCCTGGCGTCCGGCGAGCCCGGCCCGAACACCAGCGGCACGTCCGGGGTGGTGTTCTCCAGCTCCGTGTTCGCGGCGGCGACCGAGCCGAAGTTGCAGCCGGCCCGGGTATAGGGCACCCACGGCGCGGGCGGGGTCTTGCCGTCCTGCCCGGTCAGGGTCGTCGTGGAGTCGCCCACGGGCGCGCCCGTCTTGGTGCTGTAGTCGACGATCGGGTCGGTCCAGTAGGCGAACGAGCCGGCCGTGTCCGTGGAGCCGTCCTTCGCGCCGGTGTAATACCGGTACTCGTTGGCGATCGGCACGCCCTGGTCGCTGCCGTACAGGCCGCTCTCCGACGTCACGATGTCGTCGGCGGTGTGCGCGATCAGCGGGGTGTGCTCACCGGTGATCAGCGTGCCGCTGCCGGTGATGAAGTTCAGCAGGTTGGGCATCTGCTGGAGGTCGCTGGGCACGCTGGGGATGTCGCGCGTGTAGTGCACATTGTCGAATTGCAAGTAGATGACGTGCGTTATCTTCCCGCCGGCCAGGCTGCACCCGCTCGCCGGGGCGGCCCCGGCCCCCGCCGGGTGGTCCGCCGCCGCGCTCGCGGTGCCCGCGGCCGCTCCGGCGGCGACCATGCTCAGCGCGAGAGCGCCGCCCGCCAGTGCCGCGAGCGGTCTGCGGATTCGTGGGTTCGGGGATCGTGGTACGCGCATATCGGGGCTGCCTCCACCGCGTCAGGACCCGCTCCCGCCGCGGGTCCGGCGAGGCAACCGTAAGTGAACGAAACCATGCAAAGGAAGAGATATCCCCAATAGCGCCTGAAAACGGAGTGAACATGTCCCGAGCCGGATCCGATGATTTCCGCCGCCGTTCCGCCCCCGCCGGCCGCCGGGCCGGCCGCGGGCATCGTCTCCCGCGCGCCCGCGGGACCCGCCGCATCTCCCGCGCGGCGATCTCCCGCGCGCCCGCCTCCCGCGCGCCTGCGGGGCACCCGGTGGCGCCGGTGTGAGACTTCTCACAGGGCGCCGCGCGGCGCGGCCGCACGGCACGCGGCCGCACGGCACGCGGCGGCCCGGCGCGGCAAGAGTTTCCGCGGCGCATCGCCGCCGCAATTTCCCGGAAGCGCGCCCGAACGCTCGTGAAAACGGCTCTTTGCGGGTAACGACGCCGGCTTACGGGAGTTAACGCGGGCCGGCCGCTCCGCCCGGGAGCCGCCTGTCCCGGATACGGGACCGGAAACTTTCTCCCAGCTCAGTGCCGGTGTCCATGACTTATACGCAATCCCTAGCATATCAGCATTGGCTGATGCAAACTAAATAGGGACGCAATCGGCTACCGCGCCGCTACTCCGCCGCGGTTTTCCTGACATACCCGTCACCCTTCTCCGACATCAACGTCAGGTGACGCGTACGTCATTGTTTGCATTTATTTCTGACCTGTGCGCAAATAGACAGGTGGCTGGCGGAGGATCGGGAGGCCGTGCGGGTACCGGCGACATGGACGAGGGCGTAGCCGGGTCAACGGGGCAGGCGCGGCCGGCGGCGCAGGCACCGCCCGCGCCTGGCATCGCGGTCGCGGCCGAGGTGTCGCTGGCGGTCGCGGCGAAGGCGTCCGGGGAGAACTTCCCGGTTGCCCTCCGCGTGCTGCCGGGCGCCTGGCGCGCGCACCTGACCGCGCTGTACGGTTTCGCCCGGCTCGCCGACGACCTGGGCGATGAGCCGCTGCCCGGCATGCCGCCCGGCGCGAGCCCGGAGACGATCCGGGACACCCGGCTGCGGCTGCTCGACGACTTGCAGCAAGACCTCGCCAAGATCTACGAGGGCGGCCAGCCGGAACTGCCCGCCGTCCGGGCGTTGCAGCGGACCGTGAGCGAATGCGGCATCCCGCGCCGGCCGTTCGACGACCTCATCCAGGCCAACCGGCAGGACCAGCTCGTCACGCGCTACCAGACCTACGACGACCTCAGGAAGTACTGCGAGCTGTCCGCCAACCCGGTCGGCCAGGTGGTGCTGTACATCGCGGGCGCGGCCACGCCGGAGCGGTTGCGCCTGTCCGATAGCGTCTGCACCGCTTTGCAGCTCGCCGAGCACTGGCAGGACGTCGCGGAAGACCTGCGCAACGGCAGGATCTACCTGCCGCAGGAAGACCTCGACAGGTTCGGTGTCACCGAAGCGGACCTCGCGCGGCCGGCCGCAAGCGCGAGCGTCGTGGAGCTGATGACGTTCCAGACGCGGCGGGCGAGGCGGCTGCTCGACGAGGGCGCCCCGCTCACCGGAACCCTCAGGGGCGCCGCCAGGCTCGCGGTCTCCGGCTACGTGGCGGGGGGCCGCGCGGCGCTCAGCGCGATAGCCAGGGCGGGCTACGACGTGCTCCGCCAGACACCGAAGCCGGGCAAGGCGGCGACGCTGGCGAGCATGGTGAGCTGTTACGTCAGGGGGAGGTGAACGTGGACGCGGACGAGGCGTACACCGAGTGCGAGCGGATCACCTGGTCCCAGGCGCGGAACTTCGCCTACGGCATCCGGCTGCTGCCGCCGCCCAAGCGGCGCGCGCTCGCGGCCGTCTACGCGTTCGCCCGGCGGATCGACGACATCGGCGACGGCGAGCTGCCCCCGGCGGAGAAGGCGGCCCGGCTCGAAGAAGCGCGCGCGCAGGTGTTCGCGCTGGTCGCCGCGACCGGGGGCACGCTGCCGGCCGGCGTCGAGGCGGGCGTGCCCGACGAGAGCGACCCGGTGCTCGCCGCGCTGGCCGACGCGGGCAGGCGGTTCCCGATCCCGCTCGCGGCGTTCGGCGAGCTGATCGACGGCTGCCTCGCCGACGTCAACCAGGCCAGCTACAAGACGTTCGACGACCTGCTCTGGTACTGCCGCTGCGTGGCGGGCTCGATCGGCAGGCTTTCCCTGGGCGTCTACGGGCCCACCCACCCCGAGAAGCAGAACAAGCTGGCCGACGACCTCGGCGTCGCGCTCCAGCTCACGAACATCCTGCGGGACGTGCGCGAGGACTACCGCAGCGGCCGGGTGTACCTGCCCGCCGAGGACCTGGCCAGGTTCGGCATCGAGTTCGCGCCGTTCGGCCAGCCGGAGCCGTTCCCGACGGCGGCGCAGCGGGCGAGGTTCGCCGGCCTGGTGGAGTTCGAGGCGGCCCGCGCCCGGGAGTGGTACGCGTCCGGGATGCGGCTGCTCGCCACGATCGACCGGCGCAGCGCGGCGTGTACCGGCGCGATGGCGGGCATCTACCGCCGCCTCCTGGAGCGCATCGCCCGCCGGCCGTCCGCCGTGCTCGAAGGCCGGATGTCGCTGCCCGCCTGGGGGAAGGCGCTGGTCGCCGCCCAGGCGCTGGCCGGCGCCGACCGCTGGCGCTATCGCAAGGGAGCGGGCGAGTGAAGGCGGTGGTGGTCGGCGGCGGGCTGGCCGGGATCACCGCCGCGATCGCGCTCGGCCAGTCCGGCGCGGAGGTCACGCTGTGCGAGGCCAAGCCGCGGCTGGGCGGCGCCACCATGTCGTTCACCCGGGACGGCCTGGTCGTGGACACCGGGCAGCACGTGTTCCTGCGCTGCTGCACCGCCTACCGCGGGTTGCTCAGCCGGCTCGGCGTGGCCGCGCACGCCCCGCTGCAACCCCGTTTCGACGTGCCCGTCCTCACCCCGGCCCGCCGCGCCCGGCTGCGCAGGTCACGGCTGCCCGCGCCCGCGCACCTGCTGCCCGCCCTCCTGGGGTATCCGCTCCTTTCCTTCCCCGAACGTGCCCGGCTGGCTCTGGCGGCCCTCGCCTTCCGCCGCCTCGACCCGGCCGACCCGGCGACGGACGAACTCCGGCTCGGCGACTGGCTGCAGGCGCACGGCCAGGACGAGCGGGCCCGCCGCGCGCTCTGGGACCTGTTCTCGGTCTCCTCGCTGAACGTCCCGGGCGATGACGCCTCGCTCGCCCTCGCCGCCGTGGTGGTGCGGACGGGGCTGCTCGGTGACGCCGGCGCGGCCGATATCGGCGTGCCCGCGCTGCCGCTCGGCGAACTGCACGGCGCCGCGGCGGCGCGCCTGCTCGGCAAGCTGGGCGTGACGGTCCGGCTGAGCACGAAGGTGGCCGCGATCGAGGTCCGGGGGGCCAATGAGTTCCTGGTGCGGTCCGGCCGCGGCGGCGGCGAGGCCGCGGAAGAGATCCCGGCGGACGCGGTGGTGCTCGCGGTGCCGCACGAGGCCGCGGCCAGGCTGATCCCGGAGGGCGCGCTGCCCGCCGGGACCACCCGCGGCTGGGCCGGCCTGGGCGCCGCGCCGATCGTGAACGTGCACGTGATCTACGACCGCAAGGTCATGGACGTGCCGTTCGCGGCCGCGGTGGGCTCGCCGGTGCAGTGGGTGTTCGACCGCACGCGGATCTCCGGGATGCACGCTCGCGGCGATGACGGGCAGTACCTGGCGATCTCGCTGTCGGCGGCGGACCCGTACGTGGACGTCCCGGCGGCGGCGCTGCGCGAGCAGTTCGTGCCGGCGCTGGCGGAGCTGTTCCCGGCAGCCCGGCAGGCGCGGGTGACGGAGTTCTTCGTCACCCGGGAGCGGCGGGCCACGTTCCGCCAGGTGCCGGGGACCGCCCGGCTGCGCCCGAAGGCCGCGACCGGGGTGGGCGGCCTCGTGCTCGCGGGCTCGTGGACCGACACCGGCTGGCCGGACACGATGGAGGGCGCTGTCCGCAGCGGCCTGAACGCGGTGCTCGCCCTGCG
>DATGLH010000055.1:0-13711 GCA_035294225.1 Trebonia sp.
TCATCGCGGGCGTCGAACTGGCGGGGCGCGGCAAGGGCGGCTCCACGACGGCATCGGACGCCCCGGGCGCCACCCCGTCCGCGGCCGGCGCGGCCACTGCGGGCCCCACCGCGGGCTCCGCCCCGCGCGCCAGCCAGAACGCCGGCGCCGCCGGGCAGCCCGCCGCGACGACCGGGTACCGCCTCACCACGCCCGCCACGGCGGGCGGCTACCCCCTGCTGACGCCGGTCCCCGGCGCCGTGCGCAGCGCCGCGGGCACCACCGCGCAGGCCGTCCGCGGCTCCATCGTGACCGGCGGCGGCAAGATCACCAGCCAGGTCTCCGCGGTCTACCGGCTCTCGGGCGGCCAGGCGATGTCCTTCACCGGGTACGAGGGCACGTTCACCCCGGCTACGGTCATCGCCGGCCTCGGCGCGGACGCGCGGACCTACGCGGCCGGAGATGACGGCGGTAAGCTGGCCTGCTTCACCGCGTCCGGCGCCCAGCCCGGGACCGTGTGCGTGTGGGCCACCACGACGACGGCCGGCATCACCGAGTTCTTCGGCCCGGACGGCCCCGAGACGGTGACCGTCCAGTCCAAGGCGGCCGCGGACACGGTGAAGGTCAGGGGCAGCGTCGAGCGTGCCCGGTAAGCGCGCGCCGGCCCGCCGGAATCCGTAGACTCACATGGTGTGACGACACGTGAGCCTGACGGGCTTCCTCCCCAGTACGCGCCAGCCGAGGTGGAAGCCCGCCGTTACGAGCACTGGGAGAAGGCCGGCTACTTCGCGCCGGAAATCCAGGAGAACCCGGACGCGGAGCCGTTCTGCATTGTCATCCCCCCGCCGAACGTAACGGGCTCGCTGCACATGGGCCACGCGCTAGAGCACACGATGATGGACGCCCTGACCCGGCGCCGCCGGATGCAGGGCTACCGCGCGCTGTGGCTGCCCGGCATGGACCACGCGGGCATCGCCACCCAGAACAACGTGGAACGCGAGCTCGCCAGGGAAGGCCTGAGCCGGCACGACCTGGGCCGCGAGGCCTTCGTGGAGCGCGTCTGGCAGTGGAAAGCCGAGTACGGAGGCAAGATCGGCGGCCAGATGCGCCGCCTCGGGGACAGCGTGGACTGGTCCCGCGAGCGGTTCACCCTGGACGAGGGCCTGTCCCGCGCCGTCCAGACGATCTTCAAGCGGCTGTACGACGACGACCTGATCTACCGCGCGGAGCGGATCATCAACTGGTGCCCGCGCTGCCTGACCGCCCTGTCCGACATCGAGGTGGAGCACAGCGACGATGAGGGCGAGCTCGTCTCGATCAGGTACGGCGATGGCGGCAACAGCATTGTCGTCGCGACCACCCGGGCCGAGACGATGCTCGGCGACACCGCGGTGGCCGTCCACCCCGGCGACGAGCGGTACTCCCACCTGATCGGCACCACCGTCGAACTGCCGCTGACCGGCCGGACCATCCCGATCGTGGCCGATTCCCACGTCGACCCGTCGTTCGGCACCGGCGCGGTGAAGGTGACCCCGGCGCACGACCCGAACGACTTCGAGATCGGCCGCCGCCACGGCCTGCCCGGCCTGTCCATCATGGACGAGCGCGGCGTGATCACCGCGCCCGGCCCGTTCCAGGGCCTGGACCGGTTCGAGGCCCGCCCGGCGGTCGTCGCCGCGCTGCGCTCCGAGGGGCGGATCGTCGCCGAGGTCCGCCCGTACGTGCACGCGGTCGGTCACTGTAGCCGCTGCGGCACCACGGTCGAGCCGCGCCAGTCGTTGCAGTGGTTCGTCCGCGTCGCGCCGCTGGCCAAGGCCGCCGGCGACGCCGTGCGCGACGGCCGGGTGCTCATCACGCCGCCGGAGATGAACGCCCGTTACTTCAGCTGGGTCGACGACATGCACGACTGGTGCATCAGCCGGCAGCTTTGGTGGGGTCACCGCATTCCAGTCTTCTATGGTCCGAACGGGGACGTGCGCTGCGTCGGCCCGGACGAGACTCCGCCCGAGGGCTGGACCCAGGACCCGGACGTGCTCGACACGTGGTTCTCCTCTGCCCTGTGGCCGTTCTCCACGCTAGGCTGGCCGGAGGACACCGCCGACCTGCGCGAGTTCTACCCGACCAGCCTGCTGGTCACCGGCTACGACATCCTGTTCTTCTGGGTGGCCCGGATGATGATGTTCGGGCTGTACGCGATGCGGGACAAGGCCCCGTCCGATGCCGTGCCGTTCCGCGTGGTGGCGCTGCACGGCCTGGTCCGCGACCAGGCCGGCAAGAAGATGTCCAAATCCCGCGGGAACACTGTCGACCCGCTGGACTGGGTGGATCGCTTCGGCGCCGACGCGACCAGGTTCACCCTCGCGAGGGGGGCGACCCCCGGCGGCGACGTGCCCATCAGCGAGGAGTGGGCGGCCGGCTCGCGGAACTTCTGCAACAAGCTCTGGAATGCCACCCGGTTCGCGCTCATGAACGGAGCCACCACGGCCCCGTTCGGTACCGGCGACCTCAGCACGCCGGATAGGTGGATCCTCTCTCGCCTCTCCAGCGTGATCGCCGAGGTGGACGGCCTGCTCGAGCAGTACGAGTTCGGCAAGGCATGCGAGGCGCTGTACCACTTCGCCTGGGACGAGTTCTGCGACTGGTACCTGGAACTCGCCAAGGTGCCCCTGGCCTCGGGCGACCGGCGGGCGGCGGAAACCACCCGGCGGGTGCTCGGGTTCGTGCTCGACCAGATGCTGCGGCTGCTGCACCCCATCATGCCGTTCGTCACCGACGAGCTCTGGTGCGCGCTGACCGGCGAGGACTCGGTGATGGTGGCCGCCTGGCCGCGCTATGAGTTCAGCGACCCGGCGGCCGAGGCGACGCTCGCCTCGCTGATGCGCCTGGTCACCGAGATCCGGCGGTTCCGTTCCGACCAGGGGCTGCGCCCCGGGCAGCGGGTGCCGGCCCGGCTGGCCGGGATCGAGGGCACGGCGCTGGCCGCGCACGAGGACGGCATCCGGGCGCTCCTGCGGCTCACCCCGCCCGGGGACGGCTTCGCGCCCTCGGCGGCGCTGGCCGCCGAGGGCGTCACGGTCGAGCTCGACCTCGCCGGGACCATTGACGTCGAAGCCGAACGGCGGCGTCTGGAGAAGGATCTCGCCGCGGCCCGCAAGGAGGCGCAGCAGATGTCCGCGAAGCTGGGCAACGAGTCGTTCACGAGCAGGGCCCCGGCCGAGGTGGTGGAGAAGAGCCGCCAGCGGCTGGCCGCCGCCGAGGCGGACATAGCCCGCCTCGAAGGCCGCCTCGCCACCTTGTCCTAGCCTCGCAGTAGGCTGGCTGGGTGGACATCGAGGACCGGCTTCGTGAGGTAGAGCGCGAGATCGCGGCCCGGCGTCCGGAGCACCAGATCTCCCCGACGCTGGACCGGATCGCGGCGCTCGTCGGCCTGCTCGGGGACCCGCACCGCGCGTTTCCGGTCATCCACGTCACCGGGACCAACGGCAAGACGTCGATGACGCGGATGATCGACGCGCTGCTGCGCGAGCGAGGGCTGCGCACCGGGCGGTTCACCAGCCCGCACCTGATCTCCATGCGGGAGCGGATCTGCGTGGACGGGGTGCCGCTGGCCGCCGGGCGCTTCGTCGAGCTGTACGACGAGATCCTGCCCTATATCCAGATGGTGGACGGCCGCCAGCCGGCGCCGCTGTCGTTTTTCGAGGTGCTCACCGGCATGATGTTCGCCGCGTTCGCGGACGCGCCGGTGGACGTCGCGGTGATCGAGGTCGGCATGGGCGGCACCTGGGACGCGACGAACGTCGCGGACGGCGCGGTCGCGGTCGTCGGCCCGGTCGCCATGGACCACATGAACTACCTGGGCGACACGATCGAGGCGATCGCGGGAGAGAAGGCCGGCATCATCAAGCCCGGCGCGGTCGCCGTCCTCGCGCAGCAGCGGCTAGCCGCCGCCGAGGTGCTGCTGGCCCGCGCCGCGTCGGTCGGCGCGAGCGTCGCCCGGGAGGGGATCGAGTTCGGCGTCCTCGCGCGCGAGATGGCGGTCGGCGGGCAGCAGCTCGCGCTGAAGGGGCTGCGGGGGACGTACACGGACGTGTACCTGCCGCTGTTCGGGGCGCACCAGGCGGGGAACGCCGCGTGCGCGCTGGCGGCCGTCGAGGCGTTTGCCGGCGTTTCCGAGTCGGTCGCCGTGGACGACGGCCGCTCAGAGCTGACGCTCGGCCCGGGCCTCAGCTCCGCGGGACTCGACCCGGACCTGGTGCGCGCCGGGTTCGCCAAGGTCAGCTCGCCAGGCCGGCTGGAGGTGCTGCGGCGCAGCCCCACGGTGCTCGCCGATGCCGCGCACAACCCGGCCGGGATGGCGGCGACCGTGGAGGCGCTTACCGAATCGTTCGGCTTCTCGCGGGTGATCGGCGTCTTCGCGGTCAGCGAGGACAAGGACGTGACGGGCGTGCTCGCCGAGCTCGAGCCGGTGCTCAGCGCCATCGTCGTGACGGCGAACTCCTCACCGCGGTCGATGCCGGCGCAGGCGCTGGCGGCCGTCGCGCAGGAGGTGTTCGGTGAGGACCGTGTGCTGGTCCGTGACCGCCTGGACGACGCGATCGAGGCGGCGGTGACCCTGGCGGACGAGCCCGCGGGCGGCGACGCCGTGCCAGGTGCCGCGGCCGTGCTCATCACCGGCTCGGTGGTGACCGCGGGCGACGCGCGGCGGCTGCTCGCCCCGGGGCGCCCGGCCGACGCCGCGCCGCCGGACCCCGGCACGCCGGCCAGGCACCCGTTCACGGTCGGGGACCTGTCATGAGACGGCTGTGCGGCACCGTCCTGGTCATGGAGGCCGTCGTCGTCCTGCTGGCCATCGTGCCCGCGAAGGTGCTTGAGCACGTGAGCGGCGGGACGGCGGGCGCCGTCGGCGGCGCGATCGCATTCGTGGCCATCGTGCTCGCCGGCCTGGTCGGGCGGCCGCGGATGGGCTGGGTGCTCTACGCCGGCTCCGCGCTGCAAGTCCTGGTCATCGCGGCCGGGGCCGTCCTGCCCGCGATGTACGTCCTCGGCGTTATCTTCACGGCCCTCTGGGTCACCGGCATCTGGCTGGCCCGCAAGGTCGAAGCCGCCAAGCGCGACGCCCCCGCCTGACTCCCGTGTGCCCTGGGAGGAACCGGCCGGCGGTACCGCGAATGACGGCAAACCGGTAAATCTCCTGCCATAGGCGACCGTCTATTGAAACTGGCCGCGCGCGCGGCATCACTCGCGTTAGGCTCATCACCGTCTCAAGGGATTACATGAGGTGAGCGCGAAGTGACTGAGAGCATGCAGGCTGCTGAGCCAGCGACACCGGTCCCGCCGTCGGCGCCGGCCCTGCCGTCGGCGCCGGCCCTGCCGTGGCCCGGGAACCGCAAAGACCCGCGAGCGGCATCCGCCCCGGTCGCGCTCGCCGACACCGTGCTTGACATGCTCCCGGTATCCGACGCGCCTCCTCCTCCGGACGCGGCCGCCGCGCCGCCGCCGGCCCCGGCCGCCGGCGCGCTGCGGCAGACCGCCCCGGAGGGGATGCCCGCGGTCCCGAAGTCCCCGGTACCAGCTGGCATCGTTACCGCCGTCGTCGCGCTGCGGCCTCGCGGCGACGGCAGGGCCGCCAGCCGCCTGCCCGCGGGCACGCGGCTGGCCGTTGCCCGGCGGCTGGCCGTTCCCTCGCGGCTCTCCGATGCCTGGCGGCTGGCCTGTGCCCTGCGGCTACCCGTGCCCCCGCGGTTCGCCGTCCCATGGCTCTCCGCCGCTCAGTGGACCGCGCGACGGTCAGCCGCCGCCAGCCGCATGCGGCTGGCGGCCCGCCGGCTCCGCCGGCTCTGCCGGCTCCGCCGGCCCCGGCGCGAGCTCAGCCGGCGCGAGGCCAGCCGGCGCGAGGCCGCGCGCCACGAGGCCGGCCGGCGCGAACTTTCCCTGTGGCACGAACTCCGGCGCCACGACGCCCCGCGCCACCAGCTCGACCGCCACGATCCCTTCCACGGGCACTTTTACGGGGACCCCTCCCAGCCCGGAACAGGGGAACCCTCCCAGCCCGAAGCCTGTGTCCCCGGCCGGGAACCCCGCGGCCGGGAACCCGGCGACGGCGACCTAGATGCCGCCCGCCGCGAGCGGGTTCGGGAGGACCGTGCCGCGCCGGCCGGGCGCGCCGGGTAGGCCCCCGGGGTCCGGCAGGTCCCGGCGACGGCAGGTCCCGGCGACGGCGGGCCCGCGAGGTCCGGCAGGCCCCCGGGGAAGGTAACGGACGCGGAGGCCGCGGCCAAGGGCCGCCGGCCGATGGGTAAGCTCTAGCGCAGTAGCAAGTCCCCGGCGCGGCAGCGGCATGCGAGACACGACGGTCCGGCGTGCCCCGCCCGCGCGATATCACGCCTGCGTAAACAATGCAAGGGAGCAGCAGTGCCTGAGCGCACCCTTATCCTGGTCAAGCCCGATGCGGTCCGGCGTAACCTGATCGGTGACGTAATTTCCCGAATTGAACGCAAGGGACTTCGGGTGATTGCGATGGATCTGCGCACAATCGACCGTGAGACCGCCGAGGCGCACTACGCCGAGCACGCGGGAAAGCCGTTCTTCGGCGCGGTCGTCGACTTCATCACCTCTGGTCCGTCGGTGGCGCTTGTGGCCGAGGGAGAGCGAGCCATCGAGGCGTTCCGGGCGCTGGCCGGGGCCACTGATCCGGTGCGGGCGCTGCCGGGCACGATTCGCGGGGACTACGCCCTCGAGGTCGGGGAGAACATGGTGCACGGCTCGGACTCGCCTGAGTCGGCCGAGCGGGAAATTAAGATCTTCTTCCCGGAACTCGTTTAGCCGCTGGCGCGTCAGACAAGGTAAGAGAGTACTAGGCCGGGCGCGGGACGGGTGCGAAAGCGGGCAAAGCCCACGCAATGGCAAGCCCGCCCGAACTCGCCGCGTGCCGGAAGCACGGCGCAGCAATCGGAAAGCCGCGGGCTGGAATTGCGTGCGCACGTGCGGCGGGTACGAGTGCGAGTGCGGCGGCGAGCTGACCGCTTGCGCAGCAGAGCGCGCGCCGGCCTGGCTCAGAATTTACGAAGAATTGTCCCAGCGTTCCCGCGCTCGGATCGGCTCTATCGGAAGGACGCCCGCTCCCCATGAGCAACGCGCTGACGTTCCTCGGCCGCGACATGGCGGTCGACCTGGGTACAGCCAACACGCTGGTGTACGTGCGCGGTCGGGGAATCGTGCTCAACGAACCGTCCGTGGTGGCGCTCAATACCCACAACGGTCAGATCGTGGCGGTGGGAGTCGAGGCCAAACGCATGATCGGCCGTACGCCAGGCAACATTGTGGCGGTGCGGCCGCTCAAGGACGGCGTGATCGCGGACTTCGACGTCACCGAGCGCATGCTCCGGTACTTCATCCAGAAGGTCCACAGAAGGACCCGCATGGCCAAGCCCCGCATCGTCATCGCCGTGCCGAGCGGCATCACCGGCGTTGAGCAGAGCGCGGTCAAGGAAGCGGGCCACCAGGCTGGCGCGCGGAAGGTGTACATCATCGAGGAGCCGATGGCCGCGGCGATCGGCGCCGGGCTGCCGGTCAACGAGCCGACCGGGAACATGGTGGTCGACATCGGGGGCGGCACCACCGAGGTGGCGGTGATCTCTCTCGGCGGCATCGTGACCTCCCAGTCCATCCGGATCGGCGGCGACGAACTCGACCAGGCGATCATCACCTTCGGCAAGAAGGAGTACTCGCTGATGCTCGGCGAGCGGACGGCGGAGGAGATCAAGGTGGCGCTCGGCTCGGCGTTCCCCGCCGCCGACGAGCCGCATGCCGAGATCCGCGGCCGGGACCTGGTCAGCGGGCTCCCGAAGACGGTGGTGATCTCCGCCGCCGAGGTCAGGCGGGCGATCGAGGAACCGCTCAACCTGATCGTCGATGCGGTGAAGACGACGCTGGACAAGTGCCCGCCGGAGCTGGCCGGCGACGTGATGGACCGCGGTATCGCGCTGACCGGCGGCGGGGCCCTGCTGAGAGGCCTCGACCAGCGGATCCGCGAGGAAACCGGCATGCCGGTGCACATCGCGGACAGCCCGCTCGAGTCCGTGGTGCTCGGCACCGGCAAGTGCGTGGAGGACTTCGACACGCTGCACCAGGTCCTGCTGCCCGATCACCGCCGGTAGGCCGCCGGCAGGCCAGCGGTCAGCGGCCATGGGGCGGCGGGCCGCAGGCGGCAACGGCTAGCCTGGACAAGCTGGGAGCGCAAGGGACGGGAGTTGCGCAGTGCGTGATGCGAGACGGACGCGTCCGATCCTGATCATCCTGCTGCTCGTGGCTGTCGCGCTGATCACGCTCGACTTCCGGGACGGGGGCAGCTCGCCGGCGCACACCCTCGGCGCGGATGTCTTCGGCCCGGTGGAGCGGGTGGCCGGCGACGTGGCCAGCCCCTTCATCGGGTTCTTCCACGCGGTCGGCAGCAACGACAGCGCGGAGATCGCCGCGTTGCAGCGGCAGAACGACCAGCTCAGGGCCGAGCTCGCGCAAAGCCAGGTGAGCAAGGCCGACGAGGCGCAGCTCGGCAAGCTGCTGCGGCTGTCCGGCAAGGACGGCTACCGGGTCGTCACCGCGAGCGTGATCGCGGCCGGCGGCGACTACGCCGACACCGTGACGATCAACGCGGGCACCCGTGACGGCATCGCGCCGAACGAGACCGTGCTCAACGGCGACGGCCTGGTCGGCACCGTCACCGCCGCCACCGCCACCACGGCGACCGTGCAGCTCGCCACCGACGCCGCGGCCACGGTCGGCGTCCGCACGGCCGACACCGGCCAGATAGGCGCGCTCACCGGCACCGGCCAGACGATGGCGGGCTCGGACGACTTGCAGCTCAGGCTCTTCTCCTCGACCGCGGTGCTCCGCCCGGGGGAGGAGCTGGTCACGTTCGGGTCGGTCGGCGGCCGCCCGTACGTGCCCGGCGTGCCGGTCGGCCAGGTGCTCACCGTGACCAGCCAGCCGGGCTCGCTGACGCAGACCGCCCTGGTCAAGCCGTTCGCCGACTTCACCGGGCTCGGCGTGGTCGGTGTGGTGATCAGCCGATGACGCCGGTCAGGAAGGTCATCCGGGTTGCCGCCGCGCCGCTGTTCCTCGTCCTCGCGGTGGTCGGCCAGCTCGTCGTGATCAACCGGGCGCCGCTGCCCGGCGGCGGCGCGCCCGACCTGGTGCTCCTCGTGGTGACAGCGCTCGCCGTCACCAGCGGTCCGATGGCCGGCACGCTGGCCGGCTTCGCGGGCGGCCTGGCGCTCGACATCGCGCCGCCCGGCGGCCACCTGGCGGGGGAGTACGCGCTGATCTTCTGCCTCGTCGGATACGCCTGCGGCCGGATCATG
This sequence comes from Trebonia sp., assembly GCA_035294225.1. Taxonomy (GTDB): domain Bacteria; phylum Actinomycetota; class Actinomycetes; order Streptosporangiales; family Streptosporangiaceae; genus Trebonia. The sequence continues at coordinate 9,339 of DATGLH010000055.1, forward strand.
ACCGCCGTGGAGGAGACCACGGGCGAGCGCCCGGCGGCGACCGCGCTGACCGTGATGGCGGTCGGAGCGGCGGTCGGCGAGGCGGGCAAGGCGGCGCTGGGCCGGATGGTCAGCGACCCGAGCGTGACCGGCCAGGCGATCAGGCACGTGCTGCCCGGCGCGGTCGTCTACGACGTGCTGCTCTGCGCGTTCGTGCTCTGGCTCGTGTCGGCCGCGGTCCGCCGCCCGGCCCCGGAGCGCGCGCCGCGCCCGGAGTTCGCCCAGGCGTACGGCGTGGCCGCCGCGTTCCGGCTGGCGTCGGCCGGCGCCGCGCCCAGGCTGCGGCTCGCCGGCAGCACGCCGCCTCCGGTCCGGCCTCCCGCCCGCGCGGAGCCGAAGCTGCGGCTCTCCGGCGTCCGCTCTCCCGCGCTATCCCGAACGCACGCGGCATCCTCCCTCGCCCAGCCCGCTCTCCCCGGCGGCCGCGCGGTAAAGCTGAACTTCGCCGGCAGCGGCCGCGGCAACCCCCTCGATGGCGCCTCCGCGCTCCCGCCGGGGCGGTCCCCCGGCAGGGGCTGGCTGCGCGGAAGCAGGACAGCGGCCGCGGTCGCCGCGCCCCGGCGCACGTCGCCCGGCAGGGGCTGGCTCCGCGCGCAGCCGCCCCGCCCGGCCGCCGCCACGGCGCCCCGGCGCACGTCCCCCGGCAGGGGCTGGCTGCGCGCGCAGCCGCCCCGCCCGGCCGCGGTCGCCGCGCCCCGGCGCACGTCGCCTCCTAAGGGCTGGCTGCGCGCCGATCGGCTCATGGCGGCCAGCGCCCCGCCCCGCACGTCGCCGGGCAAGGGCTGGCTGCGCCCTGCCCGGACCGCGTCCGCGGCCAGCTCCTGGCGGCCGAAGTCGCCCTCCAGGGGCTGGCTGCGCCCGGCCAGGCCGGCGCCGGCGCCGCGCCGCGCGTCGCCCCGCAGGGGCTGGCTGCGCCCGGCCAGGCCGCCGAAGGGCAACTGGTACACCAGGGGGCCCAGCGGCAGGTGGCTGCGGCGCGGCAGGAGACCGTGGCGCAGCCCGCGGCTGCTGCTGTCGCAGTTGGTGGGAGGTCGCAGATGATCCCGGCGTCGCGCCGGCGGCTTGCCGTGCTGTACCTGCTCGTGGTCGCGATGCTGGCCGCGCTCGGCGGCCGGCTGTGGTACCTGCAAGTGATGGACACCACCCAGTACAAGCAGCTCGCGGTCGCGAACCAGACACGCCAGATCGTGGTGCCCGCGGTACGCGGCCAGATCCTCGACGACGAAGGCCGGCCGCTGGTGCGCAACGCCACGTCGCTCGTGGTGTCGGTGAACATGATGCAGCTGTCGCAGACCACCAGCGACGACGGGCAGAGCGTGCTGCGCCGGCTGGCGCCGATGCTGGGCATGTCCTACAAGCTGCTGTCGGAGAAGGTCCGGCTGTGCACGAAGGGCGTCCCGGCGCCCTGCTGGCCCGGCTCGCCCTACCAGCCGATCCCCGTGGACCAGGGGGTCAGCGCGCAGACCGCGCTACAGATCATGGAGGAGCCGAAGCAGTTCCCCGGCGTCACGGCGCAGGTCCAGCCGGTCGTGCAGTACCCGATGCCGGACGGCGCCAACCCCGCGCAGGTGCTCGGCTATCTCCAGCCGATCACCCAGCAGGAAATGGCCAAAGAACACCTCCCCGTGACCGGGTTCGCCGCTGACGACCTGGTCGGCCAGGCCGGCCTCGAGGCGGAGTACAACGCGGCGCTGGCCGGCAAGCCGGGCACCCGGGTCGTCTCGGTGAACGCGGCGGGCGACGTGACCGGGACCGTCGGCGGGACCGCGCCCGTCAACGGCGACACGCTGGTGACCAGCCTGAACGCGAAGGTGCAGGCGGTCGCGCAGCAAGCGCTCGACGGCGCGATCGCCAGGGCGCGGGCGCAGGGCAACAGCGTGAACCAGGGCGCCGCGGTCGTGGAGACCACCACCGGCCGGATCGTCGCGATGGCCAGCTACCCGGATTACAACCCTAACGTGTGGACCAGCGGGATCTCGCAGCAGGAGTTCAACTACCTGTTCGGCACGGCGTCCGGCGAGCCGGTCGTGAACTGGGCCACCCTGGGACAGTACCCGCCAGGCTCGACGTACAAGGTCGCCTCCACCGCGGCGGCCGTCGCCGACGGGTACAGCCTCAACGGCCTGTACAACTGCCCCGCCTCGGTGAACATCGACGGCCACACCTTCATCAACGACGGCAACCCGAACCTCGGCAACATGACGTTCCAGGAGGCGCTGATCCAGTCCTGTGACAGCGTCTACTACGACATCGCGTACCAGATGTGGCAGCGCGACGACAACAAGGCCGACTTCCAGGCGAACCCGCACGCGCCCACCCAGAAGATGCAGAAGATGGATCTCGCCTGGGGGTTCGGCAACTACACGGGCATCGACCTGCCCGAGGAGGCGCCGGGCACGGTCCCGACCAGGCAGTGGCTGTACAACATGTGGAAGGACAACGCGCACGCGGGCCAGAACTGGTGCAAGAACGGGAAGGCCAACGGGACCGAGATCCAGCAGATCGAGTACGACAACTGCCAGACCGGGTACGTGTGGTACCCGGGCCAGGCGGCGATCGCCGCGATCGGCCAGGGCTACGACCTGGTCACCCCATTGCAGCTGGCCAACGCCTACGTGGCGCTCGCCAACGGCGGCACGCTGTACAGCCCGCGGGTCGGCGAGGCGCTGATCTCGCCCGGCGGCAAGGTGGTGCAGCGGATCAACCCGCCGGTGATCCGCCACCTGCCGGTGTCGTCCTCCACGCTGGCGTACATCCGCAACGCCCTGGCCGGGGTGGTCACCCAGGGCACCGCGGCGGGCGCGTTCGGCGGCTTCCCGCTGAACAAGGTGTGCGTGGCGGGCAAGACGGGCACCGCCCAGATCATGGGGAAGAACGCGACCTCGGTGTTCGCCTCCTTCGCCCCGTGCCAGGACCCCAAGTACGTGGTCGTCGTCATGCTGCCGGATTCGGGTTACGGCGCGGACGCCGCGGCACCGGCCGTGCGGCAGATCTGGGACGGTATCTACGGCCTTGAGGGCAAGAAGGCGGCGCTGCCGGGCGGTGCCCTGCCCGCGGCGCTGCCGAAGGAGGCGCCATGAGCAGCCTCGGGATCCCCTCGCGCCCCTGGGAGGGGCCGCGTCCCGGCACGTTCCTGCCCAAGCGGCGGTCGCTGCTTGCCCGCGCGTTCGCCAAGGGCGGGATCGCCCGCTCCTGGGACTGGCTGCTGATCGGTGCCACCTGCGGGCTGACCGCGATCGGCACCATGCTGGTGTGGGCGGCGACCGAGCCGTCGCTGCGGGCAGCCGGCCTGGACCCGCACACCTACCTGAAGAAGACGGTCATGTGGGCCGTCGGCGGCGTCATCTTGATGTTCATCACCGCGAGCATCGACTACCGCTGGTACCGGCGCTGGACGCCCGCGATCTACGCGGCCGCCCTGCTGTTGCTGCTGGCGGTGCTCTCCCCGGCCGGGCAGAGCGTGAACGGGGCGAAGGCCTGGATCGCGCTGCCCGGCGGGTTCCAGATCGAGCCGTCGGAGTTCGCCAAGCTGGGGCTGGTCCTGTCCGCGGCGTGGCTGCTGTCCCGGCGCCAGCTCGAGTCCGGGCGGCCGGGGCTGAAGGACGTCGGGCTCGCCGTGCTCGCGGCGGCGCCGCTGATCCTGCTGGTGGAGCGCGAGCCCGCGCTCGGCGTGATGCTGGTGCTCGTCGTGACCCTGGTCGGCATGATCGTGATCTCCGGCATCCGGCTGTACTGGGTTGGCGGCATGGCCGTGGCCGCCGCGGCGGCCGTCTACGGCGTGACGCGGCTGCACCTGCTGAAGGGGTACCAGCTGACCCGGCTCACCGCGTTCCTGCACCCGCAGAGCGACCTGACCGGCGCCGGCTACAACGGGTTCCAGGCCAAGATCGCCATCGGCTCCGGCGGCCTGTACGGCCAGGGGCTGTTCCACGGCACGTTCACCGGCGGGAACTTCGTCCCGTCGGTGCAGACCGACTTCATCTTCACGGTCGCGGGGGAGGAACTCGGCTTCGTCGGCTGCGCGGTGATCGTCTTCCTGCTCGGCGTCGTGGTCTTCCGGGCCATCAGGGCCGCCGCGATGGCCGACGACATGTTCGGCATGCTGGTGGCGTCCGGCGTGGCCATCTGGTTCCTGTTCCAGTCCTTCGTCAACGTCGGCATGACGATCGGCATCATGCCGATCACCGGGCTGCCGCTCCCGTTCGTCTCCTACGGCGGCTCGGCCATCTTCGCCGACATGATCGCCATCGGCCTGCTGCAATCGGTCCGCCGCCACCACTCGCTCTTCGACCAGGCCGCCTCACCCCGGGCGAATGTGACGTTCACCCGCCTGT
>DATGLH010000056.1:0-10120 GCA_035294225.1 Trebonia sp.
CCGGGTCGAGGTCACCGCGTCGTGCCGGCCGAACGTGATCTGCGCCGGCGCCTGGATACGGCCAAGCACCCCCGTCGCGTCGTGCGCGAGCACGGCGTCCGACTGGCGCAGGAACGCCTCCACCGGCGGCATCGGCCTGCCCCGCACGAAGTCGGCGAGCGAGTCGATGTAGTCCGGTTTGGCGGCGTACAGCTCGGGGGTGAAGCACCACGGGAAGATGCCCTGGATGACCATGTCGGTGACGCTGTCCAGCGCCCTGGCCATCGTCCGCCAGCCCTCGACGACGACCCGGAGGTAGGGGTCGGTCGCGGTCCACCCGCTGTGCAGCGACAGGGACTTCACCAGGGACGGGTACTTGGCCGCGAGCCACATCCCGGTCGCGGCGCCGAGCGAGAGGCCGGCGATGTGCGCGCCCGGGATCCCCGCCGCCCGCATGAACTCCGCGATGTCGTCGGCGAACAGTTCGGTGGTGTAGGTGCCTTCCGGCTTGCCCGACAGGCCGGCGCCGCGCAGGTCGACGGTGAAGCACGTGAAGTGCCTGGCGTAGTCGGCCACCTGGAACGCGTAGCACGCCTGGTCGGCCGCCAGGTACGGGATGAGGACGAGCGACTCTCCCTCGCCTTGGACCTCGTAGTAGATGTCGATGCCGTTGGCCTGCACGAGCGGCATTGTCGCCTCCCCGGATCCGGCGGCCCCACTGCCGCCGACTGCTCCTGGGAAGGATTTTCCCCACGGCGGCGACTGGAACGCGGCGGGGCCGTAACGGTCTGCGGACTACGCCGACGCGGGCCACCGACAGCACCATGGCGCGGCCGGACGGCCGTCAGGTCAGCCTGCGTTCCGCGGCCCAGCGGGTGAGCTGGTGCCGGGAGGAGAGCTGTAGCTTCCGCAGCACCGACGACACGTGGCTCTCCACCGTCTTGACGGAGATGAAGAGCTCGCGCGCGATCTCCTTGTACGTGTACCCCTGGGCGATCAGCCGGAGAACCTCGCGCTCGCGGCTGGTCAGCTGGTCAAGCTCGGGGTCGAAGGACGGTTTGACGTCCTCCGGCGACGGCGCGGCGGCGAACGCGTCGAGCACGAAACCGGCCAGCCGGTGGGAGAACACCGCGTCGCCGTCCGCGACCCGCCGGATCGCGTCCGCCAGGTCGGCCGTGCTGATCGTCTTCGTCACGTACCCGCGGGCGCCCGCCCGGATCACCGCGATCACGTCCTCCGGCGCGTCCGACGCCGACAGCGCGAGGAACCGCACCTCGGGGTGGTCCCTCTTGACCGCGGCGATGACGGCCTGGCCGCCGCCGCCTGGCAAGTGCACGTCGAGCAGGACGACATCGGGGACGAGCCGGCCGATCACCTCGATCGCCGGGGCCACGTCATCAGCCTCGCCCACCACCTCTACCTGGCGGCCGAGCTCGGCGCGGACCCCCGAGCGGAACAGCCCGTGGTCATCGACCAGGACCACGCGCGGCGGCGCCCCGGCTGTGGCGCTCATCGGCGGTTCCCTCCCGCGGCCCCGGCGGGGGCGGCGGGCGCGGCGGTCCGGGGCATCGTCAACGTCACCTTCGTACCTTCGCCCAGGGCGGAGTGCACCGCGACGGAGCCACCGTGGCGGGTCATCCGGCCGTGGATGGACTCCGCCAGGCCCTTGCGATCGCCGGGCACGGCATCGGGGTCGAAGCCCTTGCCGCGGTCCCTGACCGCCGCCTCCACCTGCTCTGGCTCGACCTCGGCGAACAGCGAGATCACGCTGGCACCCGACCACTTCGCGGCGTTGACGGTCGCCTCGCGGGCCGCCGCGAGCAGCGCGTTCAGGTCGTTGTCGAGCGGGCAGTCGCCGACAGTGACGATCTCGACAGGAACCCCGTGCCTGGCCTCGACGTCCCGCTGGATCTGCCTGATGCCCTCAGCGAACGTGGTGGCGTCCCCGTCTCCGAGGGTGCGCCCCTCGAACAGCCAGGAGCGCAGCTCGCGCTCCTGCGCGCGGGCGAGCTGGACGACCTGCTGCGGGTCGCCGGCGCGCCGCTGGATGAGCGCGAGCGTCTGCAGCACCGAGTCGTGCACGCGGGCGGAGATGTCGGCTCGTTCTTCGGCCCTGGCTCTGGCCTGGCGTTCCAGCACCAGGTCCCGGGCAATGCGCAGCCACCACGGGCCGAGCAGGAGCACGATGCCCGCGGCCACCAGGATCAGGCCGGCCAACGGACGGAGCAGGGCGATGCTCTCATGCGAAGTCAGCAGCCAGATCACGCCCGCGCCGAGCAGCACGAGGGCTCCGGACAGCCGGATCACAGTGCCGCGGCTCGCCCTGGTCCCGCCCGGCCCCAGGCTTTCCAGCGGCTCGACCAGGCGCCGCATCGCGGCCTGCTCGCTGTCCGGCGCGTTCCGCCAGACGAGCGCCAGGAAGGCCACGCTGATGACCTGCTGCCAGCCGTAGGTGTTGATCAGCCAGGGGTTAAGCACGCTGGCCAGGCCCAATACCACGCACAGCAGCGAGGCCAGGCCGACGGCCAGCGCGATGCCGCGGGAATCGTGCCGGGCCCTGCTGCCGATGCTGGCCTCCGTGTCTTTGGCCGGGATGAGCAGCCAGCCACCGAGGTAGATCGGGACCACCCAGCCCTGGGAGATCAGCGCCGCGACCACGAAGGCGATGCGCACCGTCGTCGGGCTGAAGCCTCGCCAGGCGGCGATGCCGGCCGCGACCCCGCCCGCGAGCCGATCCTCCGGGTCGCGGCGCAGCGGCTCGCCGTTGCCGCGGTGCCGCCACCGGCGAGTCCGGCCGGGCCAGTCGGGGCGGGTCTGCCAGTCGGGGCGGGTCTGCCAGTCGCGGTCGGCGCGCCAGTCGCGCCGACCAGCCCCGCCATGGAAGCGGAACGGCGGCCATGTCGGTTCGCTCGGTTCCTGCACATAACCATCATTACCCGCCGGACCCTGTAACTGCCATCGGGGCTTTCCCTGACCGGCACCCTGACCGGCGCTGGGCACGGGCGCCTCCGATCAGGGTCGGACCAGGGCGGTTCCCCATGCCTTCGCGCGCCGCGAGGACGCACGCTTGAGCCATGGACACCTTCACTGACACCGCCAGGACGCAGCCGGCCCCTGAGACCGGCCGCCCGCCGCTCCGCCGCGCCTACCGCGGGCGCATGCTCGCCGGGGTCGCCGCCGGCCTCGCCGACTACCTCGCCGTAGACGTCACGATCATCCGCGTCGCCTTCGTCGTGTTCACCCTCCTCGGCGGCGCGGGCATCCCGGTCTACCTGGCCTGCCTGCTGCTCATCCCGGAAGAGGGCGCCGACGAGTCCGTCGCCAGCTCGCTGCTCGATTCCTTTCAGCACGGTTCCCGGTAGGAGATCCGCTATGTCACCCACATCCAGCCAGCAGTGGACGCGCCGCATCCGCTACTCCGACCAGCACATCCGCGTCTCCGACGCCGAGCGCAACGCGGTCACCGAACGTCTCGCGGCGCACTACAGCGACGGGCGGCTCGACCAGGCCGAGTTCGACGAGCGGGTCAACCGCGCCATGGCGGCGAAGACCCGCGGCGACCTTGAGGGCCTGTTCGACGACCTCCCCGACCCTGAGCCTGCGGGGGCCTCAGGGCCGGGCGGCGGCCCCGGCGGGCCGCTCCCCTACCGGGCGCGCCGCCGCGGGCCCGCCCGCCCGATCCTGATGGTGGCCTTGATCATCGCCCTCGCGATCGCCCTGGGCCACACCGTCGCCGCGGTCTTCGTCCCGTGGTTCTGGGTCGCGGTCCTCGTCGCGGCCATCCTGTTCGTCACCCGCTCCTCCCGCGCTCGCTGAGCCGTGCCGGGGCGCGCCCGCTGAGCCGTGCCGGGGCGCGCCCGCTGAACCAGGCCGGGGCGCAGCGCCAGCCAGTACACGGCGCCCGGCGCCAGCCCTAGGCGGAGAGGCAGAAGATGAGCCGGGTGGCGCTGAACATGGCGCCGCCGGCCACGATCAACCACGGCGCGGGAGCCGCGGCCTCGGCGGCGAGCGCAACGGCTCCCCAGGGCTTTCCGTGTCCGCCGCCGAACTTATCCTCAGGGGCATCCGGAGCGAAGATCTCCCCGGCCCGCGGCGTGGGCCGTACGATCGGCGCTGCGGCTATCTGCTACCGGAAAGAGACGGGCGGGCATGAACCTATGCATGACGTGCGGTCGACCGCGCACCGAGACCGCGCCCTCCTGCGCGGCTTGCGGGACGCGATTCGCCGATGTCCCGGACGCGGCGGCACCCGGCCCGCGGCCGCCAGCCCCGCGCCGCGGCCGGGCGGGGATCGGTGTCGCGCTGGTGGTCGTGGCGGTGCTCGCCGTCGGCGGCGGCGCCTTCGCCCTGGTCTCCGCGCTGATCGCGCACAAAAGCGCCGGGCAGCCGCCCGCCCTGCCGGGCAGCGCGGCAGCTGCCCCCTCCTCCGCCCCGGCAAGCGCGACACCGGCCTCCGCCCCGGCAAGCGCGACACCGGCGGCGACGGCCGCCGGCACCGTGGCCGTCGCGCCCGCCGCCGCGGGCAACCCGGCCGCGCCGCGCGTTCAGGCGCTGCTCGAACGTTACTTCACCGCGATAAACGACCACGACTACGCGACATACAGCAGCCTGCTCGACGCGCGCATGCGGCAGCAGAACCCGCCGTCGAGCTTCTCAGCCGGCTACGCGACGACGCGCGACTCGGCGGAAACCCTCGCCGGCATTACCGGGACCGGTGGCGGGGCACTCGCCGCGATGGTGTCGTTCATCAGCCACCAGAACCCCGCCGATAGCATCGACAACAGCCCGTGTACGGCGTGGACGATCACTCTCTACCTGCGGCCGCAGGGCGGCGGCTATCTGATCACTACCCCGCCGGCCGGGTACAAGCCGACTCACCAGGACTGCCCGTAGCCCGCCCGCCAGGAGAAAGACCCCGCCAGGAGAAAGACATGGCCGTCCCGCTCGCCGCCCGGTGGGTGGCGGCGGCCTGCGGCGCGCTGCTCATCATCACCGGATGGAGCAGCGTGATCGGAACGCTGATCGTGCCCAGGGCGGTCGGCTCCTGGCTGACCCGCTGGGTGGACCGGGTGGTCATCGCCGCGTACCGGCTCGTGACGGGAGCGATCGACGAGTACGGCACGCGGGACCGGATCCTCGCCACCCAGGCGGCGGCGATCCTGCTGACCCAGCTTGTCACCTGGCTCGCCATCGCCTTCGCCGGCTTCTCGCTCATGCTGTGGCCGTTCGCCAGCCGCGGCCTCCCGGCCGCCTTCACCAACGCCGGCTCGTCAATCTTCACCCTCGGCTTCTCCGAGCCGCCGGGGGCGGCGCCGGCCGCGCTGGTTTTCCTCGCCGCGGCCACCGGCCTGACCGTGGTGGCGTTGCAGGTCGGTTACCTGCCGACGCTCTATGCCGCCTTCAACCGGCGCGAGACCGAGGTGGCGCTGCTCAACGCGCGCTCGGGTGTTCCCTCCTGGGGACCGGAACTCCTCGCGCGCACTCATTACGCGCTCGGCACGGGCGTCTCGACGCTTGACACGCTGCCCGACTTGTATGAGCGGTGGGAGCGATGGGCCGCGGACGTCGCCGAAAGCCACACGACATACCTGCCGCTGGTCCGGTTCCGGTCTCCGGGTGGCCTGTCCTCCTGGGTGACCTCGCTGCTCGCGGTGCTGGACTCGGCGGCGCTCATCCTCACGCTCGCGCCCGATCGCGCGCCGGACGTGCCCGCGCGGCTGTGCCTGCGCGGCGGCTTCCAGTGCTTCCGCCGCATCGCCCGGGCGATGGGCCTGGAGGTGCCGGAGGAGGCCGACCCGAGCGCGGGGATCACCCTGACCTATGAGGAGTTCCTCGACGCGGTGCACCGGCTGCGCGAGGTAGGCTTCCCGATCTCCCGCGATCCGGCCGACGCCTGGCCCGAGTTCGTGGGCTGGCGGGTCAACTACGAGCGCACGGCCTACTGGATCGCCGAGGCCGTGGACGCGGCGCCGGCCCTGTGGTCGGGCTCCCGGCACTACCCGGTGTCCCCGATCCCGCCGCGCCGCCCGGCGGCTGGCCGTCAGCCGCCGCGCGGCGGAGGCTGACGGCCCGGTGTGCGTGTTCCACGCCCATCCGCCGCGCGCTCGAACGCCGGCGTCTTCCCAGCGGCTCCTGGTGCGTGTGATCAGCATGAGACCTGCCTGAGACGGGCCGCGACCGCAGCCGACGCTACGGCACAGAAAAAACCTTCATGGAGGAAGAAAAATCGGCTATACGGCAAAAACCTTTCACGATCATGATGAACCGGGTTGAGATCACGGCAATTCACCCGAAACCGGCATGAGAGTTCGCGCACGGACGCCTGCTCCCAGCATTAGCCGGCAAATCGCTCCACGTTCACCCGGGAGCGCGTGAAACATATATGGAGGCTTATGCAAAACTCAGGTTTCCAGCCACATCGTCGCAGCTCAGAGGCTTGCGATAGAGGAGTTTTTCATAACACTCATGATATGTCATTTATTCCGGCGTTATGCTGGAACTATGACCGGCACGTGGCTCACCGCGGAGGAACAGCGGGCCTGGCGCACCTACCTGCGGATGAGTTCACTGCTGCCCGCCCACCTCAACCGGCAGCTGCAACAGGACTCGGGGCTCACCCTGCCGGAGTACGAGGTGCTCGTGTCGCTCAGCGAGGCACCGGAGCGGCGGCTGCGCCCGTTCCAGATCTGCGAGGCGCTGAACTGGGAGCAAAGCCGCCTGTCTCATCAGCTCACCCGCATGGAGCGCCGCGGGCTCATCGCCCGCGAAGGGTGCGAGGCCGACGGCAGGGGCGCCTTCGCCGTGCTCACGGACGCCGGGGCCGAGGCGATCGCCTCCGCCGCCCCCGGGCACGCCGGGACCGTCCGCCGGCTGATCTTCGACCGGCTGACCGGGGACCAGCGCGCGGCGTTCGAGCAGGCGTGCGCGTCGATCGTCGACGCGCTGACCGAACACCCCGGCTGAGCGTGCTGGCGGGCCCTAGTGCGCCCTGCCGCCGTCGTAACCCGGGCCCGGCCCGTCCTGTCCCGGCTGTCCCGGCCCTCTTTCCTGAGGCTGGTTCCCCTGGTCGCCGGTTCCCAGGTACGCGCCAGGGTAACGTTGCCAGCTCCCCCGGCCCCCGTACGGGAACCAGTCCCTCAGGTACGGGCCGCAGTACCCGGGCACGCGGGAGAGGCCGCCCGCCAGCTGGCTGAGCTCCCTGAGCAAGGGGGATTCCGCCGGCCAGCTGCCCGGCGGCTCGCGGTGACCGAGATAACCGAAGTACGCGCGGCACATCGTGCCAGGACCGGGCGAGGACGATGACGGGGAGGGGGACGGGCGCGACGGCGTCGCATGCGCCGAACGCGCCGGGGAGGGGCGCTCGGTGACGGCTCCCCTGGCCTGGAGCCCCGGCGACGCGGGATCGCCTTCGGCAGGGCGCGCGGACGACCGGGACGCCGTGGACGCGCGCCCCATGGGGCCGAGCAGGTTGTTGCCCGCGAACGCCACGGCCAGCACGATCACGGTCACGGCGATGCCTATCAGCGCCACCGCCTGACGGCGCGCGCGCGAGGCGGCCCGCCGCCGGCCGCGATGCCGTGCCGCGCGCCCAAGCGGACGGACCGCGGGGATGACGGGCAACTGGAGGGTTGTCGCCGGGACGGCGGGGCGGGCGGCGTCCCCGCGCCCGAGCGCGCGGAATTCGGCCATGACCGCCGCCTCGCCGCTGAGCTCGGCGGGCACCCCGGGGGCGCGCAGCGCGGCGAGGGTGTCCGCGACCGGGCGCAGGGCATCGGCTATGTCCGCCGTCTCGCCGGACAGCACCGCATCGAGATCCCGCTCGTCGAACGGCGCGGAACCCCAGCTCGGAGGAGGCAGGCTGTCAGGCATGTCATCGTCTGGAACGCCGTATCGGGTCAAAGCGTTACACCTGCCCCGGATAGCAGCGCCGCGAGCTTCCTCAGGCCGCGGTGCGCCGCCACCCGGACCGCGCCAGGGCTGCGCCCGAGCATGTCCGCGACCACCTCGGTGTCCAGGCCCGCGACGACCCGCAGCAAGATCACCTCGGCTTGCTGCTCGGGCAGCCGGGACAGCAGCGCCACCGCCGCCTCGGTCGCGATGTTCTCCATGGCGATCTGCTCCGCGTCCGCCGCCCTGGGCACGTCCGCGGCGCTGATCTCGTCCAGCGGTTCGGCGGGATGCCGCCTCCTGGCCCGGGCCTGGTCGAGCAGGCGGCGGCGGGCGGTGGTGAACAGCCATGCCCGCCATGCGGCCTCGTCGCCGGAGAAGCGGGGAAGTCCCCTGATGACGTGGACCCATGTCTCGGCCGCGATGTCCTCGGCGTATTCCGGGGCGAGCACACGCAGGTAGCGGAGCAACGCGGGGTTGGCGTCCCGCCACAAGACCGCGAAGGCGTCCTCGCTGCCCCCCTGGGCGGCCGCCAATTGGGCCGTAAAGTCCTCGCCCACCACAGGGAGAGTATCGACACAGATGACACCTTCGCGCAGCAGAATCGGATCAAGATCGCGGCGAGCCGGACCCGGCGCGTGGCCGCGAGCCGCCGGCCGGAGCCGTCCCCCCGGGGCTAACGCGGCGTCACGACGAACTGGCGGAGCGTCAGGTCCCTGAAGGTCACCGGGCCGCGCGGCCCGGGAACCGCGTCGATGTTGATCCCGGTCTCCGGCACCTCCAGCAGCTTGAACCCGTCGAGCAGCCTGGTGGTGGCATTCCAGAAGGCACCGGTGCCCGCGTACGCGCCGAGGAACTCCGCGGCCGCGTCCGCGTCGGCCGCCACGATGCCGGCCGCCAGGCCGGAGGTCTCGTCGTTGGCGATCGCGGCCGCCTCCGCCGGGCCGCCGGCCGGCGCGATGGTAACGGTCGCCTCGCGTTCGGGGTCCAGCGCCCACTCGTAGCCGAGCGGGTGGTCGTGCGGCGGCAGCGAGGCGGCGATGCCGAGCCCGCCGAGCTGCGCCGTGATCTCCGGCAGCCAGGTGTCCCAGAGCTGCCGGTCGAGGAGCAGCAGGTTGAGCCTGTTGCACACGCCAAGGCGGTCGAGGCTGGCGCCGATCAGGGCGGAGGCCACCTTCCGTTCGGCCGAAGAGTGCAGGTAAAGCACGCCGCCGCCGTCAGCGTGGGCCAGGGTGCGCACGCCGTGCGCGGCGGCCTCGGCGGCCAGCGCGCGGGTGCTCGCGCCGCTGCCCCGCAAGATCACCAGCGGGACCAGCCTGGGCTCGCGGACCAGCGCGTACGCGGCTGCCTGGCCGGGCGTCCGGACGAGCTGGATGGACGCCGGGTCCAGGCCCGCCTTGCCGAGCGCCGGGGCGATCACCTCCTCCGCGAGCGCGGCCGCCGACCGCAGGGCGGCGCTTCCGGTGCGCAGCACGCCCGCGTTGCGGGACTTGATGAGCTGCGAGGCGATGTCGACGACGACGTTGGGCCGCGCCTCGAAGTTCGCGCCGACCACGCCGACCGGGCGCTGCCGCTGCGTGAGCACAAGCCCGCCGGGCAGGTCGCGGATCTTCCGGCTGGCCGGCTCGGAGGGGACCCGGGCCAGGATCTCCAGCTGGGCGGCCATCGCCTTCATGCGCTGGGCATCGAGCCGGAGCCGGTCGCGCACGCCGTCCGGCAGCCCCTGCTCCGCGGCGGAGCGCATGTCCTGCTCGTTGGCCGCCAGCACGGCGGGCGCGGCATCGTCCAGGGCCCGCGCCATCGCGCCGAGCGCGGCGTCGATCGTGCTGTCCGGGGCGGCCGCGAGGCTGGTCACGGTGGCCCGGGCCGCACGGGCGGCGGTTCGCACGGCCTCGGCGGCAGCCATCTCCTCCGCTGTCATGGTCCATCCCTCCGGCACCCATTATCCCCACGGTGCCAATTGCCGAGCGTACCGGCCACGGCCGGCACCTGGGCGCGACACCGCGGGCACGGCCGCGACAACCGGACGGCGGGCACCGGTCAAATGTGGCCTATATCACATTTAACCGTGAAATATAGATAACCGCCTATGCGCTGCACCGGTCGGCGGCATGAGAACCGCCAGACGAGCCGGACGGGCGCCACGGGGGCGGGTGCCCGTCACCGACCCGCCTGTACAGAACGCAGGTTGCGCTGCCAGCGGGCAGCGCGGTGTGGAGGTAGGTGCTCAGTCATGAAGCTCAGTCTTCGGTTC
>DATGLH010000057.1:0-29513 GCA_035294225.1 Trebonia sp.
CTAGTAGTACTTTGTTAGGTCGGGTATGACTGCGGGGTTCTGCGGTGTTATGCGGTCGTGACCCTTGATGAGATCGCGGAGGTCCGGCCCGAGCTGCTGGATTTCACCGCGGGGATGCTCGGCGGGCTGGCGCGGAAGGACCAGCGGGCGGCCGGGGAGCTGTACGTGCGGGGGCTTCTGACGGACGGGCGGCGCAAGTCGATGGTGCCGATGGCGGAGCGGCTGGGCGTGGACCATCAGCGGCTGCAGCAGTTCATCACCTCTTCCACCTGGGACTACGCCGCGGTGCGGCGGAACGTCGCGCGGTGGTTCGCTTCTGTTCAGCCAGTGGACGCGCTGGTGGCGGACGACACCGGCTTCCCCAAGGACGGCAGCGCGTCGCCGTGCGTGGCCCGGCAGTACTCCGGCACCTTGGGGAAGACCGGGAACTGCCAGGTCGCGGTCAGCGTGCACCTGGCGGGCGAGCACGCGTCGTGCGCGGCGGACTGGCGGCTGTTCTGCCCGGAAAGCTGGGACGACGCCGCGCTGGACGACCCGGTGGCCGCGGCCGGGGCGGCCCGCCGCCGCCAGCACGCCGGCATCCCCGCCGGGGTGCGGCACCGGGAGAAGTGGCGGCTGGCGCTGGACATGATCGATGAGATGACCGGGCCCGGCGGCTGGGGCGTCCTGGACCTGGTCACCGCGGCCGGCGGTCCCCGCCCGGTCGTGACGGCTGACGCCGGCTACGGCGGCAACGCCCTGTTCCGCCAGGCGCTGTCCGGCCGCGGCTGGCAGTACGCGGTCGCGGTCAAGGGCGGCACCAGCGCTTACGACGGCGGCGACGTCCCGCAGGCCAGGCCTTACGGCGGGCTGGGCCAGCCGCCCGAGCCCGCCTGCCCCGGGCCGCCGGCGACCTTGCGGCAGCTCGCGATCGCGCACGCCGCCGAGGTCCGCCCGGTGACCTGGCGGCAGGGCACCAAGAACACCCGGGGCAACCCCGGAGCCGTCATGGCCAGCCGTTTCCTCGCTATCCGGGTGCGGCCCGCCAGCCGGCACATCCCCCGCGCGGACGACCGCAGCTTCCCGGCCTGCTGGCTGCTGGCCGAATGGCCGCCCCAGGCCGATGAGCCCTCCGGCTACTGGCTGTCCACGCTGCCCGGGGACACCTCCGCCGAAGAGCTGGTGCGGCTGGCGAAGATCAGGTGGCGCATCGAGCATGATTACCGCGAACTGAAGGCCGGCCTGGGACTGGATCACTTCGAGGGCCGCTCGTTCAACGGCTGGCACCGGCACGTCACCCTCGCCGTCCTCGCCCAGGCCTTCATCACCAAGATCCGCACCGACCCAAAAGCGCCTGCGCCGGGATGACCCTCTACCAGGCCCTGCGAGAACTCCAGATCGTCCTCGCCGTCATCCTCGGCGCCTGCCCCCTGTGCACCCAGCCGCTGACACCCGACCGGCTCGCCGCCCTCACGCCGACCTAACAAAGTCCTACTAGGCGGTAGGTCCGTGGGTCACGCACGGGCCAGATGCCGCGATGCCCGAAGGGGACGCGGCGGTCCGGTCGGCGCCCCCGGGCCCGGGCCTGGCTCACCATCCGGGCGCGGGCTCGCAGGGCGCCTCCTCCGCGTTCACCGCCGCCTGGCCAAGGCCGGGACCGGCGCCTTGACCAGCACCGCACGCCCATAGGCGACTGCCTGCGACCGCCGGGTATGGCGCGCCATGGCCCTTCCCCGGCCTGCCGATGGCGCCTTCGGCCTGGATAGAGCATGCCGTTGGCGCCATCGGCAGGCTGCGTCTGCGTCATCTGCCACGCCCGGGGGCACGGGCCCTGAGCCTGAACGCCAGCCCCGCCCAGCGCTGCCCTGGCGCCAGCCCCGCCCAGCCGCCCTGCCCTGGCGTCAGCCCCGCTCAGCGCTGCCCTGGCGCCAGCCCCGCTCAGCCCTGCCTGAAGTAGTGGCCGTGCTCCAGGTCCTCGAGGAGCCCCGGATGCGCCGGCTCCCATCCGAGCACCTTCCGCGTCACCTCGCTGGAGACCGGGTTGTCCACCCCCGCGAACGCGCCGAGGAAGGCGAAGTGCTCACCGGCCTCGGACGCGGAGATGCTGACGGTCGGCACGCCGGCCCCACGGCCGATGGCGGCCGCGATGTCCCGGAAGGGGATGCCCTCGTCGGCGACCGCGTGCAGCCGGCTCCCGGCCGGGGCGCTCTCCAGGGCCAGCCGGTACACCCGCGCCGCGTCGAGCGTGTGCACCGAAGGCCACCGGTTAGCCCCGTCCTCCACATACGCTGACACGCCCGTCTGACGGGCGATGCCGATCAGGACGTGCGCGAAGCCGTGGTGATCGAGCGAACTGTGCGTGATCGGGGGCAGCCGGACGGCGGACGACCGCACGCCGCGCCCGGCGAGCCCGATCACGAAGTTCTCCGCGTCGGCCCGCGACCCGCCGGGTGCGAAATCCGCCTCGGTGCCCGGCCGCCCGGTGACGCCGGCGAGGGCGATCATGAGCGTGCCGGAGGAGGTGACGAGCGGCTTGCCCGTCCCTTCGAGCGCCGAGGCGAGCGCCCTGGTGGCGGCCAGGTCGGCGGCGACTGCGGCCGGGAAGCTGCCGGTCCTCATCAGGTCGTGCTTGAAGGCGAGATGGATGACGCCGTCGGCCGCCCCGGCGGCATCGCGCAGCCCGTCGAGATCGTCCAGGTCGCCTCGGCGGACCTCGGCGCCGGCGGCCGTGAGCGCCTCGGCCGAGGCGTCCGACCGCGCCAGCCCCACGACCTGATGCCCGGCCCGCAGCAGCTCGGGGACGACCGCCGATCCGATGTGCCCGGACGCGCCGGTCACGAAAACACGCATGGGAAACCTCCCGGGATAAGTGATGTCACCTGGTGTCATCACGATACCACGCCTATGACACCAGGTGACATCGGCTAGTCTTGTCGCATGGGCAGATGGCAGCCAGACGCGCGGGCGCGGCTGCAAGAGGCGGCCCTGGCGCTGTACGGCGAGCGCGGATACGAGGAGACAACCGTCGCGGAGATCGCGGAGCGCGCGGGGCTGACGAAGCGGACGTTCTTCCGGTATTTCGCGGACAAGCGCGAGGTGCTGTTCTGGGGTTCGGAGCTGCTTCAGCAGCAGATGGTGGCCGCCATCGAGGCCGCGCCCGCGACGGCGTCGGCTCTCGCCCTGATCGGCGCGGCGCTGGACGCCGCCGCCGAGCGGTTCGAGAAGGTCCGCGAGTTCGCCCGCCCGCGGCACCGGATCATCGCCTCCAGTCCCGAGCTGACCGAACGCGAGCTGATCAAGGCCGCGTCGCTGGCCGCGGCCATGGCGCGGGCGCTGCGCGCACGGGGCTTCGACGACACGGCCGCCGTCCTCGCCGCCCACACCGGCGTCACCGTCATGCACGTCGCCTTCGTGCGATGGGTCGACGACCCGGACCAGACACCGTTCCAGCAGATCGCCAGGGACGCCCTAGCCCAGCTCCGGGAGATCGCCTGCGCCGGATGATCCAAACCTCGCATCCCGAACGGGCCGTGGTGCCTCACCCGCCGATAACCCGCCGCCCTCGCCCTGCCCAGACCCGCGCGACTCCCGCGGACCCGTCCGGATCGGTGAGGCTCCGGTTCAGCGGAGCCTATTCGCGGCCCCCTCGCTGGGAGCATGTCCGGTAGGAAAATGAGCATGAGCGAGCCTGCCGGGAAGTATTCGATCACCATGCCGCGCGACATCGCGGAAGCTGCCCGCGCCCGCAGCGGGCCTTCCGGGCTGTCCGCGTACGTGGCGGCCGCGGTCGCCCGCCAGATCGAGCGGGACAACCTCAACGAGCTCATCGCGATGACGGAAGCCGAGCATGGCCCCGTCACGGAGGACGAGCATGGCCCCGTCACGGAGGAAGAGATCAGCGCCCGGCGGGACCAGCTGCGGCGCGCCCGGGAAGATCAGCGCCGTTCCCGTCCCGGTGCAGCTCAAGATGACATCATGGGCAAATGCGCGCGCAGATTCTCACGCCCCAGCACGGAGGGACGGATGGCCGGAGTAGTCCTTTTCCACCACGCGCAGGGACTGACCCCTGGCGTCGTCGCCTTCGCCGATGAGCTGCGCCGTGCCGGGCACACCGTGCACACTCCTGACCTTTTCGACGGCCGCACCTTCCCCACAATCGAACAGGGCATGGCGTATGCCGGGGAAATCGGCTTTCCCGACGGGGTGATCGAGCGCGGGTCCCGCGCGGTCGCGGAACTGCCCGCCGAGCTCGTCTACGGCGGCTTCTCGCTCGGCGTCCTCCCGGCCCAGAAGCTGGCACAGACCCGGCCGGGAGCGCTGGGCGCGCTGTTGTTCTACTCCTGCGTCCCGGTCTCCGAGTTCGGCCCCGCATGGCCCGCCGGGGTGCCAGTGCAGGTACACGGGATGGACGCCGACCCGTTCTTCGCCGGCGAAGGCGATATCGACGCCGCCCGCGCGCTCATCGATCAGGCTAGGGACGGGGAGTTGTTCCTCTACCCCGGCGACCAGCATTATTTCGCCGACAGTTCACTGCCGTCGTACGATCCGGCCGCCACCGCGCTCCTCACGCAGCGCGTGCTCGCCTTCCTCGGCGCACGATAGCCGGAGTGATCTCGCTTTCCCTGCTCGGATGCCACCTACCCTCGCCTTACCCCCTCTTACCCCGCCTTTCGAGATTGTCCTTGATAGAGGATGTCCTTAGTTAGATAGCCGCCAGTTCGGCGCCAGTTCGGCGTCGATCAGGGCGACCTGCCGGCCGAACTCGTCGTCGTCGAGGACGGGGGGCTGGAAGAAGGCGATGCGGAACTCGGCTCCCCGGCCGTTGGGAACGGCGCGGGCGGCCACGGTCCAGGCGGCCCGCGGGGCGCGGCAGTCGTGGTCGGGCAGGCCGGTAGCGGCGTCGCCGCGATGCCGGAGTTCGCCCGTACCGCGAGGTGTGGTCATCGTCCACCAGCCGGGTTCGCCGACGGCCTCGATGGCGCGCACGATGACGACCGGCCACTGTGGCCAGTTCCGCGCGTCGGCCAGGTAGCCGAACACCTCGCCGGGCGGCCGGTCGATGGCCGCGCCGGGATCGATGCCGATGTACCGCGCCACCCCGGCCGTGGTCGTGGCGTGCCCTGGTGCGCGGTCGTGGCGTGCCCGTAGCACACGGTCACCAGACGTTCCCCTGCGCCACGGTCACCCCCCGGGCCGCGATCTGGCGCTCGAAGCTGGCGTGGACCTCATCGGAGAGTCGGCGGAGCCAGTAGCCGGCACGGTCGCGCGGCCCGCTTTCGGCCATGCCTCTACGAGGTCATGGCCTCTCCGAGGTCATGACAACCATTGTCGTGCCAATACTGCATTAGGTGTCGTGCCAATACTGCATCAGCCCGGCACGATGCCCGTCACGGCTCCCCGTCCCGGGTCGTCTGGCGCCGGCGCCCCGGACCCGGCACCGGCGCCCCCGCGGCCGGCACCGGCGCAGCCGGCGTCCCCGCGGTCGCGGGGGACGCGGCGGCCGCAGGGGAAACGGAGGTCGCGGAGGCCAGCAGCCGCCCGGCCCCGGCCGGGAACAGGGCCGCGGACAGCAGCCCCGCGGCGACCAGCGCGGCGGCGACGGTCGGCGTGAGCTTGCCCTCGGCTAGCCCGATCTCCGTGCCAACGATCACGAACGTCAGCGTGGTGGCCTGGAGCAGGCCGCCCGCCGCGGCACGCCGGGCACCGGTGAGGCGCCGGTAGAGCAGCGCGGGCAGCCCCCGCACGACCAGCAGGGCGAGCAGGAACAGCGGAACCTCCGCCATCGCGGCCGGGTGCGCCAGCAGGTCCTTCAACCGGAAGGCGACGCCGGTGCTGATGAAGAAGATCGGAATCAGGAAGCCGAAGCCGATGCCTTCCAGCTTGGTAAGGAACTGGGGATTCGGGTCGCGGCCGGAGAACTCGACCAGCCGCACGAGCAGGCCGGCCGCGAACGCGCCGAGGATCGACGCGAAGCCGAAGCGGTAGGCGAGCACCCCGCAGCCGAGCGCCAGGGTGAGCGTGGCGCGCACGCGCAGCTGGCCGCTCCGGTCCTCCAGGCGGTCCAGCAGCCGGTCCAGGGCGCGCAGGCGCCGGACCTCGATAAGGGCGAGCCCGATCAGGGCCAGCAGCACCAGGAAGATCACGAGCGAGACCAGCTGGCCGGCGGATGTCTTGGCCGTGGCCGAGAAGAACAGCGACAGCAACATGATGGGCACGATCTCCGCGAGCGCGGCGGCGGTCATGACCAGCTGGCCGTATTCGGTATCCCCCTCTTCCGCGTCCTTCAGCAGCGGGAGCAGCAGCCCGGCCGACGTCGACATGAGGATGATCCCCACCAGCAGCAGCGAATGGCCGGCCTGCCCGGCCACCCAGAACAGGAGGGCGCAGAACAGCGCGAGCACGGCCGATACGCTGAACGCCAGTCCCGCCAGCCGCGTCAGCGGCCCGCGCAGCCGGCCGACGTCGATCTCCAGCCCGGCGAGAAACAGCAGCATGCCGAGCCCCAGGTCGCTGAGGACCTCCACCGGCGGGTCCACCCGTGCCCAGCCGAGGACCGACGGGCCGACGATGATCCCGGCGATGACCTGGAGCACCACGCCAGGCACCGGCAGCCATGGCAGCAGGCCGAGCACGACCGGGACCAGGACCGAGATCACCGCGATGATCAGGACGCTGTTGAACGAGATGGCGAGCATGCTGTCCCCCCGGCCTGCCCTTGTCCCGAACACCTAGGGTAAGTCCACCGAACACGCTACGGAATCAGGCGAGGCTCAGCAGGTCATCCGGATCATCCGGGAGGTGGCCGATGCCGCTGAACTCGGGAACGACGACCGGCCTGATGTGCCCGCACGCCCCCCGGGGGGATCTGGGGGCAGGTGATGTGATGTGCCCCGATGCTTTCGCAGTCGTCTTCGACGAGCACGTCAGGCCGTTCGCGCGCGGCGAGGTCGCCGTACGTCTCACCGGGCGCGCGGGAGAACACCCGCCCGTCAGGAAAACCATGCCTTCGCAGCACCAGCTTGTCGGCGGCCACGTCGGCGGGGTCCCGGTGTGAGCTGAGATAGTCGATCGCGGCGCCCGCGCCGTGCCACCGGCGCAGCTTCGCCACCGCGCCGTCCACCGGGACGTAACCCGCGTAGTCCCTGGTCGCCGGATCCCCGGCGACCACCTGTGCGGCACGTTCCGCGCGCTTCCGCCCGACGGCGGTGCTGCGCATGAGGACCGTGCCGTGCAGGAAGACAATCAGCCGCATCGTTTCTATCCTCCTGGTATGGCTAGCAAGACCCGCGTCCTGTCCGTCATCGCGTGCGGCGCGGGCCCGGCCGCGGCGATCGGCACGCTCGTCAAGCAGGCTCTCGACAGGGGCTGGACGGTCCAGGTCATCGCCACCCCGTCCGCCCTGGAGTTCTTCGACGCCAGGGAGATCGAGGCGCAGACCGGCTCCCCGGTCCGCAGCCATTACAGCAAGCCGGGCGCGCCGCGCTCGCGCATCCCCGACGCCATCATCGTCGCGCCCGCCACCTTCAACACCATCAACCAGTGGGCGCTCGGCGTCTCCGACACCTACGCGCTCGGCGTGCTGGCCGAGCAGACCGGCCTCGGCGTCCCGATCGTCGTGCTGCCGTTCGTCAGCGACGCCCTTGCCAGCCGCCCGCCGTTCAAGCGCAGCGTGCAGGCGCTGCGCGCGGAGGGCGTCAGCATCCTGCTCGGCCCCGGCGGCGTCCCGCCGCACCCGGCGCACGGCGAGTCGGATGCCATGGGCGCCTTCCCCTGGCACCTGGCGCTTGACGAGGCAGCGGAAATGACCGGCTTCGGCGGGGTTTAAGACCGGCGGCGGTCAGCGCCGCCGCGGCGACCCAGAGGATCGCCGCGCCGATGCCGAGCCCGCGCGTGACGGCGACGAAGTGATGGGTGTGCGCCGGGGATCCGGCGAGGGCACCGAAGATGGCCACTCCCAGCGCGGTGCCGGCCTGACGCGCGGTGTTGTTGACGCCGCTCGCCAGGCCCGACCGCTCGGGCGGGACGGCGCGGATCGCGGCGGTGACCGCTGGTACGGCGAACAGTCCCGCACCAAGACCTACGCCCAGCAACGCGGGCAGCAGCCTCAGGTAGCCGGCCGCCGGAGTGACGGCGAGCAGGCACAGTTGCCCCGCGGCCGACACCGCCGCGCCGGCGAACATCGCCGGACGCGGTCCGTACCTGGCGGTGACCCGTCCGGCCAGCGGAGCTATCACCGCCATCGGCGCGAACAGCGGCAGCATCATCAGCCCTGCCGTCAGCGCGCTGTACCCCAGGACCGACTGGAGGTAGCGGGTGAGCAGGAACAGCAGGCCGTTGCACGTCATGTTCATCACCAGCGCCCCGCCGTTGGCGGCGCCGAAGGCACGGTCGGCGAACAGCGACGGCGGCAGCAGCGGGCTGGCGACGCGCCGTTCGGCGCGGACGAACCCGGTCACCGCGACCGCGGCCACGCCGGCGGCAGCCGCCACCGCGGGCGGCGAACCGGCGCCGCCCGCGGCGATGACCGCGTAGACCGCGGCGGCCAGGCCGAGGGTGGCCAGCCCGAGGCCCGCCGCGTCCAACTGCCGCGCCTGCCGGGGCTGCCGGGCCTGCCGGGGCTGCCGCGCCTGCCGGGGCTGCCGGGGGTGAGCGGCCCGCACCCAGGCCAGCACGCCGATGACGCACGGCGTGACGACCGGCGGGTTGACCCAGAACACCGCGCGCCACCCGAACGCCTGCACGAGGAGCCCGCCGAGCAGCGGTCCGGCCGGCAATGCCAGCGATGACACCCCAGCCCAGATGCCGAGCGCCCTGGCCTGGGCTGCCCGGTCCGGGTAGGCGTCGGCGATCGCCGCGATGCTGCCGGGCAGCAGCAGCGCCGCTCCGATCCCCTGCCCGGCACGCGCCGCGACCAGCGCACCCGTCCCCGGCGCCAGCGCGCACCCGGCCGATGCTGTCCCGAATACCACCAGCCCGGCCAGGACGACCCGCCGGTGCCCGATCCGGTCACCGAGCACACCGCCGCCGAGCAGCAGGCTGGCCAGGGCGACCGTGTAGCCGACTACGGCCCACTGCACGCCCGCGGTGCCCGTGCGCAGGCCAGCGGTGATCGCCGGGACGGCCACGTTGACCACGGTCACGTCCAGCAAGACCAGGAACATCCCGGCGCACATCACGAGCAGGACCAGCCCGGGCCGCCGGTCCGGCAGAGGTTCCGCGGCGGGGCGCGGCCCGCCCCGCTCAGTGTCACCTGTCGTCGGGGTCATGTTTTCGACGATGGCCCGGAATCACTTCGGCGTGGGCGGAAGTGTTCCGGCGCCACACTGGACGTATGACCGCCACGATCGCTCCCGGCGGCGAACCCGATGTCGCCAGCGCCGCCGCCCTGTTCGCCGACCCGACCCGCGCCCGCATCCTCATGGCGCTCGTCGACGGCCGGTCGCTGCCCGCCACCGTGCTCGCCGCCGAGGCCGGTGTCACCCCGCAGGCCGCCAGCACTCAGCTCGCCCGCCTTCAGGCGGCCGGGCTGCTCGCCGCCGAGCGGTCCGGCCGGCATCGCTACTACCGGCTCGCCTCCGCGCACGTCGCGACCGTGCTGGAAACCCTCGCCCAGCTCGCCCCCGTGCAGCCGATCCGGTCGCTGCGCCAGAGCACCCGCGCCGCGGCGCTGCGAAACGCCCGAACCTGCTATGACCACCTCGCCGGCCGTCTCGGCGTGCAGATCACCCAGGCCCTCGTCGGCCACGGCGCGCTCACCGCCACCGACGGCATCCCCGACACGCGCCGGCGTTCCGGCGACCGGCTTTCAAGCCAGCTGCGCGACCATCCCTACACCCTCGGACCCGCCGCCGTGCAGGTCTTCACCAGCCTCGGCGTCCCCGAGGAGCGGCTGGCCGACGGCCATGCCTCGCGCCGCCCGCTGCTGCGGTTCTGCCTTGACTGGAGCGAGCAGCGCCACCATCTCGCGGGCAGCCTGGGCGCCGACCTGCTCGCCGCCTTCACCGCCGCCGGCTGGATCACCCGCGCCCCGCGACAGCGCGCCGTCCAGCTCACCCCCGCGGGCAGGCAGGCACTCAGCGCTCGCCTCGACCTCGATCTCTAGCCAGGCTCTTCGGCCGAGGCCGGTAAGGTTGGCTGCCGTGGCAGGCAGCCGGGAACGGCTCAGGCGGACCTTCGACACCGTCGCGGCGCGGGTTCGCGATAACCGCCGTGGAGCTGGGCGCCGGCCTCGCCGCGGAGACCAGGCGCAACCTCGCCGGGTTCCCGCGCGTTACCGGGGTCATCGCCGGCTTTGAGACCTGGCGGCCGCCTGTGCCGGCGATGTTCGGCCTGGCTTCGCCGCTACCGCCTGGCATTGGATCGACCCGTCTGTCCGCCGCCGGAAGGCATGGGGGTCGCTGAGGCGCGGGAGCGGCTCTCCGGGGAGATCCGGCGCCGCCGGGCACGGCCGACGGGACGCCCTGCCGGCACCGGGCACGGGCGGCCGACGGGACGCCCTGCCGGCACCGGGCACGGGCGGCCGACGGGAGGCCCTGCCGGCACCGGGCACGGCGCTGCGCGCCGGGCGCGAGAGGGTAAGGCGCGAGAAGGTAAGGACCGCCGTCCCTGGCGGAACCGGCGCACTGGAGTAGCTTCTTTGACATGTCTGCTTCGAAGCGCAAGCGTCAGCTAGTCGTCGCCGGCTGCGCCCTCGCCGCCTACGCGGTGGGAACGTGGGCTGCCCGGAGTCAGGGGTACTCGTTCGGAAGGAATGCCGTGGTGCGCTGCCGCAAGGGGCACCTTTTCACCACCGTGTGGATCCCCGGCGCGTCGGTCAAGGCGGTCCGGCTCGGCTGGTGGCGGGTGCAGTGGTGCCCGGTCGGCCGGCACGTGACGCTGGTGGTCCCAGTGAAGGACGCGGACCTCACGGAGGCCGAGCGCGAGTTCGCGGCCGGGCACCGCGACGTGCCCGTCCCCTGATCGCTCCGGGGCGGGGGTGCGCCGCCTTGAATCGCCCGGCGCCCGGCGGATCGACATCGGCCAGGGCGATGTGGGCTGGGCGGTGCTCGCCGGCCCCGAGGGCAACGAATCCTGCGTGCTCAGCTCGCGGGAAGCTCAGCCCGCGGGAATAGGCGGGGCCGGGCGACGTCGCGGTTCCGGTCAGCACCCTGGCCGCTTCGGCGGCATTTCCCGGGGACTGGCCTGAACGTTATATGCGCTCCCGGTGACTTCTGCGACACATGCGCTCAATGAGACTCGCTTGCGGCCGACGACGGCCTCAGGCCGAGCGTACGTTACCGAAAAAACTTTCATGATGAAAGAAAAATCTGCTATAGGACTGGAACTTTACACGATCATGGATGTGGAGCATCTTCAGGATCAGCCGCAGCCCTGAAGCGCAATCTGCGGTGACTCATGAGGACATTAGGGCTGATGGGAATCTTGGGCTGCTAGGCGGACCAGGCTGACGGGCGAGCGCGCCCGGGCGTAATCGCGCCTTCCAGCGGCGCGGTGTGTCCGCCACCCGGATGGACGGTTTTCATGACGGTTTTCCGGCATGATGCTGCCCGGGGCGCGACGACGCCCGCCCGCCTGGCTGCCATTGAGGAGGTCACCATGCCGCGGTACCGGGTGGTGGAGATCTGTGCCGGGGCGGGCGGGCAGTCGCTCGGGCTTGAGCTGGCCGGGTTCGAGCACGAGCTGTGCATCGAACTGGACCCGAACGCGTGTGCCACCCTCCGGCACAACCGGCCGCACTGGAAGATCGCCCAGGGGGATGTCGCCAGCCCCGAGGTGTGGGAGCCCGCCGCCTACGCCGGGACCGACCTGCTCGCGGGCGGGGTGCCCTGCCCGCCGTTCACCGTCGCGGGCAGGCAGCTCGGCGCGGCCGACGAGCGCGACCTGTTCGCCTGGGCCATCGAGCTGTGCGCCAGCATCGGCCCGCGCGCGCTGCTGCTGGAGAACGTCCGCGGGCTGTCGCTGCCCCGGTTCGCCGCCTACCGGCAGCATGTCCTGGACCGGCTCGCCGAGCTGGGCTACGCCGCCGACTGGCGGCTGCTGCACGCCTCGGACTACGGCGTGCCGCAGCTGCGGCCCCGGTTCGTGCTGGTGGCCATGCGGCCCGGCGACTTCGCGTACTTCACCTGGCCGCAGCCCCGCGGCGAGCCGCCCACCGTCGGGGAGACACTGCTCGACCTGATGGCGGCCAACGGCTGGCCCGGTGCCGCCGCATGGGCCGCGAGGGCCAGCGGCATCGCGCCCACGATCGTCGGCGGGTCGAAGAAGCACGGCGGCGCCGACCTCGGCCCCACCCGCGCCAAGCGGGCCTGGCGGCAGATGGGCGTGGACGCGCTCGGCGTCGCCGACGCCGCTCCGTCGGCGGACGACCCGGTGACGCTGCTGCCCAAGCTCACCTGCGAGATGGTCGCCCGGCTGCAGGGCTGGGACGGCCGCGAGTACCGGTGGGAGTTCACCGGCCGCAAGACCTCGAACTACCGGCAGATCGGCAACGCCTTCCCGCCGCCGGTCGCCCGCGCGATCGGGGAGCAGATCCGGCGCGCCCTCGACCACGAGGGCGCGCCCCGGCACCTAGTCGAGCAGTCTCCCGCCACCCATGACCCGGTGTACAAGGTCCTGCGCGAGGACGGCGGCTTCCTCACCATGGAGCAGATCCTGCGCCGCATCCCCGCCCCCCTGGACGCCCCCGCGTTCGAGCGGCACCTGTCCCACCTCAGGCGCGACTTCCACATCGAGGTCGACACCCGCAAATCCGGGGACGCCTACCGGCTGGGCGCGTTCAAGGCCTTCACCGGCCAGGACGACCACCTCCGCCACGAGGCCTTCCTGCACCCGGCCAAGATCAGCTGACCCCGCCGTCCGCGCCGCCGGCTCATCCACGTCGTGGGCTTCTCGGAAACGCCAGGCCGCTAGATGCCCGCGCGTTCGCCACGTGTCCTGTCGAAGGCGGGGCCGCCCACGCAGGGGTGATCGCGGCTTGCCTTTCGACGGCGACCTCGTGGCCAGTCATGGCCTCAGGCGGCTTATGGCTCTTATGGCTGGCTCTTATGGCAGGCTCCAGCGCTGGTTGACGGTGTCCTTGCAGGTATAAACCATGAGCTGGGTGCCGTTCTTCGTGGAGTAACCCGGATCATCGAGGCATAGCGTGCCGTTGCGCGCCTTGAGGACGTATTCGCCGTTGGGCTTGTGCGTCCACAGCTCGTTCGGCGCGCCGGTGCAGCGATACAGGATCACCTTGCTGCCGCTGCCGCCGCCGTTGTTGTCGTTCATGCACTTGCCGTTGTGGATCAGCTCCCCGTTGCTGAACGCCCAGTTCTGCGCCGCAGTCATGTCGCACGTCCAGAGCTCAACCTTGGTGCCGTTTGCCGAGCTGTTAGCCGTGTCGTCGACGCACTTGCCGCCGTAGCCCCTGATCGCGTGCACCAGCGGAGGCGGCGCAGTCGACGACGACGCGATGGAGACGTGGATGCTGTTGCCGCCATTGTTGAGCTGGGCATCCGCGGCGACCGTGCACGAGTCAGGCTGATGGTAAGGATGCGGGATCGTGCGGGTCACTGGCGTTGTCGCGGTGAAGCTCCCGGACGAAGTCCCGGCCCCCGTTCCCTGGGAGCAAACGGTGTCCCACGCGACGTACACGCCCTGGTTCGGGCGGGCCGTCACGGTGACGGTGATCGTGAGCGGCTTGATAGCCGTTCCGCTGGCGACGCAGGTGGCAAAGTCACCTTGAGCGCTGCACGAGCCGATCGTCCCCGCGCTCGCTGCCGCGGCGCCCGCTACCATCGTCCCCAATGTAAGCAAGCCTGCGGCAGCCACGCTCGCTGCCAGGCGGCGGAATCTACGCATAGTGAATTACCCCTCCTTGATAGCGGGCGCGACAACTGCCCTGCCGGTCTCCCGCTGACTGACTTGCCGTGGCGGTGTTCCACAGATCCGGGTCACGAAAGTAATGAGGTCCATCGCAGTGTTTCCATCCTCAGCTCCGGTTACGGCCGACCGCCTATGCGTTCGCGGTACTGCCGGCCGAACGCCTTCGGGCCTGTGCTGGCGAGCGACAGCCATGCCATGGCGGGTCGGGAATACTAAGCAGATCACAAGGCGACGGACTAGTACTCCCTCAGAAGAGGGCACGCGGCCGCTATCCCCGGACTGCGGCATCCGGGCGGGTTAGGCATCCGGGCGGGGTTAGCGGTAGGCCCTGGCCTGGAGGGTGAACAGCTCCGCGCAGCGGACGGCCTCGGCCGCGTGGCCGGATTCCAGGTAGACGATCAGGTCGGCCATCCGGACCGTGGAGAAACCGTGGAGAACCGGTGCGAGACGAGCAGGGTGATCGTGCCAGCCTCCTTCGACGGCGGCGCGGCGGCCGCGACGACCACGGCACAGCACCTACTTATCCCCCGTAGGCGGTAAAAATCATTTTCCTTCCGAACGGAAGGTGGCGCCTCGTGTCGGATCCGGCCGCTCCCGTTCGTGGAATCCGGCGAGAGGGTGCCTTGCAGGCAGGGACCCCGAGGACAAGGAGACGCGCGTGAAGTACGTGATGCTGATCATGGACACCCCGGACGAGCCGGCACCGGGCAGCCCCGAGTTCAACGCCTGGTTCGCCGAGGTCGGCGCCTGGTACGAGAAGTGGGGCGCGACCGGCAAGCTGGGCGCCGGCCACCAGCTCCAGGGGCCGCAGACGGCCAGGACCGTGCGGGCGGCCGGCGTCACCGACGGGCCGTTCATCGAGACCAAGGAGGTGCTCGGCGGCTACTCGGTGCTCGACGCCGAGTCGATGGACGAGGCGGTCGAGATCGCCAAGACCTGGCCGGGAGTCGACCGGGGCTGGATCACGATCGAGCTCCGCCCGGTCATGGAAATGGGGTGAACGAGGCCGCCGCAGGCAGCCGGGGGGCCCGGGGACCGAAGGTCGCGGCCCGGCCGGCAGCACAAGGCCGCCGCAGGCAGCCGGGGGGCCCCGGGGACCGAAGGTCGCGGCCCGGCCGGCAGCACAAGGCCGCCGCAGGCAGCCGGGGGGCTCCGGGGGGTCGTCCCCCCGGGCTAACAGCGACATCCCGCGGGTGAGCAGCTCGCGCTCGGCCGGGTTGACGGCCAGCGCGAGCGCTCGCTCGCTGGCGTGCGCGGCCTCCTCGTGCCGGCCGAGGGCGGCGAGCAGGCCGGCGCGAAGGGCGTGGAAGAGGTGGTAGCCGTCGAGGTCGGCGGACAGCGGCTCGATCTCGGCGATCGCCGCCTCGGCGCCCACCGCGTACCGGGTGGCGACCGCCCGGTTCAGCAGCACCACCGGAGACGGCGCCAGCTGCTGTAGCCGGCTGTAGAGCAGCCGGATCTGCCGCCAGTCGGTCTCCTCGTAACGCGGCGCCTCCGCGTGCAGCGCGGCGATCGCCGCCTGCACCTGGTACGGTCCCGGGCGGCGCAGCGCGATCGCGCGGTCGAGCAGGACCACTGCCTCCCTGACCAGGCCGCGGTCCCATCGGCTGCGGTCCTGCTCGGCCAGCCTGATGAGCCGCCCCCAGCCGTCGAACCGGGCGGCGGCACGGGACTCGTGCAGCAGGAGCAGCGCCAGCAGGCCGAGCACTTCCGGCTCCCGCGGCATGAGCCGGTGCAGCGTCCTGGTCAGCGCGATCGCCTGCGCGGACAGGTCGCGGCGCGCGGGCTCGCGGCCGGAGCTGGCCAGGTATCCCTCGTTGAACACGAGGTACACAACCGAGAGGACACCGGCCAGGCGGCCGCCGAGCTCGTCCGGGTCGGGCACCCGGACCTCGGCCTGCGCCTGGTGCAGCGACCTGCGCGCGCGGAGCAGCCGCTGGGCCATCGTCGGCTCGCTGACCAGGAACGCCGACGCGATCTGGTCGGTGGTCAGACCGCAGACGGCGCGCAGCGTGAGCGCGACCTGAGCCTGCTCGGGCAGCGCGGGGTGGCAGCACGCGAACACCAGGCCCAGCAGCTCATCGTCCGCCTGCCGGCCGGCGGCGCCGTCCGGGCAGGCCGGGCCGTCCCGGCCGTCCGGGCGGGCCGCCGGGTCGCCGGCCGCGAGCAGCGCGAGCTTTTCCGCGCCGGCCTTGTCCCGGCGCAGCCGGTCCAGCGCCTTGCGGCGCGCCGTGGTGGCCAGCCAGCCGCCGGGGTTAGGCGGCACGCCCTCGCGCCGCCAATGCTCGATCGCCTCGACGAACGCGTCCTGCACGGCGTCTTCGGCGAGCCCCACGTCGCCGGTGCGCGCCGCGAGCGAGGCCCTGATCCGGGTCGCCTCGTCCCGGTAGGCGCGTTCGAGGGACTGGCCGGCGTCCATGACAGCCAGTCTTCCACTCTTCCGCGCCCGCCGGCCCCGGCTCATGGGACCCCCGGCCCCGGCTCATGGGAATGGGATGTGCGGAGGCGGCGCGCATGGCACGCCCGGGACCGCCGGGCGGCAAGGGCCGCGGGCCGGCGCCGCTATATCGCGCGGGACCGCGAAACCTATGATCGTGAGCATGACCGCTTTCCGGCTCGCCGAACGCATGGCCCATCTCGGCACCGAATCGGCCTTCGAGGTGCTTGCCCGCGCCAAGGCGCTGGAGGCCGCCGGCACCCCCGTGATCCACCTGGAGATCGGCGAGCCGGACTTCCCGACGGCCAGCCACATCACCGAGGCCGCCGTCGAGGCGCTGCGGGCCGGCCATACGCACTACGTGCCCGCGCCGGGCATCCCGGCGCTGCGCGAGGCGGTCGCGGCGTTCCTGGAGGGAAACGGGCGGATGCGGGTGCCGCCGGACCGGGTCGTGGTGACGCCGGGCGCCAAGCCGATCATGTTCTTCACCATCCTCGCGCTGGCCGGCCCCGGGGACGAGGTGCTCTACCCCGACCCTGGCTTCCCGATGTACTCCTCGATCACCTCGTTCGCGGGCGCCACGGGAGTACCCGTGCCGCTGCGGGAGAGCAACGGGTTCCGGGTCGACGTCGACGAACTCGAGCGCCTCATCACCCCGCGGTCCAAGCTGCTCATCCTGAATTCGCCGCACAACCCGTGCGGCAGCGCGCTGACCCGCGAGGACTGCGCGGCGATCGCGGAACTCGCGCAGCGCCGGGATCTCGTCGTGCTGTCGGACGAGGTCTACTGGGCGATCAGGTACGGCGCCGAGCACGCCAGCGTGCTGGACTTCGACGGCATGGCGGACCGCACCGTCTTGCTCGACGGCTGGTCGAAGACGTACGCGATGACCGGCTGGCGGCTCGGCTTCGGCGTCTTCCCGCGGAACCTCGTCGAGCCGGTGACCAGGCTGGCGATCAACTCGGTGTCGTGCACCTCGGCGTTCAGCCAGTACGCGGCGATCGCGGCGCTCACGGGCCCGCAGGACGGGGTGCGGGAGATGGTCGCGGAGTTCCGCCGCCGCAGGGACGTCATCGTCGCGGGCCTGAACGAGATCCCCGGCATCAGCTGCGCCGAGCCGCAGGGCGCGTTCTACGCCTTCCCCAACGTCACGGGCACCGGGCTCTCGGCCGCGCAGTTGCAGGCGAAGCTGCTGGACGAGGCGGGTGTGGCCGCGTTGTCGGGCACCGCGTTCGGGCCGTGGGGCGAGGGGTTCCTCCGCCTTTCCTACGCGAACTCCGTGGCGAACATCCAGGCCGCACTGGAGGCGATCAAGTCGGTCGCGACCTGAACGCGGGCCCTGGTTTCAGGCTCGGGCCCTGCTTTCAAGCCCGGGGCCTGGTTCCAGGCCCGGGCCCCGGCCGCGGGGGCAGCCGGGCCTCAGGGATAGCGGACCTGAGCCAGCTCCGCGGTCGCCGCCGCGACGATCTCGCGCAGTTCCCGCGCGAGCGCCTGCACATACGCCGGCGTCATCCGCTGTAGCGGCGCGGCTGCGGTGAAGCCGACCGCGGGGCGGCCGTCTGCGGCGAGCACCGCCATGCCGACGGCGCCGAGGCCGGTCTCGCTCTCCTCCAGGTTGACCGCGAAGCCGGCGTCGCGCACCCGGTCCAGCGCGGCGAGTAGCTGCGTGCGGCTGGATAGGGTACGGTCGGTGACCGTGGCGAGCTTCTCGTTCGGATAGCTGGCGAGGACCTCGTCGACGGGCAGCGCGGCCAGCATCGCCTTGCCCGCCGAGGTGGCGTGGGCCGGCATGCGGGCGTCGAACCGGGAGCCGACGCGGACGGTGCGCCGCGACTCGATGCTGTCGATGAAGTGCACCATGTCGCCCTCCAGGACGAGCAGGGACACGGTCTCGCCGGTACGCGCCGCGAGGTCGGCCAGGTACGGCCGCATCCGCATCCGCACGTCGAGCGCGCCGACCGCGGCCAGCCCGATCTCCACCAGCCGCGGCCCCGGCCGGTACATCCGGGTAGCCGGGTCCTGCACGGCGAACTGCCGGTGCACCAGCATGCCGAGCAGCCGGTGCGCGGTAGACCTGGCCACGTCGAGCTGGTCGGCGACCTCGGATACCCGCAGCGCCGGCTTGGCGCGGAACAGCAGCAGCAGCTCGAGGGCGTGGTCAACCGAGCTGAGCCGGTAGGCCGGGCCTGCTTGCGCCCTGGGCTTTTGCCTGGCGATCATCGCACCCTCAGCTCCATCTCGCCAAGACGGCTGATCCGGACCCGGAGCCTGTCACCGGGTTCGATGGGACCGACGCCGGGCGGGGCGCCGGTGAAGATGACGTCCCCGGGCAGCAGCGTCATGATCCGCGACGCGTAGGCGACGATGTCCGGGACCGGGACGAGCATGTCGCGCGCGGCGACCTTCTGCCTGAGCACGCCGTTGCGCTCCAGCTCGATGTCCATGCCCGCCGGGTCGCCCGCTTCGTCGCGGGTCACCAGCCACGGGCCGAGCGGGCTGAACGTGTCGTAGCTCTTGCGGCGGGACCGGTCGGCCTTGCTCCGCACGGTGATGTCCAGGCCGATCAGGTAGCCGGCGATCCGGCTCAGGGCTTCTTGCGGCGGGATGTCCTTGCCGCCCCTCCCGACGACCGCGACGAGCTCGGCCTCGTGATGGATCTCGTTGCCGAGCCGCAGCTGGTCCGGGGGAAGCACGATATCGTCGCGCGGACCCGCGATGCTCGACGGCGCCTTGAGGAAGACGTCGAACTCCATCATCCAGGGCTCGACACGGCCGAGCGTCCGCCGCTGGACCTGGTGCATCTCTGCGACGTGACCCGCGTAGTTCGACGCGGCCGCGACGATCTTGGACGGGTTGAGCGCCGGGGCGAGCAGCCGCGCCTCGCTGACCGGGGTGCGCGGCGCGCCCGGGTCAGCGGCCGCCGCTTCCAGCGCCGGGCGGACGAGTTCGAGGTCGCGGCAGAGGCGGCGCCACCAGCCCGCGGTCAGCGGGTCCGGGTCGCGGCGCCATGGCAGCGCGGCCGTGACGTCGACGATGGTGGCGCCGGTCACCACGCCGAGGCGCGGGCCGTCGCCGTCGCGGCCAAGGATGGCGAGCCTCACGGGACCGTCTCTTCGCGGTACTGCTCTTCGCGGTACTGCTCTTCGCGGTACAGGCCGAGCGCGCGCAGCACGGGCGCGTCCGACAGCTCGAACAGGTCGGCGCCGGTCCGCGACCAGTGCGCGGCGGGCAGCCAGGACGGGATCACCAGCATGTCGCCCGCGGACCAGTCCAGCCTGGTGCCGCCGACCACGCTACGGCCCTCGCCGCGGAAGGCCACGAGGATGGAATTGCCGGTCCGCCTGACCGCCGTGGTCTGCCGCCGCCGGGCCAGCCGGTGCATGGCGCAGGACAGCGTAGGCAGGACGCTGGCGCCGGTCACCGGGTTCGCGAACTCGGTGCTCACCATGGCGGCTCGCGGCCGCTCCCGCGCCAGCCGGCTCAGTTCCGCGTCGGTGTCCGCCCAGCGGTAGGCCAGCAGCGGCGACGGCTCCGGGCGTGCCGCGCCGGCCCGCTCCGGGCGGGACCGGGCCGCGCTGTACCGGGCCGGGCTGCCGGCGAAGGCCCGCTCCGACTCGTTGTGCCCGGCCGGCGGCTGGGCGCGCTCTGGGTACTGCTCGTAGAAGATGGCATCCAGCGCCTGGACCATCGGCAGGTCGAGCCCGTCGAACCAGAACATGTTCTGGTCGGTGCCGTTCGTGTGGTCGTGCCAGTACCAGGACGGCGTCAGCACCAGGTCGCCGGGGCCCATATCGCACCGGTCGCCGTTCACGGTCGTCCACACGCCGCTGCCGGCCAGCACGAACCGGATGGCGCCCGGAGTGTGCCGGTGCGCCGGCGCGGTCTCGCGGGGACCGAGGCACTGCAACGCGCCCCAGAGCGTGCCCGCCGCGTACGGCGCGCCGCGCAGGCCCGGGTTGCCCAGGCTGAGCACCCGCCGTTCGCCGCCCCGGTCGACCGGCACCGCCCTGATCGCCCGCTCGGCGAGCGGGTACATATCGGCGGCCCGCCACACCCATGGAATGGCGCGCGGCTTCGGATGCTCGGTAAGCAGGTCGCGCTCCATCTGCCACAGCGGGTAAAGGTGCACGGCGCGCAGGTCCCGGTACAGCGAATCGAGATCCGCTGGAGCAGCCGCGGCGCCTGAGGTCATGCCATCACCGTAAATGCCTATTCCGGCACTGGGAAGCTTTGCGCGCGCCGTTCTGCCATGGGGAACGGGATGGCGGCGGCCCGCGCCGGGCAGCCGCGGCGGGCAGCCGCGGCGGACGGCCGCGCCGGGCGTTTACACCGGACGCCGCGCCGGGCGTTTACACCGGGCGGCCGCGGCGAAGATCGCCCGTTTAATACCATATATCCGGTTTTATCCTTCCCGGGGGCGGACCGGAGCGGCTGGCGCGACAAGCGGAGCGGAGAGGCGCCGCACTGCCGCCCGGCGCCTGACGGGCGCGGCCGCCACCAGCATCAGCAGCACCGGATACGGTCAATGGGCCGCAAATCGCGCTTTAGCCAAACATCTCAATGCACTGGGCCTTACACTGCCCGATAGCCGCATTTGGTGCCGGACGAGGAGGTCTGACGTGCCTCGTCGGCCCGTGCCGCTATATATGAATTTCGAAATAGGCATGCACTAGCGAGGGCAGAACGATGAGAAGCCCTGATGCGCCAGCCGGTGCCCGGCCGGCCGGGCACGCCGCTGTCCCGCCAGCACGGTTCCGCGTCAGCCCGCCTCGGCTGTCGGCGCTTTCCCTTGGCAACTGGCCAGTGTCACGGCGGCTCATCGCGGTCATCGTCATAGCCCTCGTCATGGGCCTGGTCTTCGGCGCCCTGCGGGTAGCCTCGGCTGCCGATACCGCGACCGGGTTCGCCCGGACGACACAGCTCGCCGTCCTCGGGGAGGAAGTCACCGCGCTGGCCCAGGCGATGGAGAACGAGCGCGACCTCACCGCCGCGCTCTGCGCCGCCAGCCCAGGCGGGGTCTGTCCCGTTGTCGGCGGTGAGGCTCAGGCGCCCGGGAACGGGGCCAAGGGCCAGGGGCTGAGCCAGACCGCCCAGTCACTGCTGACCGACACCGAGCAGGCGCAGGCGGCGACGGACGCCGCGGCTTCGCGGGTCCAGACCCTGGCGGCGGGAATCGGCAGCTCGTTCCCGGCGAACACGCAGGCCAAGGCGACGGCGGTGCTCGCCATGATCGGCAACATCCCCGGCCTGCGCAGCCAGGTGTCGGGCGAGGCGGCGTTGTCGGTGATCCAGGCGTACTCGGAGGCTATCGCCGACCTGTTCCCCCTGAACGACGAGATCACCAGCGGCAGCAGCGACGCCATCCTCGCCGACGAGGTGCGCACGCTCGGCTCGCTGTCCCGCGCCAAGGACCAGGCCTCCCAGGAGCGCGCCATCCTCTACGCCGCGCTCTTGCAGGGCACGTTCAGCAGCGGCGGCGGCCTCCAGGCGCTGACCACCGCGCAGGGGCTGGAGTCCGCCGACCTGCTCGCGTTCCAGTCGTCCGCCACGCCCGCCGAGGTGAACACCTTCCTCAACACCGTGAACGGCGAGAAGGTCAACACCGCGCAGCTGATGGACAACTTCCTGAGCGTGATCACCAATTCGAAGTCCACGCCCGCCGCGGCGTTCGCCAACGCGTTCAGCAACATCCTGCTCGCCGGCCAGGTCGTCACCCAGGCCACGGCGCCGGGCATGTGGTACTCCAGCATGAGCGACACGATCGCCAGGATGCGGGCGGTGGAATCGCAGATCGCCACGGCGATCGTCGCTCGCAGCCAGTCGCTGGAACAGGGCGCGCGGCAGTCGGCGGAACTCACCGCCGCGGTGACCGGCGCGGTGCTGCTCCTCGTGCTGCTCCTGACCGTCGTCGTCGCCCGTTCCCTGGTGAACCCGCTGCGCAGGCTCCAGGCGGATGCGCTCGATATCGCCACGGTGCGGCTTCCCGCCCGCGTCGCCGAGCTCAGCCAGACCGCGGACCCGAACGTGAGCCTGGACGTCGAGCCGATCAGCGTCCAGACCACCGACGAAATCGGCAAGGTCGCCCGCGCGTTCGACCAGGTGCACCGCGAGGCGGTGCGGCTGGCGGGCAACGAGGCGATGCTGCGCGGCAGCCTCAGCGCGATGTTCATCAGCCTGTCCCGCCGCAGCGTGCCGCTGATCGAGCGGCTGGCGCGCATGATCGACTCCCTGGAGCAGAACGAGGACGACCCGGACCGGCTGTCCAACCTTTTCTCGATGGACCACCTGGTCACCCGCATGCGCCGCAACTCCGAGAACCTCCTCGTGCTCGCCGGCGAGGAGCCGGTGCGCAAATGGAGCGAACCGGTGCCGCTCACCGACGTGGCGCGGGCCGCGACGTCGGAGATCGAGCAGTACAACAGGGTGGTCCTCAACGTCCAGCCCGGCATCGTGGTCTCCGGGCAGGCGGCCTCCGACGTCGTGCACCTGCTCGCCGAGATCATCGAGAACGCCACCCTGTTCTCGCCCAGGGACACCCCCGTGCACGTGTCGGGCCAGGAACTGAGCAGCGGGGGCGTGCTGCTCGAAGTCCGGGACAGCGGGGTCGGCGTGTCCGAGGCCCGGCTGGCGGAGATGAACTGGCGGCTGGACAACCCCCCGATGGTCGACGTGTCGGTCTCCCGGCACATGGGCCTGTTCGCCGTGTCGCGGCTGGCCGCGCGGCACGGGGTGCGGGTCCGGCTGCGCGCAGCGTCGCCCCAGGGGCTGTCCGCCCTGGTCTGGCTGCCCGGCACCCTCACCGGCCGGGATGCCGTCCGGCACGTCGACCCGCGGCCGCAGTCGCTGGCCAGGGAGCCGGCGGCCGCGCTGCGGATAGGCGGGCGGCGCGTCCCCGGACGGCACAGCGCGGAGCCCCGCGCCGACGGCCAGCAGGCTGCCAGCGCCGACGGCCATGCCGACAGCGCTCCCGTGACGACCGCCGGGAGCTCGGAATGGTTCCGCCCCAAGCGCCCGTCCAGCGCGCGGGCGCAGGCCGCGGCCGCCGAGCCGGCCATCGCCCCGGGCGTCGGGCCGGCGCCGCGGGCCGAAGGCGCCGGTTCGCGCGGCGGCGACTGGTCGCGCGGCGCCGCCGGTTCGCCCGGCGGCTCCGGTTCGCCCGGCAGCGACTGGTCGCGCGGCGGCGCCGGCGGCTGGCGCATCGCCGAGGCGCTCGGCGCCCCGGTGCGCGGTGACCGTACGAGGGCGGGCCTGCCGACCCGGATACCGGGGGCGAACCTGTTCCCCGGCACGGCGGGCGACCGGCCGGCGGCTGCGTCGCTGGCGAGCACGGGCGACATGGCGGCGGCCGGCCCGCAAAGTCATGGTTACGAGGCGGCCCAAGCGCCGGGATCGCGGTCGGCAACGCTGCCCCGGCGGTCCCCCGAACTGGCCCGCAGTCGTCTCAGCGGGTTCCAGCTAGGCAGCCGTGAGGCCGAGGGCCGCACAGCAGAGGAGAGGAGCTAGGCGTTGAGCCGAGCCTACCGTGAGGACCTGAACTGGCTAGTCACCGAATTCACCACGCGGGTGGAGGACGTCGCGCACGCGATCGTGGTATCCGCCGACGGCGTGCCGCTGGCGCTGTCGGCGGGCATCCCGCCCAGGGCCGTCGAGCAGCTAGCCGCCATCACCTCCGGGCTGACCAGCCTCATACAGGGTGCGGCGCGCGTCTTCGAGGGTGGCGCGGCCACCCAGGCGCTGGTGGAGATGGACGCCGGGCTGATGTTCGTGAAGGCGATCAGCGACGGCTCCAGCCTGGCCGTCCTCACCGCGCCGGAGTGCGATACCCGCCAGGTCTCCTACGAGATGACGCGGCTGGTCGAGGCGGTGGGCGAGCTGCTGACCCCGGCGACCCGCGCCGAGGTGTGAGCCGGCCAGGGTATGAGTCGCCGGCCGGCGGCTGCGCGGGGTCACCGGGCCTTCCCCCTCGCACAGACCCGCTGACCCCGCTGGCACAGGCCAGCCGGCCGTTCGGAATGAATAGTGGCGCTTGTCACGGCAGCCGCCTCAGGGCCGGGAGTGCCCGGACCATCGGTAACGAATGTGACATACGGCTAAACTCCCAGGCAGAGACAAGCGTCGTGCAGACCAACCATGGACAGCCTCGCAACGTCCGCCGGTTACATGGCGGAGAACCTTCATGAGAGGTAAAGTCACGGCGCAGGATTCGCTGCTAGCGCGATGGGAGTCGGAATGCGCGTCCTCGTACTCGGCGGTGATGGGTTCTGTGGCTGGCCGACAGCACTGTATTTGTCGGATCGTGGTCATGACATCACCATCCTGGACAACCTCAGCCGCCGGAAGATCGACATCGACCTGGAGGTTGACTCGCTGACTCCGATTGTGCCGATCGGGGACCGCATCAAGGCATGGCGTGAGGTTTCCGGGCGTGAGATCGGGTTCGTCAACGTCGACCTGGCCACCGAGTACGACCGGCTGGCCGCGGTGCTGCTCGAGCTGCGGCCGGACGCCGTGGTGCACTTCGCCGAGCAGCGGGCCGCGCCGTACTCGATGCGGTCGGAGAAGACCAAGCGCTACACGGTGGACAACAACGTTCGCGCCACCCACAACCTGCTGACCGCCCTGGTCCACACCGGCGTCGAGGCGGCGGTCGTGCACCTGGGCACGATGGGCGTCTACGGCTACGGCTGGTCGGGATCGGCTCCCATCCCGGAGGGGTACCTGACCGTCAAGGTGCCGACCCCCGACGGCGACCTGGAGCGCGAGATCCTGCACCCGGCCAACCCCGGTTCGGTGTACCACCTGACGAAGACCCTGGACCAGCTGCTCTTCGCGTTCTACGCCAAGAACGACGGGCTGCGGATCACCGACCTGCACCAGGGCATCGTCTGGGGCACCCAGACCGACCAGACGGTGCGGGACGAGCGGCTGATCAACCGGTTCGACTACGACGGCGACTACGGCACCGTGCTCAACCGGTTCCTGATGCAGGCCGCCATCGGGCACCCGCTGACCGTGCACGGCACCGGCGGCCAGACCCGGGCGTTCATCCACATCAAGGACACCGTGCGGTGCATCGAGATCGCGCTGAACAACCCGCCGCAGGCCGGTGAGAGGCCGCTGGTGCTCAACCAGATGACCGAGACCCACCGGGTGCTCGACCTGGCCAAGCTGATCTCCGACATCACCGGCGCGGAGATCGCCTACCTGCCGAACCCCCGCAAGGAGGCCGAGGAGAACGAGCTGATCGTGCGCAACGACCAGTTCCTCGCGCTGGGCCTGGAGCCGACCACGCTGTCCGAGGGACTGCTCGGCGAGGTCGCCGATATCGCATCCCGGTACGCGCACCGCGCCGACCTGCGCAAGATCGTCTCGCGCTCGGTGTGGAAGGCCGGCATGGAGACCGCCGACGACCTCATGACCGAGATCCCGGCCAGGGAAGGCTGAACCGGGGAAGGCCGAAGCTGGCGGCCCGGGCGCCCGGGCCGCCTCGGCTGGCGGCCGGGCGCTCGCGTTGCCACCGGTCCTCACCTCCGGTCCTCAGCGGTTCCCGGGGTCTTCCGGTCCTCAGCGGTTCCCGGGCTCTTCCGGTCCTCAGCGGTTCCCGCGCCGTCCGCTGCTAGCCCGGGAACGCCCCGGGCCCCCGGCAGCCCTGCAACCGCCCAGTGGAACGGCCGGGGCACCGCCAGGCGCGGACCGCCCGCCAGGCGCGCTCACAAGTTCCCGCGCCGTGCCTGCTCACGTTCGATGGCCTCGAACAGCGCCTGGAAGTTGCCCTTGCCGAAGCCGAGCGAGCCGTGCCGCTCGATGAACTCGAAGAACACCGTGGGCCGGTCGCCGATCGGCTTGGTGAAGATCTGCAACAGGTAACCGTCCTCGTCGCGGTCGACCAGGATGCCGCGCTCGCGGAGCTCCCCCACCGGTACCCGGACCTCGCCGATGCGCTCGCGCAGGACCGGGTCGGTGTAGTAGGAGTCGGGCGTGGTGAGGAACTGCACGCCGCGCGCCTTCAAGGTGTCCACGGTGGCGCAGATGTCCGGGGTGGCCAGCGCCAGGTGCTGCACGCCGGGGCCGCGGTAGAACTCCAGGTACTCGTCGATCTGCGACTTCTTCTTGCCGACGGCGGGCTCGTTCAGCGGGAACTTGACCCGGTGGTTGCCGTTGGCGACCACCTTGCTCATCAGCGCCGAATACTCGGTGGCGATGTCGTCGCCGATGAACTCGGCCATGTTGGTGAAGCCCATGACCCGGCGGTAGAACTCCACCCACTCGTCCATCCGGCCGAGCTCGACGTTGCCGACCACATGGTCCAGCGCGAGGAACGTCGGCTCCCCCGGGTCCGCCGTGCTCTCGCGCGCCACATACCCTGGCAGATAGATACCGTGGTAGCGGGACCGGTCCACCAGCGTGTGCACCGTGTCGCCGTACGCGCCGAGGGCCGCGAGCCGCACCGTCCCGTGTTCGTCGGTCAGGTCGTGCGGTTCCTCGATCACCCGCGCGCCCTGCGACCGGGCGTGCGCCACGCACTTGTCCACGTCGGGCACCTCGAGCGCCACGTCCAGCACGCCGTCGCCGTGCCGCCGGTGGTGATCCGCGAGCGGGCTCGACGGGGACGCCGCACCCTTGATGACGAACCGCACCGCGCCGCTGCGCAGCACGTAGGCGTGGTGGTCCCGGTTTCCCGTCTCCGGGCCCGAGTACGCCTCCAGGCGCATGCCGAACGCGAGCTGGAAGTACAGCGCCGACTGGGTGGCGTTGCCCGCCGCCCACACGACCGCGTCCCAGCCGGTTACCGGGAACGGGTCACGGCTCGTGTCATGGTCGACCAGCCCGACCAGCGCGTCCGGGCTGAGCAGGTCAGCAGCCGCTGCCATAGATCCCTCCTCTCGTTTTCCTCATCAGAACGGACCGTGGCGCCTCTATGCAACCAAGCCATCCCCTGCTGATCAGATGAGACATTCTGCGGAGGGAATCCGGGTATAAGCTAGGCAAGTTGCCTAGCTTAGCCAAGGACGCGCATGGCGGAACTGGACACGCTCGACCTGGCGCTGCTGCGCGCGCTGCGGGACAACCCGCGCGCCGGGGTGCTCCAGTTGTCGCGGATCACCCGGGTAGCGAGAGCCACGGTGCAGTCCCGGCTGGACCGGATGGAGCGCGCCGGGGTGATCACCGGGTACGGGCCGGACATCGACGTGGCGGCGGCCGGCTTCGGCGTGCTCGCGTTCGTCACGCTGGAGATCACCCAGGGTGCGCTCGACCGGGTGCGGGAAGACCTGGAGGCGATCCCCGGCGTCCTCGAGGCGTACGCGATCACCGGGGTCGGCGACGTGCTCTGCCAGGTGGCCGCCACCTCGCACGCCGATTTGCAGCAGACGCTGCTGCGCATCGACAGTTCCCCGTCGGTCGCCCGGTCCACCAGCGCGATCGCGCTGTCGACGGTGATCAGGCGCCGGGACCTGCCGCTGCTGACCGCGCGCCCGGCCGCCCCCGCGTCCCGCTCCCCCGCCTTCCGGTGAGGCCGCTGCCGCGGCGCGCGGCATGCCCTGGCGCGGCGCGCGGCATGGCCGCCGGCGCTCTCCGGTGGGGCCGCCGGCGCTCTCCGGTGGGGCCGCCGGCGCGGCCCGCGATACCCAGACGTGCGGCCGGCTGACCTGCGAACGCGGCCGCCAGAAGTCAGCGCGTCACCGCTCGGCCCATC
The DNA here is from genome assembly GCA_035294225.1 of Trebonia sp. Classification (GTDB taxonomy): domain Bacteria; phylum Actinomycetota; class Actinomycetes; order Streptosporangiales; family Streptosporangiaceae; genus Trebonia. The sequence goes on from DATGLH010000057.1 coordinate 27,975, forward strand.
CGGGCGGTCGGCCTATCCCGGGCGGTCGGCTAGGCCGGCCCAGGGTGGGGCGTCTTCGGGGGTGCCGACGTTGGCGGCGAGCCTGCCGAGCAGGCTGTTGAGCGTGGCCAGGTCGGCGCCGGTGAGCCCGGCGCGCAGCCTGGCGTCGAAGGCGATCGCCGCCTCCCGCAGCCGCAGGAACGCCGCCTCGCCCGCCTCGGTGAGCGTCACTATCTGAACGCGCCGGTTGGCGGCGTCCCGGGTGCGGGCGATCAGCCCGCGCGCGTCCATCGCGTTCAGGTGGTGGGTCAGCGTCGCCTCGCGGACCCCGACGGCGCCGGCCAGCTCCCGCTGGTTGCCTGGCCTGCGGACCTTCAGGTTGAGCAAGATCAGCCAGACCGGCAGCGTGCCACCCGCCGCGGCGAGCGCCTCGTCGAACGCGCGCTCGACGACGCGGGCCGTCTGGTTCAGGCGCAGCCCGATCGGGACGGGAAACGAGTCCGGCACGCCCGTCAGCCTACCATCATTCATCGACGCCTAAGAGTTTGACATCTAATATTTAGATACCTAAGCTACGTTGTGGCGCCTAGGAGGCACGGCAGGGGGCGGCCAGGGAGGACGCGGTCAAGGGAGGCGCGGCGGCCGGAGCGAGCGCCGCGACGACGCGAGAAAAGGAGGTAGTGCGGTGCGCGGTCCCGCTATCGAGGCCGACGGCCTCAGGAAAAGCTTCGGCGAGGTAGTGGCGCTGGACGGGCTGAGCTTCGCCGCCGCGCCCGGGTCGGTGCTCGCCCTGCTCGGGCCGAACGGCTCAGGCAAGACCACCACCGTCTCGATCCTGTCCACCGCGCTGCGGCCCGACGGCGGCCGCGGATACGTCCAAGGCCTGGACGTGACCGCGGACGCTGCGCGGGTGCGCCGCGTGATCGGCTTCGCCGGCCAGTTCGCCGCTGTGGATCCGAACCTGACCGGGCGGGAGAACCTGACGCTGATCGGGCGGCTGTCCCGGCTGGGCCGCGGGCAGGCGCGGGTCCGCGCGGATGAGTTGCTTGACGGCTTCGGGCTGACCAGCGCGGCTGACCGGCTCGTCCGCGCCTACTCCGGCGGGATGCGCCGACGGCTCGACGTGGCCGCCGCGCTGCTGCACCAGCCGCCAGTGCTCTTCCTCGACGAGCCCACCACCGGCCTTGACCCGGAGAGCCGCTTCGCGCTGTGGGACTCGGTGCGCGCGCTGTCCCGGTCCGGCGCCACCGTGCTGCTGACAACGCAGTATCTGGAGGAAGCCGACGCGCTGGCCGATCAGGTGGTGATCATTTCCGCCGGGCGGGTGGCCGATACCGGCACCCCCGCCGAATTGAAGGCGAGGTTCGGCGGCGTGGTCTTCTCGTTCACCTTCGACGGCCAGCCCGCCGCGCACGCAGCCCATGCGGCGCTGGCTGCCGCGGGCTACCGCCCGCAGCGCGACGGCGCCGGGATCCGGCTCCGGTCCGCCGCCGGGTCGGGCACGCTGCCGGCGGTGCTGCGTTCCCTGGACGGCCGGGCACCCGACCCAGTGTCGGTCGC
>DATGLH010000058.1:0-13264 GCA_035294225.1 Trebonia sp.
AGCATCGGCTTCTTGTCCTGGCGCTGCTCGGGGCCGCGGTTGAGCTGGGACAGCGCCACGACGGGCACGTCGAGCTCCTTGGCGAGCAGCTTCAGCGACCGGGAGAACTCCGAAACTTCCTGCTGCCGGTTCTCCACCCGCCGGGAGGAGGACATCAGCTGCAGGTAGTCGATGATCACGAGCTTCAGGTCGTGCCGCTGCTTGAGCCGGCGGCATTTGGCCCGGATCTCCATCAGCGACATGTTGGGCGAGTCGTCGATGAACAGCGGCGCGTCCGCGACCTCGCTCATCCGCCGGGCCAGCCGGGCCCAGTCGTCGTCGCTCATCTGGCCGGTGCGCATGACGTGCATCGGCACCCGCGCCTCGGCCGACAGCAGCCGCATCGTGATCTCGTTGCGCCCCATTTCCAGGCTGAACACCACCGTCGGCAGCTGGTGCCTGATCGTCGCCGAACGCGCGAAATCGAGGGCGAGCGCGGAGTTGTGGGTCGGGATCATGGCCCGGCCGGCCAGGTACAGGTGCTCGCCGTTGTCGACCTGGACGCAGCGGACCGGAACGGAGGGCACCGGCCTGACCGCGACGACGTACCGCCAGGGCAGGGCGTCGGTGAACCGGATCACGTGACGTCCGGGCGGGCCGGCGGCCACCGTGGCCTGGAAGCCGAGGCCGTGCAGCAGCTCGCGGACGTCCGCGGCCAGCTCCTCGCTCCCCACCTCGATCCGGCCCGGGCCCGCCGCCCGCTCCACGCCGAGCAGGCCGGCCAGGAGCTCGCGCCGCTGCGCGACGCCCGACCGCAGGTACGACGGCGGGATGCGGCCCGGCGGGAGCACCGCCGGCCGCCCGGCCGGCGGTGCTCCCGCCGGCACCCGGCCGGCCAGCGCGGCGCCGAGCGCGCGCGGCGGCACGGGCAGGTCGGCCGCGGGCAGGTCCAGCGGCCGCGGCATGGCCACCGCGTAGCGGAACCGCGCGCCGGGCGCGGGGCGGCGCAGGGCGGCGGCCATCTCAGCCGTGGTGACCGCCCGCGGCGGCACGAATCCGGCGGCGTGCGGCGTCCAGGTGAGCCACTGGTGGCTCTCGTCGGCGACGATCGCCTCCCCGTCGGAGAACTCGACCCGGTAGCACGGCCGCCCGCGCATGGCCTCGGTCGCCGCGACCACCCGCGTCGGCTTGCCGTCCGCTCCGACCAGCAGGTCGCCGACCGCTACCCGCCCCATCGTGGTCCACCCGCCGGGCGTCGGCAGCGGGGTGTCCAGCGCGAGCGCCTTGCCGACGGCGGGGCGGGCCGCTATGACGATCATCTGCCCGGGGTGCAGGCCGTTGGTGAGCGCGTCCAGGTCGGCGAACCCGGTCGGCACGCCGGTGATGCCGCCCCCGTGCGCGCCGATCGCCTCGATCTCTTCGAGCGCTCCCGGCATGATCTCCGAAAGCGAGTGATAGTCCTCGGTGATCCGCCGGTCCGTGACCGAGAACACCTCCGCCTGCGCCCGGTCCACGAGCTCGTCGGCGTCGCCGTCGCCGGCGTAGCCGAGCTGCACGATCCGGGTTCCTGCCTCCACGAGCCGGCGCAGGATGGCGCGCTCCCGGACGATCCGCGCGTAATAGCCGGCGTTGGCCGCGGTCGGCACGGACGCGATCAGCGTGTGCAGGTACGGCGCGCCGCCGATGCGGGCCAGCTCGCCGCGCCTGGTGAGCTCGTTGGCCACGGTAATCGGGTCGGCGGGCTCCCCGCGCGCGTACAGGTCGAGGATCGCCTCGTGCACGATCTGGTGCGCGGGCCGGTAGTGGTCGCCAGGCCGGATGACCTCGAGCACGTCCGAGATGGCGTCCTTGGACAGCAGCATTCCCCCCAGGACGCACTGCTCGGCGGCGACATCGTGCGGGGGCATCCGCTCGAACTCTTCGCCCCGCTGCGCCACCTCGGCCACGCTCACCGGACGCCACCTCCCCCGGATGTAACGGATCCCGGATGTAACGGACTCGCCCCCGGTTCCTCGACACTGTCTTCGACGCAGTCATACCGGGGGGCTCTGACATTCTGGCGGTGCGCCGCACGGGCAGCCAACACGGACCTGTGGATAACTCGTGGAAAACCTGCCGGCTAACGTGTGCGCGCCCTGGGGAATGTCCTGTGGACCCGCGCCGGCCCTGGCTCAACGCGCCGCTGCTGACCTTGGCTGACACCGTCCACGGGGTGTGCATGGAAAATAGTCGGCGGATTTTCCCGCGAAGATATCCACAGAGATATTCACAGGCAGGCATCGCTTGCGTGTGGAAAAAGGGTGCGGCGAGGGTGCTGGCTGAGGCCTTCCCCCATGCCGAACGGATGGTGGCGCCTGTCCGCGGCCATCCGCGCTTCGCGGCCTGGCCGCCGTGCCGACCGCCTGCGCGAGGCTGTCCCCCTCCGCTATCCTTCGCGTGTGTGTTCGACGCTGGGGGAAGCGATTGACCGGCTCACTGAGGCCATCGACCAGCTAGCGCGCGATGTGCGCGGCGGGGGCAGCGGGCCGGAGCTCGCCGCCCGGGTGGCCGATCTGTGGATGATGGTCAGCGCCCTCGACCCCGAAATGGCGCGGCGCAGCCGCGGGTACGCGGCACCGGCCGACGGCGCGCCTTCGGCCTGAAGGCGCGCCGTCGGCCGCCCCGCGCGGACACGGCCAGCCTGTGGATGCGGCTGTGGAAAAACGAATCGGAGGCTGTGGATCAGGCCGCCGTGATCTCGATGTTGACGGCGGCGGTCACCTCGGGGTGCAGGCGCACCTGGACGCGGTGCGAGCCCGCCGACTTGATCGGGTCGGGCACCACGATCTTGCGCCGGTCGACCTCCGGGCCCCCGGCGTCGCGGACCGCCGCCGCGATGTCCGCCGGTCCTACCGAGCCGAACAGCCGCCCGTTAGCCCCCGCGCGCCGCTTCAGCCGCACGGTCAGCTTCTGCAACTGCCCCGCGACCGCCTGCGCGTCCTCGAGCGTGCGGATCTCGCGGGCCGCGCGAGCCCGCTTGATCAGCTCGACCTGCTTGGCGGCGCCGCGGGTCCACGGCATCGCGAACCCGCGCGGGAGCAGGTAGTTGCGGCCGTAGCCCGGGGCCACGTCCACCACGTCACCGGGCGCTCCGAGGCCGGTGACCTCCTGGGTGAGGATCAGCTTCATTTGCGTGCGAGACATCAGTCGGTCCTCCCCTGCCTCAACGAGCCGTGCTGGTGTAGGGGAGCAGCGCCATCTCGCGGGCGTTCTTGATCGCCGTGGCGACGTCACGCTGGTGACGGGTGCAGTTCCCGGTCACCCGGCGGGCACGGATCTTGCCGCGGTCGGAGATGTACTTGCGGAGCAGGCCCGTGTCCTTGTAGTCGACATAGGTGATCCGCTCCTGGCAGAACACGCATATCTTCTTCTTCGGCTTGCGTACCGCTGGCTTCGCCATCGTGGTGCTCCTTAACAGAGCCCCGCATCGCGGGGATGGTCGGTTTCTCTTACCTGTCTAAAACGGCGGTTCGTCGGAGTAGCCGCCCGCGTCGGACGCCCACGGGTCGGCGTCCGGCCGGCCGCCGCCGGATGAGCCCTGCCCGCTGTACCCGGAGCCGCCGCCCTGGCCGCCGCCGAACCCGCCGCCACTGCGGCTGGCCCGGTTGACCTTCGCGGACGCCCACCGCAGCGACGGGCCGACGTCGTCGACCTCGATCTCGTAGACGGTCCGCTTCTCGCCTTCCTTGGTCTCATAGTTCCGCTGCCTGAGCCGCCCGGACACGATGACGCGCATGCCCCGTTGCAGGCTCTCGGCCACGTTCTCGGCCGCCTGCCGCCACACATTGCAGGTCAGGAAGAGGCTGTCGCCGTCCTTCCACTCTCCGGTCGCCTGGTCGCGGACCTTCGGTGTCGATGCCACGCGGAAGGTGGCCACCGGCTGCCCGGCCGGGGTGAATCGGAGTTCCGGATCGGCGACGAGGTTGCCGACAATCGTGATCTGGGTGTCACCTGCCGCCATCGTGGTGCTCCCGGTCCTAACGAGATCTGGTGGGTTGAGTCGGGCCTAGCGGTGCTCGGGCCGCAGGACCTTCGTGCGCAGCACGCCCTCGTTGAGGTTGAGCTGCCGGTCGAGTTCCTGGACTGTCGCCGGCTCCGCGGTCAGGTCCACGACGGCGTAGATGCCTTCCGGCTTCTTGTCGATCGGGTAGGAAAGCCGGCGCCTCCCCCAGATGTCAAGCTTGCCGACCTTGCCGCCGTTGTCGGTCACGACCTTGAGGAACCCTTCAAGCGACGGCTGCACCGTCCGCTCCTCGAGGTTCGGGTCGAGGATGATCATGATTTCGTAGTGGCGCATAAGCGTCCCGTGCCTCCTCTGGACTGACGCGGTCACGGCCTTTCCGTGACAGGAGGGTGCGGACTGCGACGTTAGCCTGGTGATGATCCGCAGCCACCAACTGTATCAAGGACCTACGACTGTCCGGACCGGAAGCGCCCATGGTTTCTGGCCTCGCGAGCGGGAAGACTCCGTACTGGACCCAGACGGCCAGAGCAACTCCCCCGGAGGCGCCAGTGGCAGGTGACACCCGCACGCGCGGGCACAACTCCGTTCTGCGCGTGTCGCTCAACTCGGACGGGCGGCCGCACCCCCTGCTGAACGCCCTCGCGATCTTCACGCTGATCGTCGGCATCGTATCGTTCGTACTCGGCCTGATCATCCGCAACGCCCCGAGCGCCGACAGCCTGGGCATGGCGATAGCGACCGCGGCCACCGGCCTGGCGGCCATGGTGGTAGGGCTGTGCGCGCAGATGATCTCGGCCACCCGCGAGGAGCGCGTGCTCATCGTCACCGGCATGATCGCGGGTTTCGTCGGCCTGGCGCTCGGCCTGGCGCACGGCGGCTTCAGCTGATTTTCCGGGGCTGCCCGCTCAGCCCCGCTGCGTATTCCTGTTCCCGGGGCGCCCGGATGCCCTCCTGTTCCCGGGGCGCCCCGTATGCCCCGGGCTGCCTCCGGCGGCCTGATGCTGGCGGTTCGGGCTCCCACTAGACTCGGGCCATGCGCATCGGAGGTCATTTCCACGCTGAGGACCCGCTGGCCGAGGCGGCGGCGTGCGGCGCGCAGGTCGCGCAGTTCTTCCTCGGCGACCCGCAGGGGTGGAAGGGGCCGGTGATCCCCGGCGGCGATCCGGGCGCCGTGCGCGACGCGTACGCGCGGGCCGGCGTGGACGTGTACATCCACGCGCCCTATGTGATCAACGTGGCGACCACGAACAACCGCATCAGGATCCCCAGCCGCAAGCTGCTCGAACAGCAGCTCAAGGCGGCGGCCTCGATCGGGGCGAAGGCACTGATCGTACACGGCGGGCACGTCACCGCGGGGGTGGACCCCGCCGCGGGCCTGGAGAACTGGCGCAAGGCGGCCGAACGGATCGAGCGGCCGCTCCCGCTGCTCATCGAGAACACCGCGGGCGGCGCCGGCGCGATGGCCAGGTCGCTGGACGCCATCGCGCGCCTGTGGGACGCGGTAGCCGGCACCGCGCCGGGCGGCGGCGAGATCGGGTTCTGCCTCGACACGTGCCACGCCAACTCGGCCGGCATCGACCTCGCCGAGGTGGTCGACCGGATCAAGGCGATCACCGGCCGGATCGACCTGGTGCACTGCAACAACTCACGCGACGAGTTCGGCTCCGGCGCCGACAGGCACGCGAACTTCGATTCGGGGACGATCGACCCCGCGGTGCTGCTCGACGTGGTGCGCGCGGCGGGCGCGCCCGTGGTCTGCGAGACGCCCGGGACGGGGCTCGCCGCGGACATCGCCTGGCTCCGCGAGCGCTGCTAGGCCCCGGTGGGCTCCCCTCTGGCATGGGGGGCTCCCGCCCCCCGTGCCCCCTGGCCCCCGGTGACCCCCCGCATGGGGGAACCGCACGTTTCCCCATGCCCCCCGCGCCCCCGCTGCCAGACGATGACCAGCCGGTCGGGCGCACCGTCGAGGACACCACCCGCCGGATCATCGCGGTCCTTCGCGGCCCGAACCACGTCCCGTTCTGGATGAAAAATGTCCCGCACCACGACGGAGGCGAGCAGGCCCACGGTGAGCAGCCGGGCGGCCAGCGTGACGAAGTACCAGCCAGGGCCGATCCCGGTGTAGCCCGTCTCGCCCGGGCTCGGGTACAGGTAGACGAAGTAGCCCCAGATGCCGAAGAAGTACGCCACCTCGGCCAGCTGCCACGCCAGGTAGGGCCACAGCCGGGGGCGGGCCAGCACCGCGAACGGCACCAGCCAGATCACGTACTGCGGTGACCACACCTTGTTCAGCATCAGGAACGCGGCGATCAGCAGGAAGCACAGCTGCGGCAGCCGGGGGCGGCGCGGCGCGGCGAGGGCGAGCGCGGCGATGGCGAGGAAGGCGACGGCGACGCACGCCATCGACATCAGGTTCAGCTCGCCCACCGAGGAGTTGCCCAGGATCGGCACGTTGAAGTGCTCGAACATGTACCAGACCGAGCCCCAGTCGGCACCCCGCGACCGGCTGAACGCGTAGAAGTGCGCCCAGCCGGCGGCCGCGGTCAGCGCGATCGGCAGGTTGACCGCCAGCCAGGCGAACGCTCCGGCGGCGAGCGCGCGGCCGAACTCGCGCATCCGCCCCGCCCGCAGGCAGAGCAGCAGCAGCCCGGCGAAAACCAGCAGCGGGTAGAACTTCGCGGCCACGCCGAGCCCGAGCAGCACGCCGGCCAGCACCTCGCGCCGCGCCGCCCATGCGGCCAGGCCGCCCGCGGTCAGCGCCATCGCCAGCAGGTCCCAGTTGATGAACGCGGTCAGGATCAGCGCCGGCGACAGCGCGACCATGAGCGCGGCCTTCCGGCCGCCGTCGTCCCGGCCGGCCGCGTAGCCGGTGGCGAGCACCCCGGCGACCAGGCAGACGGCCAGCAGCACCACGGTGACGTAGTAGAAGTCCCGGCCGCGGGCGAAAGCGTCCGTGACCGAGTGCACAGCCCAGGCCGCAAGCTGCATCATCGCGCCGGTCAGCACGGGATACTCCACGGGGTGCCCCGCGTACGGCACCTGCCCGGCGGACAGTCCCTCCGTGTAATACAGGGGGTAGATGTCGGTGTAGCAGGCATCGCGGAACTGGCCGGTGAAGTTGTTCCACGCGCCGCCCGCGCTGCACGGCAGCTTCTGCGCGACGCCGAGCAGCGCGGCCAGCGTGGACGCCGCCACCCCCGTGCCGGCGAATGCCGGATACCGCAGGTATCGCACTATCCCGATCCCGTCTCCCCAGGCCCGGATGTCTCGCGGCCAGCTCCTCCGGCCCGGATGTCTCGCGGCCAGGCTAGCCGGTCCCGCCCGCCTGGACACCGCCCTGCTGACCGGAGAATATGCCCGATGCCGGCGGCGTGTCCGACGCGGCGGGGGTCGCGGTCGGGCTCGCTCCCGGGCCGGCGGCCGGGCTGCCGAACGGCCCCTGGCCCTGCCCCGGCCCCTGGCCGGGCCCTTGACCCTGCCCCGGCTGCCCTTGTCCCGGCCCTTGTCCCGGCGGCGTCGGGGCCGGGGTCGGGGCCTGGTGCTTCTTCTGCTGCTTCTTTTTCACCGGCGGCAGGTTCCCGACCTGGTTCCACTTCTCCCCGGTGAACACGGGGGTGAGGAACTGCTCGACCGGAAGGTTGCTGGTCACCTGGGACATGAACGTGTGCCAGATATTGGCGGGCCACGTGCCGCCGAAACCGCCGCCGCCGAGGGCGGTCAGCGTCTCCGGCGAGTTGGGGTCCTGCGACTGGGTGAAGATCCCGACCACGAACGTCCACTGCGGGATCGCGCCGATGAAGAACGCGGACTTGGAGTTCGTGGTCGTACCGGTCTTGCCGATGATCGGCCGGTCCGGCCCCAGCGAGGCGGCGGTACCCGTGCCGTCCACGGTCGTGGCTTCCATCGCGTACTGGACCTGCGAGTCCTGGTCCGGGGTCAGCACCACGTGCTGCGAGACCACGCCCGGGACCACGGGGCCGCTGGGCGCCTGGTAGGACTGGATGATGTGCGCGGAATGGTAGGTGCCGCCGTTGGCTATGGTGGACAGCATCGTGGCCTGCTCGTTGACGGTCATCGGGGCGATGCCGAGCGCCATGCCGACCTCACCCCGGTAGCTCGGCAGGCCCGACCCGCCTTCCGAGTAAGGGCTTAGGTTCACCCCGAAGTTCCCGGCCATCTGGATGATGTTCTCGGTGCCGACCCGGTGGGCGAGGTCGGTAAAGGCCGTGTTGGACGACTGGGCCAGCGCGTTCTGCACGGTCGTGGCGCCCCCCCGGCCCCCGATCACCTCGTACCCGTCGTTGTGCACCGGGTACGCGTTCGGCACGGCCTTAGCCGCGCTCGTCGCGGACAGCACCATCGGCATCGTGTCCGGCGGCACCCACAGCTGGGGGCTCGCGTTCAGGATGCTGGTCTGGACGTTCATGCCCTGGCTGACCGCGGTCGCAAGCACATACGGCTTGAACGACGACCCGACCTGCTCGCGCGCGTAGATCGCGGTGTTCAGGTCGCAGTCGTAGATCTTGCATTGCGCCGGCGACATGTTCTGGCCGCGGCCCGGGTACATGGCGACGATCGCGCCGTTGCTCGGGTTCTGCAACTCGGCGCCGATCATCGCGTAGGACGGCAGCGAGTAGCCCGACGCCTTGATCGCGGCGATGTTCTCGTTGACCGCGTTGTACAGCTCGACCTCCATCGGCCGGCTGATGGTGGTGACGATCTTGAGGCCGCCGGTTTCCAGCGTGGCCGGGGAGACGTGGTCGACGCCGGTGAGCTCGTTGTAGACCACGTTCATGATGTAGGGAGCCCAGGGATCCTTGGAGGTGCTGGTCCCGAAGTTCTGCGTGCTCCCGCCCGTCTTCGAGTCGGTCAGCAGCCTGGGGAACTTCAGCGACGCCGCCTGCGCCGCGGTGAGGTCCCCCATCCGCACCATCCCGTTCAGCACGTAGTGCCAGCGGGCGATCAGGTCGCTCCGGTACTGCGGCAGCGGGTAGTTGCTCGGCTGCTGGATGATCGCCGCGATCACCGCCGCCTGGGCGATGGTCAGCTGGGACACCGGCACGCCGAAGTAGGTCCGCGCGGCCGCCGCGATGCCGTAAGAGTTGTCGCCGAGGAAGATCGTGTTCAGGTAGTTCGTGAGAATCCACTGCTTGGACTTCGCCTTGGCCAGCTTCATCGCCACGAAGATCTCCTTGACCTTGCGGCTTATCGTCTGCTGGGTGCCGATGTTGTCGTAGTAGTGCCGGACGAACTCCTGGGTGATCGTCGACCCGCCGGCCAGGTTGCCGCCGCTGCTGGTGATGTCGTCATAGGCCGCGCGGATGATGCCGGTGGGCGAGATCCCGCCCTCGGTCCAGAAGCTGCGGTCCTCGGCCGCCAGGACGGCGTCCTGGACGGCCTTGGGGATCTGGCTGAAGGTGAGGAGCTGGCGGTTGACCGGCCCGATAGTGCCGATGGGCGTCTTGCCGTCGCTGTAGTAAACGGTGGAGTTCTGGGCCAGGACGTCGGATGCCAGCGTGGTTGGGATCTGGGTGGTGTTGTACAGGTAGAAGTAGGTGCCGACGAGGACCAGGATGACCATGCCGGCCATCCCGCCGACGACGCCGAGCGCCTTCTTCCACGTCCAGTGCCGCCACCAGCTGCCCTTTACCCTGCCAGGCTGGCGTCCGCGCCCGCCGGGGCCCCCGGGGCCCCCGGGGCGCCTCCGGCCGCCGGGGCCGCCCGGCCCGCGAGGGCCGTCGTAGCCGCCGCCCGGCCCGTCCGGCCCGGGCGGCCCGGACGGGCCGGCTCCGTAGAAAGCCGTCGCCTGGTCGCCCGCTCCGTGCTGCTGGCCGCCTCCTCCGTACTGCGCCCGCGCACCGAAGGGGTCCGCCCGCGTGGCGAAGGGGTCCGGCCGCGCGCCGGAGGGGCCCGCGGCGCCCCGGCCGTTTCCCGGCGCGGAGCCGCTCGGGGAGCTGCGCCAGCCCTGGCCGTCTGACCAGTAGCTGTAGCCGCCGTCGCCCGCGGCACGGCCGCGGCTGCCCTGGCGGGCGGTGCCGATCAGTCCGGTCTCGTAGTCGGCGTCGATGCCCGGGTCTTTCCAGAACCCGTCGTTCGCCCATCCCTCCGGGGCGGGGTACATGCCCCCGCCGCCGGCGCTTGCCCCGATCTGGCTTCTTCCGTTTCCGTTTCCGCGCGCGTAGCCCCCGCGGTCGCCTCCGGCGTAATCGTCAGCTCCCCGCCCCCCAGCGGGCCCGTACGGCCCGTTAAAGTCGCTGCTACTCACACGTCCTCGCTGTGGCTGTACGCGAGCCCCGCGGCCCGCACGGCTGGGATTTCGTCTGGTCAGACACGCACGAACGGACGGCGGGCAGCCCGGCCCGCCGGTCCCACACGTTACATGCCGCGGTGATCCGACCCGGCTAGTTCGGCGCAAGCCTCCTCGTACGTAAGCGGTGCGGAACGGCCGCGCTACGCGTTACGGACTGCTCCGTTACTGGCCGCTCCGCGCACGGCGTCCGCGGCGTGCCGGGGGTTCACCAGTTCCGAGCACGTAGGACGTAGCGAGGTGGTTCCAGCCACAACTCTGGCAGACCTCGACCACGTAGACCCGGAATTCGCCATATTCGGCTGCCATCTCCGCCAGTTCCGGCCCTCGCTTGACGCGCCCGGCGTACTGTCCGAGTTCGTCTCCGTACACATAGGTGACGTGCGTGAGGTTGCTCTTGCGGCAGATAGGGCAGCGGGCGTCGGTCTGCTCGCCGTGGTACTTGGCCGCGCGCAGCAGGTACGGGTGCGCGTCGCAGACGTCGGCGATCGTGGTGTGCCCCGCGTACACCGACGCTAGCGTCGCGCGCCGGGCAAGGGCGTAGTCCACAACTGATCGTCGAGCGGCCATGTTCTTCAGGGTACGTCGGCTAACCCGGCCGCGCCGAGTGTCGATCGCCATATGAGCAACGGGTTGCCTGGCAGGCGACGGTTGCATATGCTGTTCCCGGTGTGCTCGATATATCGAACCGAGATATCGGTTTGAGATATCGTCCTGATACATGCAAACCCTACCCACCGGGGGGATGACGTGGGTCGCAACCGGACTGCCGTGCTGGAGTTCGCCGTACTAGGGCTGCTGCACCGGACGCCCATGCATGGCTACGAGCTCAGCAAGCAGCTGAACATGCTGCTCGGCACGTTCCGCGCGCTGTCCTACGGCACTCTCTACCCCTGCCTGAACAAGCTGTACGCCGAGGGGCTGATCGCCAAGGAGGGCGACGAGCCCGCGGCGGACGCCAGGCAGGGCGCCCGGCAGGGGCCGTCCGCGCGGACCGGGCGTGCGGGACGATCGAAGATCGTCTACCGGCTGACAGCCGAGGGGAAGGAGCGGCTACAGGACCTGCTCGCCGAATCCGGTCCCCCCGCCTGGGAAGACGACGAATTCGGCGTCCACTTCGCGTTCTTCGGCCAGACCAGGGCGGATATCCGGCTGCGGATCCTGGAGGGCAGGCGGAGCCGGCTCGAAGACCGGATGGAAGGGGTACGGGCGGCGCTCGCGCGCACCCGGGAGCGGGTGGACAGCTACACCCTCGAACTCCAGCGGCACGGCCTTGAGTCGGTGGAGCGCGAGGTGCGGTGGCTCAACGAGCTGATCGCCTCGGAACGGCAGTCAGAAGCCAGCGGCGCCGCGGGCGGACCCTACCCGCCGGCGGCCCATACCGATATAGATCGCGGAAGCGAAAAGGAGTCATCCTGATGGGTGCTGTGCCATCCAGCAAGGCGCGAGTCGCCATCGTGGGGGTCGGCAACTGCGCGAGTTCGCTCGTCCAGGGCCTTGAGTACTACAAAGACGCGGACGACGCGGCCCGTGTGCCGGGCCTCATGCACGTGCGGTTCGGCGACTATCACGTGTCCGACGTCGAGGTGGTCGCCGCCTTCGACGTGGACGCCAAGAAGGTTGGCTCCGACCTCGCCGAGGCCATCTTCGCGAGCGAGAACAACACGATCAAGTTCGCCGAGGTGCCGCCCACCGGCGTGACCGTGCAGCGCGGCCCGACGCTGGACGGCCTTGGCGAGTACTACCGCGACATCATCACCGAGTCCGACGAGCCGGCCGTCGACGTCGTGGCGGCGCTGCGCGAGTCGGGCGCCGACGTGCTGGTGTCCTACCTGCCGGTGGGCTCGGAGCAGGCGGACCGGTTCTACGCGCAGTGCGCCATCGACGCCAAGGTCGCGTTCGTCAACGCGCTGCCGGTGTTCATCGCCTCCGACCCGGTGTGGGCGGCGAAGTTCGCCGAGGCCGGCGTCCCGATCGTCGGTGACGACATCAAGTCGCAGGTCGGCGCGACGATCACGCACCGGGTGCTGGCCAAGCTGTTCGAGGACCGCGGCGTCGAACTGCTGCGCACCTACCAGCTGAACTTCGGCGGCAACATGGACTTCATGAACATGCTGGAGCGCAGCCGCCTCCAGTCCAAGAAGATCTCCAAGACCCGGGCGGTCACCTCCCAGGTGCCGCACGAGATGGAGAAGGCCGCCGTGCACATCGGGCCGTCCGACCACGTGCCGTGGCTCGACGACCGCAAGTTCGCCTACGTGCGCCTGGAGGGCAAGTCCTTCGGCGACGTGCCGCTGAACCTGGAATACAAGCTTGAGGTGTGGGACTCGCCGAACTCGGCGGGCGTCATCATCGACGCGATCCGCGCGGCGAAGATCGCCAGGGACCGCGGCATCGGCGGCCCTGTCATCTCGGCAAGCTCCTACTTCATGAAGTCCCCGCCCGAGCAGTTCGGCGACGACGTCTGCCGGGACCTGGTGGAGAAGTTCATCCGCGGCGAGGTCGAACGCTAGCCGGCGCGAGCATGCGGTCGCGGGCCGGACGGTCCGTCCGGCCCGCGACCGCATGTCAGCATGTTCCGGTCGCGGTTTCCTGGTGCCACGAAAGCCGCTTACGTCACAGCCGTACCCGTTCCGCGGCCGACGGCCTGTCATGTTCAGCCACTCGAATAGAAAAAACATTCACCATGAACGATTTCTACGGTATAGGTGTAAGAAACTTACGCGATCATGAATCTGCGGCGGTCCGCGGCGCATCTGCGGCGGTCCCCCGGCGGGCGGATACCGCGAATCGGCGCGGATAACCCCGCGCCCGGCCGTGCCCGGCCGCGCTGAGCCGCACTAAGCTGGACAAGTGTCCGTAGGGCCGGAACCCGGGAGCCTGGCACCGAGCGGTGCCGGACAGCCGGACGATACCGGGGGAACGCGCGCCGAGGCGGCGTCCGCGCCGGATGACGGCCGGCGCTCGTCGTTCGT
>DATGLH010000059.1:0-10924 GCA_035294225.1 Trebonia sp.
TTGCAGATCGGGGGAGGACTTCTGGAAGCGGGCCCACAGGCTCGCCTCGCTGGGGCCCAGGTCACCGGGCCGCACGACCGTCACGCGCATGCGCCATCGCCTCCCTGGCTCGGCATGGTCAATCACGAAACTCGCGGGACACGCGAGGAACAAATGAAGCGGGACGGACGTAGCGCTACCTAGTGGCCAGCCCGGCCGGTCCCTGGGATTGATTCACGCGTCTCAAGGCGCGACAGCGGGCGCTCGGTGGGGAACGGCCTGCCCGCCGTGATCTGCCGGGTCCGGCGCGGGGAGAAGCACGCGCCCTGGCGCGGCGCCGTCCAGTCGCGGTGCGATGACAATGCAGCTGCGGCAGACCAACAGTTCCCCCAAACAAGCGTCGCGCAGGAAAGACATGCGGACCCTAGTATAGGCGATGCCCGGCGCTCCAGATATTCCTTGGCTATTTCTTTATTATTTTGCGGCCTTGCGAAGGAGCGCGCCACTGGCGGCTTCCGGCGGCGCACTTAGAGTCTTGAAGAGGATACGATCCGTAGTGTCATGAGGCGAAGCGCGGCGATATGGGGCGAAGGCGGCATCGGCATGAGTGAGCGAAAGCGGGCCTTCGGGGTTAACCGGGTTGTGTCGCCAGTTGCTTGCCGTCTGCCCGCCTCCTCGCTCTCGCGGCCAGCCCGCCTCGCCCGGATTGCCGGAACTTCAGCTTCAGGCAATTCGGGCATATGACGCTTGGATGTGTGCTTTAGGGCGGTATTCACCCCGAGGCGCGGGCAGAGGCGGGCAGAGGCGGCAGTCGCCCGTGGTCGTGCAGCGTGGCCCCTCGCCATGCCGGCCCCTCGCCATGCCGGCCCCGGTGCGGATCGAAGACCCGCGAAAGCGTACCGGGCGCAGGGTAAGCATTCCGGGCAGTCTCGCCGCCATATTTCTTAGCGATTTCTTAGCGCGGGCCTGCCGCCGATGGCCCAGATGCCGGCGTGCTCAATGAAAAGGTGCCCGCTGACTTGAGAATATGGGAATTGCTGAGGCTCTCGCGCACCGCCCGGAGAGCGTCCACGGGATTTCCGGGCGGCGGGCGGTCCCGCCCGGTCTGTGCCTTTCCGGGGCTTGCGCGATCCCGCCCGCAGATGCAAGTTAGCCGGCTTGGCCGGCGGCGCCTGTGACGGTGATCGCTGGTGCGGCCCATGAGGGACGGCCGGGCTGCGTGCGTGCCTGCCGGTCCGGCGAGCATGGGCCGCGGGCTGGCGCGGGGGCGGATCGTCGGCTGCGCCCGTCACGAGGCTGCGGGCGGGGAGAAGGGATCTTCTCCCATGCGGGACGGGCAAACTGAACCTGCGGCGCCCCGGAGGGGCCATCAGCATCCCGCGCTCGGCGCGCAGACGGCCATCTGCTGGAATGCAGACGGCCATCTGCTGGAATTGGGCGTCCCCCGCGTCCCCGGCGATGATGACTAACGTCCGCTCGCTGGCGCGCGAGGCCGCGGCGGCGCGCCGCGCCGTGGCGTTGGGCCGTATCGGTACCTCGCTTAACGGATCATCTCGTGACGTGCCGCCGGCTGGTCCAAGGCGGGTGCGGGCCGTTGGCGCGCGGCTCGCGGCGCCCGGCTCGCGGCGCCCGGCAGCCGGGGCCTGCGTGCCGCCGCTCGCCAGCCGCGCAGGTGCGCCGGCGTGCCTGGCGCACCTGCGGCCGCGGAGGTGAGAGGCAGGGTTGCCGCCTGAGGTAATCGCGGCCCGTGATGACGGTGAAACAAATGGCAGATACGTGTCTTGATTGATTTTTGCCTCGCCGGCGAATGATGCGGCTGGCGTGGCAGCCCTTTGCCGTCGCTATTCGGATGGAAGCGGCAGGCAGCAAGAGGCTGACGTGGCCGTGAATGCATCACGAATCCCATGAGCCGCGGACTGAATCGTGCGCTATGCGTTCACCCGCCTGCCCGGCACTCTCGGTAGCCAGGCTCGGACTATTCGTAATTTTTTTGGCCTCAAGGTCTAGGTATTCCGGGTTTTTCTGGCTACCATCGAACCGACGGGGTGCCGAATAGAAGTTCCAAGTGTGACGGCCGTGGCCAGGATCTGATACATAGAGCTACTTTGCGAGGACTCGGAGTAAGCAATGACCGACGCTACCTCCCCGGCGAACGGCCACGCGCCAGGAACGGAGTCCGCGCAGAGAATAGACCCAGATCGTGACGGCACGTCCGAATACGGCATGGCGAGAGAGGGAGAGGCACCGAAGGCGCCTGACTTCGGACAAGCCCCCGCTCGGCTGGAACGGCCGGGCGTGACACGTCCGGCGGGCTGGTTCCTGTCGGCCCCCGGGGAAGCGGCCCCCCCGGGGGCCGGCACGGAACCAGCCCGCACGGATGCCGGTCCCTGGGCGGCCCGGTGGCCCGAGCCAGCCGACCGGGCTGGGCCGGCCGGCCGGGCGGTCCCGGAACCGCATGGGGCGGCCGGCCCCACGGCCGCGCCACGCGGACGGGCCGAGGACCCAGGGCTCGCCGTTCCGGCGGGCGCGCCGGGACCCCATGACCCGGCGCGCCGGTCTTGCTGGCAGCTATCGCATGGAGTGTGGCGGGACGTGGGAATCGACTGGGAACCCGCCGTGCCCGCGCCGCCTGCGTTCACGCCCGCGCCGCCTGCGTCCGCGACGCTGCCGCTTGGCGCGCCGGCCCTGGCCGATGCCCCGGCGCTGGCCTGGCCAAGGGCACGATCCCGCTTCGAAATCCCTCTCCCGGCGGCATGGCCGCGGCTTGCCGAGCCGCCTGACCCGGCCGGGCCGTATCACGCCTGGCGGAGGCCGGTCCGCCGGGCCGCCGCCCCGCTGCGGCTGACCGCGCGCCGCCGGGCAGCGGCCTGGCAGGTCGTCCGGGTCGGCGTCCCGGCCGCGGTCATCGTCACCGTGGGCGCCGGTGCCGTGATGATGCTCACGGGCACGGCCGGCGGCATCCTCGCCGGCCGCGCTCACCAGAGCGGTTCGCGGCAAGGCCCGGCCAGCGGCGCGGTCGCGCCGCTGGCCGGCGGCACGTTCCCCGGGTACCCGGGCCAGCAGGGCCCGGTGACGGTCAGCTCGATCGTGTCGGCGGACGGCACGCGACTCGCCGTGGGCGGGGCCGACGGTCATCCGGCCATCTGGAGCCGCGCCGCCGACGGCACGTGGCGACTGGTGTCGGCGTCGTCGCCCGCCGTGTACCAGCGCCCGGGCGTGGCGAACTTGACCAGCGTGGCCCACGGCCCGGCAGGCTGGCTCGCCGTCGGCGATGTCATCTCCGGAGCGGCCCGGCAGCCGGTCGCCGTCACCTCCGCCGACGGCGTGACCTGGCACCCGCTCGGCGATACGGCCGCCTTCACCGGGCCGGGCGCATACGTTACGGGCGTGACCGCCGGCAGGAACGGCTACGTCGTCGTCGGCAGGCGGGCCGCCGGCGGCCGGGTGTTCGCGGCCATGTGGTGGTCCGCCAGCCTGCGGGGCTGGGTATCCGGTGACAACGGGGGGCTTGACGGCCGGCTGGAGCCAAGCGCGGCATACGCCGTCGCGGCCACCGCGGACGGCTTCATCGCGGTCGGGTCGCACGGGACCTGCCACGCCGTCTGGACCTCGCCGGACGGGCAGCACTGGAGCGTTTACGACGTGCCGGTGCCGCCCGGCGCGTCGAGCGCCGCGCTCCGCTTCGTCGCGACGGACGGCACCCGCGCCGTCGCAGCGGGCTATGCGGTCACCAAGGCCGGCGACGTGCCCATCGTCGTCGTCTCCGCGGACGGCGGACGGCACTGGCGCCAGATCGTGCTCCCCGCGCCCGGCGGGGGCGGCGCGGTCACCGCGCTCACCGCGGCGGGCGCGGGTTTCGTCGCGGCGGGTCAGGCCGGCCCGGCGGGTGCGGCGCGCGCCGTCACCTGGCGGTCACCGGACGGGCTCACCTGGCCGGCGCCCATCCCGGCGACCGGGGGAGTCCGCCAGATCACCGCGCTCTCCAGCGCCGGAGGGACGGTAACCGGCGCGGCGGCAGCCGCGGTCACCGGTACCGCGCAGCAGGGCGCCGCCCCGTCCCTCATCACCATCCCCGCCGTGCCCTGAGGTCGGCCGTGCCGCAGCCGGCCGTGCCGCAGCCGGCCGTGCCGTGCCGCCTCCGTCAGCCGGCTAAGAGCCTGCGCGGATAGGCGTGGCTTGTGGGACTTCGGCGTGTCCTGAGTCAAGGCGGGCACGGGTTCGGTGATCATTCGAGTTGTCTACGCTCAGCGATCACGGGAGTGCCTGTGCCTGCCGCACCGTCATGGCTGCCAGAACCGCTGTGGGACCAGTCCGCCGCGCTGCTGCCCGGCCACCCGGTCTATGCCCCTTCCCGCCCGCTGGGCTGCCGCCGGCCCCGGATCGCCGGCGGATCATCTTCGGAAAATCCGCCGCGGGTTCCGGAACATCCGCCAGATGCCGCCCGGCCTGGCCAGCGTGCCGAAACCCGGCAAGCCCGGACCCGGCCGCCCGCCAGGATCGAAGAACCGCCGCCCGGCCACCCGCCACGGCGTGGGCAAGGCGGTCAAGCGAGACGAGCCGAAGAAGAAAACGCGCAAGCAGAAGAGTTGAATAACAAGTTAAGCGGGGCGTGGCGCGACACCGCGCGGCGGGACGCCGCGGATCGATGCGTCGAGGATCTCAGCGGTGTGCGCGGTGACGACGGACTGGCCGCGGGCGGCGAGCTCAGCCGAGATTTGCAGCGTGCAGCCGGGGTTGGCGGAAATGACGAGCGACGCGCCGCTGGCGAGCACCGCGTCCGCCTTCCGTGAGCCGAGCGACCGGGCAGCCTCCGGCTGGAGCAGGTTGTACACGCCGGCCGAACCGCAGCAGGTGCCCGCATCGCGCAGCTCCACGAGCTCCAGGCCGGGGATCCCGCGCAGCAGGTCCCGCGGCTGGCGGGTGATGCGCTGGGCGTGCCCCAGATGGCAGGCGTCGTGGTAGGCCGCCTTGACCGGCACCGGGTGCCTGGGCGCGACCACGCCGAGCTCGGCGAGGAACTCCGCCAGGTCACGGACCCGTGCCGAGAACGCGGCCGCCCGGGCCGCCCACGATGCCCCTTCGACCTGTCCCGCCAGCGCCGGCGACGCGCCCCCATCCGGGCTTGTGCCCGCATCCGCCGACGCCAGATGGCCGAACAGCCGCTCGTACTCCTTCATCGCCGACCCGCACCCGGCGGAGTTGACGACGATCGCGTCCACCCCCGCGGCCTCGAACGTCTCGATTGTCCGCCGCGCGAACCGGGCAGCCTCGGCCGCCCGGCCCGAGTGCAGGGAGAGCGCCCCGCAGCAGCCCTGCCCGCGCGGGATGATCACGTCGCACCCCTCGGCCGCGAGCACCCGCGCGGTCGCCGCGTTGACCTGCGGGAAGAACACCGACTGCACGCACCCGGTGAGCATGCCGACCACGGCGCGCCGCGTCCCGCGGGCCGGCACGCGCGACGGGAACCGCCCGGCCGGGAAGGGCCGGGCGGCGGGCGGCGCGAGCCGCAGCGCCGCCTCGGCGGCCGGGGACACCAGGCCCAGCGCGCCGGTGCGCGACAAGACCCGGTCGAGGTGAACGCGCTGCGCCGCGCGCAGCGGTGCGGTCAGCGCGCGCAGCCGCCCGGGGTACGGGAACACCGAGAAGATCGCGGCCCGCGTCGCGCGGTCGCGCAGCGGCCGGCGCGCCCGCCCCGGTCCGCCCGACGGCGCCCCCTCCGCCGCCGACGGCGCCCCGGCCTCCGCCGCCAGGCCGGCCTCCGGCGGCGGCGGCCCGGCCGCGGCTTCCTCGGTCCACTCCCTGGCCGCCTCGATGATCTGGTCGTACTGCACGCCGGACGGGCACGCGGTCATGCACGCCATGCACCCCAGGCACCGGTCGAAGTGCCCGGCCGCCGCGGCCGTCAGCGGTGCCCCGTCCAGGATCTGGCTGACCAGGTGGATGCGGCCGCGCGGGGAGTCCATCTCCTCGCCCCACAGCTGGTACGTCGGGCAGGCGGGCAGGCAGAACCCGCAATGCACGCAGTCCTTTACCACCGAACGGAGCCGTTGCGCCTCCGCGTCCGCCACCGTGCTCGCCACGGGCGGACCCTCCGCCGGCCGCGCGTTGTCGCTCATCAGAATCAGATCACCTCTGGGAACCGGCCAGGCGCCAGCCGGTGGCCGGGATCGAACTGGTCTTTCACCGCCCGCATCAGGCCGAGCGAGGGAACGCGCCCGGCCATCCCGCCGCAGGCGGCGAGCGCGTCCCGGACCGGGGCGGGCGCCGTCAGCACCACCACGGAGCCGCGCTCGCGGCCGAGCGTCCGGCGCAGCGCGCCGACGAACGACGCGACGCCGTCCGCCTCGGGCGGAAAGCCCATGTAGAGCACGCCCGCCCCGGCGGAGCCATGCGCCGCCGGGGACAGCCCGGTCTCCCCGGCCGCCGCGTCGACGGCCTCGAGCACCCGGCCGAGCGCGGACACCCAGAACGACACCCGGATCAGCGTCCCGCCGCCGCCATCGGGCAGCCCGGGCCACCACGGCGGCGGCGACCCGGCTATCTCGCCGGCGCCGGGCCCGCCGGGGCGCAGCAGCTCCGCCATCCGCTCCGCCCGCGCCGCCACCCCGTCGGCGGACCCTTCGAGCAGCACGCCGACGCGGATCGGCCCGCCGGGCACGGGGCGGGTCAGCTCCACGGCCGACGGGACCAGCGGGGAGTTCGCGGCCGCCGCGACGGCGCCGCACCCGGCCGCGGGGTCCGCGAACTCGGCCGTGACGAACCGCCGTGCCGCGGGCAGCGGGTGCAGCCGGAACGTCACCTCGGTGATCAGCCCGAGCGTCCCGGCCGACCCGGCGAACAGCTTGCCCAGGTCGTACCCGGCGACGTTCTTGACGACCTTTCCGCCCGATTTTGCGACCGTGCCGTCCGCCCGCACGATCGTGATGCCGATCAGCAGGTCCCGCGGCGAGCCGTAGCGCAGCCGCCGCGGCCCGGCCAGCCCGGACGCCACCACACCGCCGGCCGTCGCGCCGGCGGGCACGTCGAGCGCGATCTCCTGGCCGGCCGACGCGAGCACCGCCGCCACCGCGCCCATCCGGGCGCCGGCCTGCACGCGGGCCACCAGGTCGCCGGCCGCGTGCTCGGTGACCGCGTCCATCCGCAGCATGTCGACGACGAGGTCGCACCGGGCCGGCGGCGGCCCCCAGTCAAGCCGGCTGCCGGACCCGCGCGGCACGATCGCGAGGTCGTGCCCGGCCGCGGCGCGCAGCAGCGCGGACGCCTCCGCCGTGTCCGCCGGCGACGCGACGAACGCGGGAACCAGGCCGCCGACCGCGTCCGCGTCCGTGCCCGCGCGCACCCGCGGGCACGCCCCCGCCAGCGCCTTTCCCGCGACGGTGAGATCCGTGGCCGTCACGAGGCGCCACCGTCCGTTCGGGATGATCGCATTAGAAGATCTCCGCCTGGCCGGCGGCCACGATCGGGTGGGGAGCACGCCGCGGACCGGGCACCTCGCCGCACAGCCGGGGAGTCGGGAAGACCTTGCCGGGGTTGCACAGGCTCGCCGGGTCGAAAGCGCACCTGACCAGCTGCATCGTGTCGAGATCGGCGGCGCTGAACATCTTCGGCATGTACCGGGACTTGTCGACCCCGACTCCGTGCTCGCCGGTGATCGACCCGCCGTAGGCGATGCAGGTGTCGAGGATCGCGCCGGACAGCACCTCGGCCGCCTCCGCCTCGGCCGGGACGGCGTCGTTGTAGAGCACCAGCGGGTGCAGGTTCCCGTCCCCGGCGTGGAACACATTCGCCACCCGGATGCCCGCCTCTTCCGACAGCGCCGAGATCCGCGCCAGCACGTCCCCGAGCGCCGTCCGCGGCACCACGCCGTCCTGCACGATGTACGCGGGGGACAGCCGGCCTACCGCGGCGAACGCCGACTTGCGGCCCGCCCAGATGGCCGCCCGCTGCACCGGGTCGTCCGCCGCCCGTATCTCCTGCGCCCCGGCCCTGGCGCAGATCGACCGGACCGTCGCCAGCTCCGCCTCCACCTCGGCGGCGGGCCCGTCAAGCTCGACGATCAGGACCGCGCCGGCCCCCGCGGGGTAGTTGCAGTGCACGGCGGCCTCCGCCGCCTCGATGGACAGCGCGTCCATCATCTCGATCGCCGCGGGCACGATCCCGGCCCCGATGATGTCGGTGACCGCGCGCCCGCCCTGTTCGAGGGAGGAGTACGCCGCGAGCACCAGGTGCACCGCCTCCGGGACCGGCGTCAGCTTCACCACGATCTTCGTGACGATGCCGAGCGTGCCCTCGGACCCGATGAAACCCCCGAGCAGGTCATAGCCGCAGGCCACGCCGGTGCCGTCGCCGAGCCAGGTCACCTCGCCGGCCGGGGTGACGACCTCCAGCGCCGTGACGTGGTTCACCGTGAACCCGTGCTTGAGGCAGTGGGCGCCGCCGGAGTTCTCCGCCACGTTCCCGCCGATGGAGCAGACGACCTGGCTGGAGGGGTCGGGCGCGTAGAACAGCCCGAACGGCCGTGCCGCCTCCGTCACCGCCAGGTTGGTCACCCCGGGTTCGACGACCGCCCGCCGGGCGACCGGGTCGATCTCGAGGACCTTCCGCATCCGCGACAGCACGATCAGCACTCCCTCGGAGTGCGGCACCGCGCCGCCGGACAGGCCCGTGCCGCTGCCGCGGGCCACGAACGGCACGTCGGCGGCCGCGCACGCGCGGACGACACCCGCGACCTCCTCCGCGGTGGCGGGCAGCACGACGAGCGCCGGGGTGGCGCGGTGCGAGGTCAGGCCGTCGCACTCGTAGGTGCGCAGCTCCAGGGGATCGGTGATCACGTTGGCAGCGCCGCAGATGGCCATCATCTGGCCGGCCAGCGCCGCCGCCCTCGTTCCCGGCTTCGTGCCCGCCGCCTTCGTGCCGGCCATGGGCCGCCCCCTTCCTTACGGCATGCGCTCGTACGCCGGAAGCGTGAGGAACTCGGCGAACGAATCGGCGAGCGCCACCTCGGTGAACAGCGCGACCGCCTGGCCGTACCTGGCCGCGTCGAAGCTGTCGCCCGCCACGTCGCGGATCTTCACGAGCTCCTCATCGATCATGCGCTCCACCACGTCCTTTGTCACGAGAGGACCGTCGTCGAGGATGACCTCGTTGTGCACCCACTGCCAGACCTGGGACCGGGAGATCTCCGCGGTGGCCGCGTCCTCCATCAGGTTGAAGATGGCGACGGCGCCGTTGCCGCCCAGCCAGGCGGCCAGGTACTGGAGGGCGACGCTGATGTTGTTCCGCAGGCCCGCCTCGGTGATGCCGCCCGGCGTCTTGCCGATCGCGAGCAGGTCCTCGGCGGCGACGGCGACCTCCGGGCGCTGCTTGTCCAGCTGGTTCGGCCGCGCGCCGAGCACGGAGTCGAAGACCTCCTTGCAGACCGGCACCAGGTCGGGATGCGCGACCCAGGAGCCGTCGAAGCCGTCGCCGGCCTCGCGGGTCTTGTCGTCGCGGACCTTCGCGAGGGCGATCTCGTTGACCTTCGGATCGCGCCGGGACGGGATGAACGCCGCCATGCCGCCCATCGCGTGCGCGCCGCGCTTGTGGCACGTCTTCACCAGCAGCTCGGTGTAGGCGCGCATGAACGGGGCGGTCATCGTGACGGCGTTCCGCTCCGGCAGCACGAAGTCGCGTCCGCGGGTGCGGAACTTCTTGATGATGGAGAACAGGTAGTCCCAGCGGCCGGCGTTCAGCCCGGCGGAATGGTCGCGCAGCTCGTACAGGATCTCATCCATCTCGAACGCGGCCGGGATCGTCTCGATCAGCACCGTGGCGCGGATCGTGCCCCGCGGGATGCCCAGGAAATCCTGGGCGATGTTGAACGCGTCGTTCCACAGCCGCGCCTCGAGGTGGGACTCCATCTTCGGCAGGTAGAAGTAGGGGCCCTTGCCCTTGTCGAGCTGTTTGCGCGCGCAGGTCGCCATGTACAGGGCGAAGTCGGTGAGGCTGCCGGACGCCCGGCGCCCGTCGATCAGGATGTGCTTCTCGTCCAGGTGCCATCCCCGCGGGCGGACCACGATCGTGGCCAGCGTGTCGTCGGGGTTCAGCGCGTAGGCCTTGCCCTCATCGCTCGTGAAGTCGATCGTCCGGTCCAGCGCGTCCTTGAGGTTGAGCTGGCCGCCGATCATGTTCTCCCACAGCGGCGTGTTGGCGTCCTCGAAGTCGGCGAGCCAGACGTTGGCGCCGCTGTTCAGGGCGTTGATCGTCATCTTCCGGTCGGTCGGGCCGGTGATCTCCACGCGCCGGTCCTCCAGCCCGGGCGCGGGCGGCGCGACCCGCCAGGACGTGTCCTCGCGGATGTGCGCCGTGGCGGGGAGGAAGTCGAGCATCGCCCCGCCGCTCAGCTCGGCCTGTCGGCGCCGCCGTGCCGCGAGCAGCTCCGCCCGGCGGCCGGCCAGCTCGTTGTGCAGCTTCTCAAGCAGATCCAGCGCCCGGGGGGTCAGGATCTCGTCGTAACGGTCTCCGGCGGGCCCGGTGATCTCCACGCGCTCAGGCATCGTCAGCTCCTCCCAGCTCTGGATGTTCATCCTAAGCTCGCTGCCGCCGGCCGCACGAGGCCGCCGGCCGCACGGGGCCGCCGGCCGCACGGGGCCGCCGGCCGCACGAGGCCGCCGGCCCCGGCGGCCCGCTGGCCCGCTGGCCCGGGCTGGCGCTCCCCGCCGCCCTGCCGCATATGCCGCTCTTCCAGGGCCGAAAAACCTTCTAGCGCCCCTTCTAGCACCGAAAACCCTTCATCATGAAGAAAAAATCGATTATAGGTACTAAAATCTAACAGGATCATGGACGGGGGTGCGAGGGGCCTTCGGCTGCCGTTGTCCCGCGCCGCGATCCTCCGCGCTCTCGCTCTCGCTCTCGCTCTCGCTCTCGCTCTCGCTCTCGCTCTCGCTCTCGCTCTCGCTCTCGCTCT
>DATGLH010000060.1:0-58895 GCA_035294225.1 Trebonia sp.
CCGTGAGCGCCTGCACCCAGGAGAAGAAGCCGAACGAGATGCCCGCGATGCTGCCGTAGGCGTAGTGCGGGAACCGCGCGGTCCCGCCGGCCACCGGGTACATCGCGCCGAGCTCGGCATGGACGAGGGCCAAGATGATGACCGCTACCCCGCCGATGACCCAGCCAATGATGGCCGAGGTGCCGGCCGCGGCCGCCGCCCCCCAGGCGCCGAACAGCCAGCCGGAGCCGATGATCGAGGTCTCCGATGCCCAGGTGGCCCCGATCAGTCCCATCTCCCGCCGGAGTCCGACATCTGCCGGTTTGCTGACGACGGCCCCGGCGGATCCAGTTTCAGTAGCCATGATCGATAGCTCTTTTCTCGATCGTGCCCCGTGGGGCGCGCCACCCGCCCTGCGGGGCCCCGCTGTAGCGGGTGAGCGTGTCATATGAGCAGAGTGAGAACATCGTAGAGATGATCGTCCTGCATGAGAAGTGTGTCACGGATTCGGTTTTATAACGCAGGTCATGGCGTTGCGCGCGCGGTCAGGCAGAAATAATCACACGTGCGCGGCATCACACGGTGATGTCGCGGTAATTAACTGTGAGTTCCGGGTGGCGTGATTTACGGCTTATGCGTAGCGGATGCGTAACAGGCCGACCCTTGTGAAATAATTCACGAATGGTGCTCCCGTTTTACGCCGGCTAGGCCGGGGCGTCGTCGCCCCGCCTGCGGGCGCGGAACGCGGTGACGTTGGCCCGGTTGGTGCACCGCTCGGAGCAGTAGCGCCTGGTGCGGTTGGCGGACGTGTCGATGAACACGCCCTGGCACGGCGCGGCCTGGCAGACGCCGAAGCGCTCGATCCCGAGATCGGCCAGCCGGACGGCGAGCCCCATGGCCGCGCCCGCGGCGTACTTGTCGTGCATGGCGCCGCTCTCGGTGTAGTGGACGTGCCACGGCTGGCCGTCGTGACCGGACAGCTGCGGGTGCACCGGGTACTGGATGAGCAGTTCGTTCAGCCGCGCCGCCGCGCTCGCGCCGTCGCCGCGCGAGCATGCCTCGAAGAACGCCCGGAACTCCCCCCGGAGCTGCTGGAGCGCCTCCAGATCGGCGCGCGTGATGCCGTGGTTGAGGTGCTCCCGGTCGGCCACGAGCACGCGCAGTCCGTCGAGCGTCGTGAGCTGGTCGCCGCCCTCATGCCCAAGGCCGGCGGTGTTCACGAGCCGTACCGCGAGCTCGGCGTAGGAAGGCAGGTCCACTCGCGATCCCTAGCTGCGGGGGAAACTGGTGTAATAGGCTGGTGCCGGTACTGAGTATTACATAGATCAGTGCGGACAGCGCCAGCACCGCGCCGTCCATGACACAATGTCCCAGCGGGTAACCCCCGTAGCTGGAGCGATCGGCGCGTCCGGGTGGCGTGGCGGCCGCCGTAACCCCGCGGCCGCGGGCGTGCCGGACACCCGGTCATTCACCTGACATCGAACCTGGGGGTTACCGTGGCCGACGAGCCTGTCCGTTCATCCCTTCCCTCCTCCCGCGACGCTGATCCCGTTTTCGCCATGCACCGGGGCGGCAAGATCGACGTGCGCCCCACCGTGGACGTGCCGGACCGCGCCGCGCTCGCGATGGCATATACACCGGGGGTGGCGCGGGTCTGTAGCGCCATCGCCGACCAGCCCGAACTCGCCAGCGAGTACACCTGGGCGGGCAACACCGTCGCCGTGGTGAGCGACGGCACCGCGGTGCTCGGCCTCGGCGACATCGGGCCCGCCGCGGCCATGCCGGTCATGGAGGGCAAGGCCCTGCTGTTCAAGCGCTTCGCCGGCATCAACGCGGTTCCCATCTGCATCGGCTGCACCGACGTGGACGAGGTGGTCCGGACGGTCGCCGCCCTGGCGCCGAGCTTCGGCGGCATCAACCTGGAGGACATCTCGGCGCCGCGCTGCTTCGAGATCGAAGACCGGCTGCGCGCCATGCTCGACATACCCGTGTTCCACGACGACCAGCACGGGACCGCCATCGTCACGCTGGCGGCCCTGCGCAGCGCCGCCCGCGTAGTCGGCAAGGAGCTCGGCGGCCTGCGCGTCGTGGTCTGCGGTGCCGGCGCCTCCGGGATCGCGGTGTCGAAGATCTTGCTCAGCGCGGGCGTCGGCGACCTCGCCGTGGCCGACAGCAAGGGGCTGATCTACCGCGGCAGGGAGGGCCTGAACCCGGTGAAGGCGGCGCTCGCCGAGGTGACCAACGCCGCGGGCCTGACCGGCTCGCCGGAGTCGGCGCTGCGCGGCGCCGACGTGTTCATCGGGCTGTCCGGCAGCACGCTGCCGGAGGAAGCCATCGCGCGGATGGCGCCGGGCGCGATCGCGTTCTTGCTGTCCAACCCCGAACCGGAGATCCACCCGGACGTCGCGCGCCGCCACGTGGCCGTGGTGGCGACCGGGCGCAGCGACTTCCCGAACCAGATCAACAACTCGCTGGCCTTTCCCGGCGTGTTCCGGGCCGCGCTCGACGTCCGGGCGGCCACCGTCACGGAGGCCATGAAGCTGGCCGCCGCCGATGCGATCGCCGCCCTCGTCGGCGATGACGCCACGCCGGATTACGTCATCCCGAGCCAGTTCGACGAGCGCGTCGCGCCCGCCGTCGCCGCCGCGGTCGCCGCCCAGGCCCGCGCCGACGGCGTCGCCCGCCGCTAGACCCGTCCCCGGCGGGCGCCGCTCCCCCCGGCGGAAGTGGTGCCCGCCTGGGTCCGGCACTGCCGGTTCCTTGTGACGGGCCCCACTGCCGTGCCGCCCGTCCGCCCGGTAGGGTCTTGATCATGTTCGCCGTGACCGCCGCGCGCATCAATGCCGACGACCCCTTGAGCGGGCTTGAGACAGGACAGCGGCCGGACCCGGAGCCGCCTGCCGGATGGACGACGGTCACCGTAAAGGCGGCCGCCCTGAACCACCACGACGTCTGGTCGCTCCGCGGGGTCGGCCTGCCCGCCGACCGGCTGCCGATGATCCTCGGATGCGACGCCGCCGGGGTGGACCCGGACGGCAACGAGGTCGTCGTGCACGCGGTGATCGGGGACCCGGACGCCGGCGGCGGCGACGAGACGCTGGATCCGCGCCGTTCGCTGCTGTCCGAGCGGTACGACGGCACGTTCGCCGAGCGGGTCGCCGTTCCCAAGCGCAATCTGCTGCCGAAGCCGCCCGCGCTCTCCTTCGAGGAGGCCGCCTGCCTGCCGACCGCGTACCTGACCGCCTACCGGATGCTGTTCGACAAGGCCGGCGTGCAGCCTGGCGCGACCGTCTTGGTCCAGGGGGCGGGCGGCGGCGTGTCCACCGCGCTGGTGCTGCTCGGCCGCGCCGCGGGTTACCGGATGTGGGTGACCAGCCGTAGCGAGGCCAAGCGCGATGCGGCGGTCAAGCTCGGTGCCGACCGGGCGTTCGCCGCCGGCGACCGCCTGCCCGAGCGGGTCGACGTGGTCATGGAGACCGTGGGCCAGGCCACGTGGGGGCACTCGCTGCGCTCGCTCAAGCCCGGCGGGCGCATCGTCGTCTCCGGCGCCACCAGCGGCGAGGTCCCGCCGGCCGAGCTGAACCGGGTGTTCTTCACGCAGCTTTCCGTCGTCGGGTCGACCATGGGAACCAGGGACCAGCTAGGCAGGCTGCTCCGTTTCCTCGAGCAGACCGGGACCCGTCCGGTGATCGACCGGGTCCTTCCCCTCGCGGACGCCGCCGCGGGCTTCGCCGCCATGATCGAGGGGACCCACACCGGCAAGATCGTCTTCACCCCCTGACGCCGCGCGCCGGATTCGTTCCGGCGCGCTATGGCGATGCCGCCGCCGGTCCGCGCGCTATGGCGATGCCGCCGCCGGTCCGGCGGCACGCCCCCGGACGTATTTGCGTGGCTTACGGTGCGCATGTGCCCGGATGAGAGCCTCCAGGAGCCTCGGCAGCGCCGGCGAACCGCCTTTGCCTGCCTTACGCCCGCCTCATGCTCCGCCGCATGCCGAAAAATCTTTCATCATGAGGAGAAAAACCGGTATACGCCTAGAAACCTACATGATCATGGAGGGCGCGTGGACGCGGGTTACATGATCATGGAGGGCGCGTGGACGCGGGCCGGCCAGGCTGGTCAGGAACTTGCCGCCGTGTCCGCGCCTCCCTGGCTTGCCGACGCGCCCGGTGAGCCGCTGCCCCCCGGGGCGCCTGCGTCGCCCGCGGCACCAGGGCCCTCCGGGGACCCGGGCGTGTCCTCCGTGGCTTCCGCGGCAGGGGAGCCGGACGGGGAGGCCTCGTGCGCGGTCTTCTCGTGCTGCCGGAAGACCTCCGTCCTGATGCGGTCGAGCGTGTCTTCGAGGATGTCCCGCAAGGCGGCGATGACGTCGCCGCCGAGGGCGCCGGAGTCCCACGCCACCTTGCGCAGGTCGGTCGCGAACTCCCTGGCCAGGCGCTCAAGGTCGCGGAACGCCGCCATGTCGCGGGGACCGGACCAGCCGGCGCGGCCGCGGCCGCCGCCCGGCCAGTCGGCCCATCGGCTCCAGTCGCCCCAGCCGAGCCAGCCGGCCCAGTGGTGCCCGCCGCCGTGACGGCCCGCGCTCTCGCGGGGCTCATCCGCGCCGGGCCCGGGGGCGTCCGTCCCCGGCTCGTGCTCGCCGGCCGCGTACTCCCAGGCGGAGCGGAACCGGTGTCTTGCGTCATCGCGCAGGTGAGCGGCCTCTTCCCGCAGCCGCTGCGCGTGCCCCAGCGCCTCCTCGCGTGCCTGCCTCGCCTGCTCGCGTGCCTGCCTCGCCTGCTCGCGGACATGACGGGCCTGCGCCCATGCGGCCTGCCTGGCCTGCCTGGCCTGCTCGTGCGCGGCGCCGCGCACGTCCTCGTGCGTCCCGCGCTCGCCGCGGCGCATCTCGCGCGCGGCCCAGGTCAGCTCCTCGCGCAGGTTGCGCACGGTTTCCCGGACATCCTCCCTGACCTCGCGCACGATGTCGCTGACGGAGGCGGACAGTTCCTCTTCGAGTTCGTCTAGCTCCGCGCCCCGGCTGCGCAGTTCCTCGCGGCCTGCCTCGGTAATCCGGTAGACCTTGCGCCCGTTCTCTTCGTCGTGCGTGACCAGGCCCTCTTCCTCGAGCCTGGCCAGTCGCGGGTAGATCGTGCCCGGTGAGGGAGCGTAAACACCCATGAACCGGTCGCGCAGCAGCCGGATCACCTCATAGCCGTGCCTCGGCTCCTCGTCGAGGAGCCGCAGCAGGTACAGCCGGAGCCGTCCGTGACGGAATACCGGGCTCATCGGGTCTCGCTCTCCATTCCTGCCTCCGCGCGGGGA
Organism: Trebonia sp.; assembly: GCA_035294225.1. Taxonomy (GTDB): domain Bacteria; phylum Actinomycetota; class Actinomycetes; order Streptosporangiales; family Streptosporangiaceae; genus Trebonia. Next base: position 5,284 of record DATGLH010000060.1, read on the forward strand.
GTCTCGGTACGCGCGGCAGCGCGGCGCGGTGGGCGCCGCAGCAGCGTCACATCGCCGGATACCGTGCTGACGGAAACCTTCCCGGATCCTCCGCCTACGTTACCGCTTACGGTATGTGAGCCTGGCGACATGGCTGACCGCAGCGAGCCGAAGTCGCTGCGGACGTTTCCCGAGGTTGAATGCAGGCGCACCCTTGCGTCGCTGTCCGCGGGGAGGCGCAGGGTGATGTCGCCCGAGATCGTGCCGACGCGCATGGCGCCCGCGGCGGCCAGGCTGATGTCCGCGGCGATCTGGCCGTTGACGCTGTCCGCTTCCAGGCGGGTAAGCAAGCCGCCGGCCAGCGTCAGGTCGCCGGATACCGACGTGAACCGGACCGTGCCGTCGACGTCCCGCCCTTCCAGCGCGCCCGAGACGGTGTCCGCCTGCACGTCGCCCGTCACGCCGTCCAGGGTGATCACGCCGGATACCCCCTTGACGGACGCGCCGGAAATGAGGCCGCACACGACCGCGGACGCGCTCACGACGCCTAGCTGGATCGGGCAGTCCGCGGGCACGGTGACGGTGACCGCAGCGCTGTCGTGCAGCGGTTTCAGCCAGTCGAGCAGCCGTTCCCACGACGGCGACTCGTAGGCGATCGTCAGCGAGCCGGACTCGTGGCTGACCTGCAACGGCCGCCCCCTGACCTCGGTGACCGCCACCGAGGGCCTGTCGTCCGTGGCGATGACCGCCACGGTGCCCGCGATCAGCCGCACGTGCAGCGCGGTCACCTCGTCGAAGTCCAGGCTCGCGGGCGCGTCAACGGTCCAGCTCGGCATGGCGGGTCCTCCCGTACGGCACATTCACCTCCTCGTACGATATATCTCGTACGGGAGAAGTCAAGATGTATCGCGTTACCGGGCTCCGCCGTCCCGGGGCCCGCGGTCCGGCGAGAGGTGCCCGGGCCCCGGGAGGCGCCACCGTCCGTTCGGGAGAACCGCCGTCTGGCTTATTCCTCGTCAGAGTCGATGCCGGATTCGGTGTCGGCATCCAGCCGCGCCAGCCAGGACGCGAGCCGGTCCACCGCCGTCTCGAATTCCGGGTTCAGGTCTACGAAGTCCCGCAGCCGTTCCGCGAGCCAGGCCATGGTGACCTGCTCGTCCCCGCGGCGGTCATCGAGTTCCTCGATGCCCTGATCGGTGAAGTACATCGCTAGCCCTCCGTCGGGATAGCCGCCTGTATCAACTCGCGATGCGAAGCCGCATGCACCTTGGCCGAGCCCGGGGCGGGCGCCGAGCTGGCCGGCGGGGATACCACCGACAGCGGGCGGCCGAGCAGTTCAGGCAGCCGTAGCGCCATCCGCGGCCAGGCGCCCATGTTGGCCGGCTCCTCCTGGACCCACGCAAGCTCCGCGTCGTCAGGGTACCTGGACAGTTCCGCGCGCAGTTCCTCGATCGGGATCGGGTACAGCCGCTCGAACCGGACGATGGCCGTGCCGTTCGCACCCGTCGCCGCGCGGCGCTCGGCCAGGTCGTAGTAGACCTTGCCGGTGCACAGCAGCACCCGGCGCACGGCCGAGGTGCCGAAGCTCGCCGCCTCGCCGATCAACGGCTGGAAGTACCCGCTGGTGAAGTCCGCTACCGCGGACGTGGCGGCCTTCAGCCGCAGCATCGACTTCGGCGTGAACACGATCAGCGGCTTGTGCCTGCCGCTCAGCGCCTGCCAGCGCAGCAGGTGGAAGTAGCTGGCCGGGGTAGACGGCATGGCGACCGTCATGTTGTCCTGCGCGCACAGGCTGAGGAACCGTTCGATCCGGGCCGAGGAATGGTCCGGGCCCTGGCCCTCGTAGCCGTGCGGCAGCAGCAGGACCACGCTGGAGCGCTGGCCCCACTTCTGCTCGCCGGAGCTGATGAACTCGTCGATGATCGTCTGCGCGCCGTTCATGAAGTCGCCGAACTGGGCCTCCCACATCACCAGCGCGTCGGGCCGGGCGACCGAGTACCCGTACTCGAAGCCCATCGCGGCGAACTCCGACAGCAGCGAGTCGTAGACGAAGAAGCGCGCCTTGCCGTTGTCCAGCCGCTTGAGCGGGGTGTACTCGGCGCCGGTGTGCCGGTCGACGAGCACCGCGTGCCGCTGGCCGAACGTCCCGCGGCGGCTGTCCTGGCCGACCAGCCGCACCGGGTAACCGTCCTGGAGCAGCGATCCGAAGGCGAGCAGCTCCCCGGTGGCCCAGTCGATGCTGTCCTCGGCGATCATCGTGGCACGCCGTTCCAGCTGCGGCTTCAGCCTCGGGTGCACGGTGAAGCCCTCGGGCAGCGTCAGCTGGGTCTCGATGACCTGCTTGACCGAGTCGATGGTGATCGCGGTCGGCACCGCGGCATGGTTGACCGGGCGCTCCTCCGGCTCGCGCGGCAGGACGGTGCCGGGCTGCGGCGGAAGCTCCGCGGCGGCCCTGGTCTCGGTGAACGCGCGCTCTAGCTGCTGCTGGTAGTCGCGCAGCGCGGCCTCGGCCTCTTCCATCGTGATGTCGCCGCGGGCGATCAGCGACTCGGTGTAGAGCTTGCGCACCGAGCGCTTCGCCTCGATCAGGTCGTACATCAGCGGCTGCGTGAAGCTCGGGTTGTCGGCCTCGTTGTGCCCGCGGCGCCGGTAGCAGACCATGTCGATCACGACGTCCTTGCGGAACGCCTGCCGGTAGGCGAAGGCGAGCCGGCCGACCCATACCACGGCCTCGGGGTCGTCGCCGTTGACGTGGAAGATCGGGGCCTGGATCATCCGCGCCACGTCGGTGGCGTACACGCTGGACCGGGAGTGCTGCGGCGAGGTCGTGAAGCCGAGCTGGTTGTTCACCACGATGTGGACGGTGCCGCCGGTCCGGTAGCCCCGCAGCTGGCTCAGGTTGAGGGTCTCCGCCACCACGCCCTGGCCGGCGAACGCCGCGTCGCCGTGGATGAGCACGGGCAGCACGGTGAAGCCTGGCTCGCCCTTGTCCAGGATGTCCTGCTTGGCGCGGACCACGCCCTCCATCACCGGGTCGCCGGCCTCCAGGTGGCTGGGGTTGGCCACCAGCGACGTGCGGATCTGGCTGCCGGTAGCGGCGGTGAACGTGCCTTCGGCGCCCAGGTGGTACTTCACGTCGCCCGAGCCCTGGGTGGACTTCGGGTCGAGGTTGCCCTCGAACTCCTTGAAGATCTGCCCGTAGGACTTGCCGACGATGTTGGCGAGCACGTTCAGCCGGCCGCGGTGCGCCATGCCGATCACGGCCTCGTCGAGGTGCGCCTCGGCGGCCTCGCTGATCACCGCGTCGAGCAGCGGGATCAGCGACTCGGCGCCCTCCAGGGAGAACCGGCGCTGGCCGACGAACTTGGTCTGCAGGAACATCTCGAACGCCTCGGCCACGTTCAGCCGGGACAGGATGCGGATCTGCTCGTCGTGGGCGGGCCGCTGGTGCGGCACCTCGACGTGCGCCTGGATCCACTTGCGCTCTTCGGGATCCTGGATGTGCATGTACTCGATGCCGACCGTGCGGCAGTACGAGTCGCGCAGCACGCCGAGGATCTCCCGCAGGCGCATCCGCGGCTTGCCGCCGAACCCGCCGGTGGCGAACTCGCGCTCCAGGTCCCACAGCGTGAGCCCGTGCTGGTTGATGTCCAGGTCCGGGTGCCTGCGCTGGACGACCTCCAGCGGGTTGGTGTCGGCCATCAGGTGACCGCGGACCCGGTAAGCGTGGATCAGCTCCTGCACCCGGGCCGACCTGGCGACGTCGTCCTCATGCCCGGAAGGAAAGTCCCTGACCCAGCGCACCGGCTCGTACGGGATGCGCAGGGACGCGAAGATCTCGTCGTAGAAGTCGTCCGCGCCGAGCAGCAGCTGGTGGATGACCCGCAGGAAGTCCCCGGACTGCGCGCCCTGGATGATCCGGTGGTCGTAGGTGGAGGTCAGCGTGACCGTCTTGCTGATCGCGAGCCTGGCCATGGTCTCCTCGCTCGCGCCCTGGTACGCGGCGGGGTACTCCATGGCGCCGACGCCGACGATGCAGCCCTGGCCCGGCATGAGACGCGGCACGGAGTGCTCGGTGCCGATGGTGCCCGGGTTGGTCAGCGAGATCGTGGTGCCCTGGAAGTCGGCGACGGTCAGCTTGCCGGTGCGCGCCTTACGGACGATGTCCTCATACGCCGTCCAGAACTGGCGGAAGTCCATCGCCTCGGCACCCTTGATGCTGGGCACCAGGAGCTGACGGCTGCCGTCCTTGTTCTGCACGTCGATGGCGAGCCCGAGGTTGATGTGGTGCGGCGCCACGAGGACCGGCTTGCCGTCTTCCTCGGCGTACGCGCTGTTCATCGCGGGCAGCCGCTTGACGGCCTGGACGACCGCGTATCCGATCAGGTGGGTGAAGGAGACCTTCCCGCCCTTGCCGCGCTGAAGGTGGTTGTTGATGACGATGCGGTTGTCGATGAGCAGCTTGGCCGGCACCGCGCGGACGCTGGTGGCGGTGGGGACGGAGAGGCTGGCCGCCATGTTCTGCGCGGTGCGGGCGGCGGCACCGCGCAGCCTGGCCAGCTCGGCGTCGGCGGGCGGCGTGGCCGGCGCCTGGCCCTGGCCGGCTGCCGGGGCGGGCGCCGCGCCGGGCGCGCCCGTCCCGCCCGGGGCGCCCGTCCCGCCCGGGGCCGGCGCGGGCGGGGGCGCGACCACGGTGCCGTCCGGGGGGGCGCCCTCCGGCACCGCCGGGCGCGGCCCGGTCCCGTTCGTGCGGGCGGGGCGGTAGTCGGCGAAGAAGCTCCACCACGCCCGGTCGACCGAGCCGGGATCCGCGAGATAGCGCTGGTACAGCTCGTCGACAAGCCACTCGTTCGCGCCGAAGTCGGCTCCGCTGTGCCCGGCGGAGCCGTGGTCCGCCGGGCCGCCCGCGGCGGCGCGCCCCGGTGGGGCGGCGGATTCGTCCGGTGCCGGAGGTTGTGCAGGGGGCGCGCTGAGATCCGCGGCGGCAAGCGGCGACTCAGAAGACACGGCGGACATCGCCTTCTTCCGAAAGGTTAGACGTGATTACTGACTGACTCCCGTTTCCAGGTTACCCGTCGGCCACATGGCCGGGTGTCTGGATGACACTTCAGTGGTCTGCGTGGCTCATGTGGCATGAGTCACGCGCATAGACCGAAAGATACGGAGGATCCGGGCGGCCGAACACGGCCGTTCCCAGTACGGTAGCGCTGACGCATCGGTCCGCAAGCGCCTTGCCGGCAATGTCTTGCAGCCTTAGGTTGCGGACGCTGTCCTACGGATCCGCCGCGGACGCTGCCGTTCCGCCGCGGACGCTGCCGTTACGGATCGCCGCGAACGTTGCCCTTACGGATCCGCCGCGCGTCGCGGTTTCGGCCTTCGGCGGCCCTGTTGCCCGGTACGATCGGCGAGCGAACACGGGCAACCGGGCCGGATGCCCTGCCCCCGCACTAAGCGCGATTGCACAGGTAGAAACGGGTGAGTAGCAGGCGTAGCAGCGGCGATCCCGGGCCAGAGGACGCGGGGCGTCCTCGCCTTCCGCGTGCGCGGCCTGCGCGGCCTCCCGATCCCCGGATGACCGCACGGCCACGGGCCGGCGATAACGGCCGGGGCGCTGCCGGCGCCCCGCGGGCCTTCGGGGAGATACCCGGCTACGAGTTTGAGGTACCGCGCGTCCGGCGCGGCGCAGGCGAGTCCGGCCGCGCACGCGACCCGCGTTATGCGCCGCCGCCGGCCGGCCCGATGACGCCGGTCCCGTTCCCGGACGAGTTCGCCGGCCGCCGCTCGCCGGAGGATCCCCGTCGCGGCACCGGGCCGCACCACACCGCCGGGCCGCACCACACCGCCGGGCCGCGTCACACCGCCGGGCCGCGTCACGTGAGCCGCCAGCCGGACCGCGGCGCCCCGCGCGGCGCCGGCGTCCGGCGCGACCGCGGCCGTGACGGACTGGACGGACTGGGCGCGGTGCGCCGCCTGCGCTACGCCGGGGAGCGGCGGCGGGCACCCGGTCCCGCCGTCTCGCTGGTGAGGGCCATCATGGCGGCGATGCGGGCCCGCAACCTGGTGACCGGCCTGGCGGTGCCGATCCTGGCCGCGGTGGCCGTCGGCATCGCGGTCGTGGTGATCGCCGGAGCGAACAGCGGGACCGGCGGCACCGCCCCGTCGTCGCTCGCGGCGGGCTTTCCGCCCGCGCGGCCGGCGGCGGCGGACTTCACCGACACCGCCGCGCTGGCCGGGCGCGGGGTCAGCGCGCCGCTCGGCCAGGTCGCCGCCTACGGCAGCACGATCGTCGCGGTAGGCGCGCAGAGCGGCACCCGGATCCAGCGCGCCCGCTTCTTCGTCTCGGCCGACAACGGACGCACCTGGCAGCTCGGCACCCTGCACGGCAACCCGCCGCCCGGCCACCCCGCCACGCTGGTGGCCGCCGGCCCGCGCGGCTGGGTCGCGGTCGGCCCCGACGCCGTCTGGATCAGCCCGAACGGACGCGGCTGGCTCCTCAAGCCCCCCCTTCCCCAGCTCCAGGGCGACCGGATCACCTCGCTGACCGCCGTGGGGTCAGGCTTCCTCGCCGCCGGCACCAACGTCCCAGGCGGTGACGCCGCGAAGGCCAGCCCGGTGGTATGGCTGTCGGCCAACGGGACAACCTGGCAGCGCCTGGGCGTGACCCAGCTCGGGCTCGCCGCCGGCACCGGACGGGTGCTTGGCATCACCGCGGCGGCGGCGAACGGCCGCGTGATCGTGCTGGCCGGGACGGTGGCGGGCGCGACCACGGGTCCGGGCATGTGGCGGTCGGCGGACGGCGGGGCGACGTGGACGGCGGTGCCGGTTCCGGGCGGCGGCACCGCGGCGATCAGCGGGGTAGCGCCGCTTGAGGGCGGTTTCGTCGCCATCCGGCCCACCCGGGCCGGCCAGGCCGCGGTCTACACCTCGGCGGACGGGGCCGCCTGGCGCCAGTCCGCGGTGCTCAGGACGGCCGATGGGGCACCGCTTACGGTCGGGCTGGTCGGCGGCGGCCCCGGCGGAGCGGCGGTGACGGGGCGGGCCAGCGGGTTCGACATCGCGTTCCTGTCCCGGAACGGCGTCACCTGGGCCGGGACGAGCCCGGTCGGCGCCGCGGGGCGGGAACGGATCTCCGGCGTGGCGCTGACCTCGGCCGGCCAGGCGGTGATCGCCGGGACGAGCGCGGACGACCCCGATCAGCGCCAGCCGATGCTGGCGCTGATCGGGGCGCGGGGCGGCCCCGCCCAGGTCAGCATCCGCGCGATCCCCGGCGCCGTCATCCCCGAGGTGGCCGTCAACGCGATCGCGGCGGCGGGCGCCACCGAGGTGGCCGCGGGCAGCGCGGACGGGTTCCCCGCGCTGTGGGTTTCCGCGGACGGCGGGTCCACGTGGGCGCGCGCGGCCGGCGCGGCCCCGGCGGTGCTGACCCGGCCCGGGCTGGAACAGCTCACCGGGGTCACGCACGGCGCGGCCGGCTGGCTCGCGGTCGGCGGCGGCGCGACGGCGGTGCCGGAACGTCCCGTCGTGGTGGGATCGGCCGACGGCCGGACATGGACGGCGGCGGACGCCGCGGCCGCGTTCACCGGCCGGGGCCTGGTCACCGCGGCGGCCGCGGCGGGTCCCGGCGGGTACGTGATCGTCGGGCACCAGACGTCCGGCGGCCGCGTGATCGCGGCGGCCTGGCGGGCGCCCGGCCTGACCGGCTGGCGGCGCGCGGCCGATGCCCAGCCGGGCGCCCTCGACGGTGCCGGGGACCGGCAGATGAACGCCGTCGCCGCGACCAGGGGCGGCTTCGTCGCCGTCGGCTCCGACGGACCGCGGGCCGCGGCATGGCTGTCGGCTACCGGGCGGGCCTGGTCGCTGGTCCCGCTGCCGCTGCCCGGCTCGGCGCGCAGCGCGGAACTGCGGTACGTGGCGGCCGGCGCGGGCACCGTGGCCGCGGCGGGCACCGAGGTCACGGCGGCAGGGGAGCGGCTTCCGTTCGCCGCCGTCTCCACCGACGGCGGTGCCACCTGGACGCAGACACCGCTCCCCGGGCCGGCCGGTGCCGCGGTCACCGCGCTGACGGCGGCGGGCGGCGGGTTCATCGCGACCGGGACCTACGGTGCGCCGGGGAGCGGCGGCGCGGACGTGGTGGTCTGGACGCTGGCGCCCGGCGCCGCCAAGGGCGCGGCATGGACCGCGGCGACGCCCGACGGCACGGGCCTGGCCGGGCCGGGCACGCAGGCGATCACCGCGCTGACGGCCACGGGCGCCGCGCTGACCGGGGCCGGGTTCACCGCCACGGCAGCCGGTGAACAGCCGACCATCTGGCAGTCCCCGGTCCGGAACTGACTAGCATTGTCCCATCATGACTAGCACCCAGCCGAGCACAGTCTTCGTCACGGGCGCGAGCAGCGGCTTCGGTGCCGCGGTGGCGCGCCGGTTCGCGGCCGCGGGCGCCCGCGTCGTCGCCGCCGCCCGCCGGGCGGACCGGCTCAGGGAACTGGCCGCCGAACTCGGCCCCCGCCTGCTGCCGGTGACGCTTGACGTCCGCGACCGGGCGGCGGTCGCCGGCGCGGTAGCCGGGCTCCCGGAGGAGTTCGCGCGGGTCGACGTCCTGGTGAACAACGCGGGCCTGGCCCTTGGCCTCGAGCCGGCCCAGGACGCCGACCTCGACGACTGGGAGCAGATGATCGACACGAACTGCAAGGGCCTGGTCTACTGCACCAGGGCGATCCTGCCGGGCATGGTCGCCCGCCGCCGCGGCCACGTGATCAATCTCGGCTCGGTGGCCGGCACCTACCCGTACCCCGGTGGCAACGTGTATGGCGGCACGAAGGCGTTCGTGCACCAGTTCAGCCTGAACCTGCGCAGCGACCTGCACGGCACCGGCGTGCGCGTCACCTGCGTCGAGCCGGGGATGGCCGACACCGAGTTCTCCACCGTCCGGTTCGGCGGCGACAGGGCCAGGGCGGCCGCCGTCTACGCCGGCATGCAGCCGATGACCGCTGACGACATCGCCGAGTCGGTCTACTGGGCGGCGACGCTCCCGCGGCACGTCAACGTCAACACGATCGAGCTGATGGCGACCGCGCAGAGCTTCGCCCCGTTCCAGGTGGCCCGCGGCTCCTAAGGCCGCGGAAGGCGGTCCGGCAGGATGTCCGGCGGCTCCAGGCGCATCAGGTCGTCCTTGCTCCAGCGCCGCTCCGGCTCGGCGGCGAGGCGGTACGCGTGCCGGAGCCGGGCGTTTTCCAGCTCGTTCCGTACGCTGCGGGCGTTGGCGAACCGGGGCTGCCCCATCCGCAGCGACAGGTAGCCGCGGAACGCCGCCTCCGCCTCGTCTGACAGGTAGTAGGACGCCCGGTCCAGCATCAGCCGCCCGATCGCGAGCAGCTCGTCGACCGCGTACTCGGCGAAGTCCAGGTGATGCGCGATGCGGGAGCTCATGCCGGGGTTGGCCGCGAAGAAGCGGTCCATCCGGTCCTTGTACCCGGCGAGGATCACCACGAGTTTGTCCCGCTCGTTCTCCATCACCTGCATGAGGATGTCGATGCACTCCTGGCCGTAGTCCTTCGAGTCCTCGCCGCGGTACAGGGCGTACGCCTCGTCGATGAACAAGACGCCGCCCATCGCCCGCTGGAGGACCTGCTTCGTCTTCGGCGCGGTGTGCCCGATGTACTCGCCCACGAGGTCATCGCGCATGGCGTGCACGAGATGACCTTTCTCCAGGTAGCCAAGCCGGCGGAGCAGGTCGGCCATCATCAGCGCGACCGTGGTCTTCCCGGTTCCCGGCGCCCCGGTGAAGCACATGTGCAGGTTCGGCCGGGACGCGGAGAGCCCGAACCGCTGTCGTGCCCGGTCGACCAGCAGCAGCGAACCGATTTCCTCCACTTTCTTCTTCACCGGGACGAGCCCGACCAGCTCGCTGTCCAGGGCGGTGAACAGGTCGTCGATGCCCGCCGCCCGCCGTTCGGCGGCGAGCGTGATAGTGGCATCCGGCTGGAGCGTCTCGTTCCGCCGCCGGGCACGGCCGCCCCGGGCGTCCGCTGCCGTGGCGGCCCGGGGTGCCGCCGGCCGCCAGGCGCGGGCACCGGGGGCCCGCCGGGCGGCGGGCGGCCGCCGGCTGACGAGGGCCGGGAACAGGGGCCCGATATCCCGGCGCAGGCCCGGGTCCATCACCACCGGACCCGGGCCGAGGTCGGGCCTGATACCGCGTGCGGTGAGTCCTTCCGGGCTCGTCTGGCGCACCACGTCCCGGGTCGCCAGGGCCAGCGTCAGGGCGAAGACGGCGACGCCGGCGACGACCGCGAACAGTGCATGGCTCAGCCGCAGCCAGGCGATCGGCAGGGTGGCTGTGGCGCCCAGCAGGAGCATGCCGAGTCCGTAATATCGCAGCCTGGCGGTCCGCATGACAGGAGCGAGCGTAACCAGGCGGCTGGCCCCGGGTCAATCGCGGGCCGCCTGCCAGGGCGCGGCGGCGGGCCGCGCCGGGCCGAAGACGTCCTCGCGGCGACCCGCGAGCGAGGGCAGCGTGGACCGGACCGAACCGACGAGCGCCATGTCGGCCTCGGCGACCAGGACGCCCGGCGACGGGCCGAGGCCGGCCCGCACCACCCCGAGCGGGTCGATGAGCATGCTGCGCCCGATGCCGGTGGGCGCGCGGGTCGGCGGCGAGTCCGGGTCGGGCACCTGCCCGGCGGCGGCGATCCAGACGGTGTTCTCGATCGCGCGGGCGCGCAGCAGCGTCACCCAGTGCTCTTCCTTGAACAGCCCGGCCTGCCAGGCCGCGCTGACGGTGAGCAGCGACGCGCCGCCGGCCGCGAGCGCACGGGACAGTTCGGGGAACCGGATGTCATAGCAGATCTGCAAGCCGGCCGCCACCCCGGCCAGCTCGGCGATGACCGGCGCGGAACCCGGCGCCACCAGGGCGGACTCCCGCTGGCCGAGCGCGTCGAACAGGTGCAGCTTCCGGTAGGAGGCGATCAGCGAGCCGGCGCCGGAGAACGCGACCGCGGTGTTGTAGACCCGGCCGTCCGGCGCGGGCTCGAAGACGCCGGCCACCGCGGACACGCCGGTCTGCGCGCACGCCGCCGCCAGCCCGGAGCAGAACGGCCCGTCCAGCGGCTCCGCGGCCGCCCGCAGGTCGCCGCCGAACCGCACCATGACCGCCTCGGGGAAGACGGCCAGGGCGGCCCCGCCGCGGGCGGCCTCGTCCAGCGCCGCCCGGACCCGGTTCAGGTTGACCGAGGGCTCGGGGCTCACCGGGATCTGGCACAACGCGATACGCATGCCGCCACGATAACCGTATGACTAACGGCGCGCCGCGGGGGGAGAAGGACGGCATCGAGTTCGGCGAAGAGGGAGGCGCCCGATGGCGGGTATCGCCCAGGCAGCGCAAGCCGATGCCGCGTTCGGCACGGATCTGTACCGGCGGCTGGCGGCCGCCGGTAACGTGGTCTTCTCCCCGGCGAGCATCGCCGCGGGGCTGCGCATGGCGCTGGCCGGCGCCCGCGGGGACACCGCCGCCGAACTCGCGGCGGCGCTGCACCTGCCCGGCCCCGAGGCCGCCGCGGGCGGCCTGGCCGAGCTCGCCGGGATCCGTTCCGGCGAGGACCTGGTGTTCCGGGCGCCGAACGTGATGTGGCTGGAGTCAGCCGCCTGCGTTCGGGATAGCTACCTGCGGCAGCTTTCCGCGGCGGTCGCCGTCGAGCGGTGCGACTTCAGCCGCGCGCCCGAGGCGGCGCGGCAGACGATCAACGACACGGTGGCGGCGCAGACCGCGGGCAAGGTCACCGGCCTGATCCCGCCGGGGGTGATCGACGGCCTCACCCGGCTGGTGCTGACCAACGCCGTGTACCTGAAGGCGCTGTGGGTCCGTCAGTTCCCCGCGAACCAGACAGCGAGGAAGCCCTTCCATCCCGAACGTACCGGGCCGGCTCCGGCGGACTTCATGCGCCAGCAGGCGCGGCTGGCCTACCAGCGTGGCGACGGCTACCAGGCCGTGCTGCTTCCCTACCGCGGCGGCTCCCTGGCGATGGCCGTGGTGCTCCCCGACGGCCCGCTGAGCGAATTCGGCGGGCACCTCGACGGCGCCGGCGGCCTCGGCGGCCTGCTGGGCGGGCTGCTCTCCGACGGCGCGGAGCACCTGGTCGACCTCAGCCTGCCCCGCTTCCGGATCAGCGCCGGGTTCATGCTGGCTGACACGCTCCAGGCGCTCGGGGTGCGGACCGCCTTCTCCCCCGCGGCCGACTTCACCGGCATCGCCGAGGGCGAACCGCTGCACATCAGCGCCGTCGTGCACAAGGCCTACATCGACGTCGCCGAGGAGGGCACCGAGGCCGCCGCCGCCACCGGGACGGCCTTTGCCGCGATGGCCCTGGTCAGGAAGCCGGAACCGGACGTCAGGCTGGTCGCCGACCGCCCGTTCCTGTTCGCGGTCGCCGACACCGAGACCGGCCTGCCGCTGTTCGCCGGCCAGTTCACCAGGCCGCCCCGCTAGGCCGCGGCGACTACCCTGCTGGGGTGGAGCAACGTGCTGAATGGGATGTCGCCGTCATCGGCGCGGGGCCGGCCGGGCTGGCCGCCGCGGCCGCGGCCGCCGCGGCCGGAGCGCGCACCGTGGTTCTCGAGCGGGCGCGGCACCCCAGGTACAAGACATGCGGCGGGGGCCTGATCGGGGCGTCGCTCGCCGCCACGGGCGGCCAGGTCGCCGTGCCTGCCCGGGACCACATCCGGTCCGCCACGTTCACCCTGCGCGGCGGCCGCGAGTTCACCCGTGACCATGGCGAGCCGCTGCTCGCCATGGTGCTGCGGGAGGAGTTCGACGACGCGCTGCTGCGCCGGGCCACGGACCTGGGCGCGGTCGCGCGGCAGCGGGCGCCGGTCCGCGCGCTCGAGCAGGCGGACGGGCACGCCAGTGCGCGGCTCGCCGACGGGTCCGCCGTCACGGCGAAGGTGATCGTCGGCGCGGACGGGTCCTCCGGCGTCAGCGCCCGCCACGTGGGCGTGGAGTTCGCTCAGGTGGACCTGGGCCTTGAGCTGGAAATGGACGCCCCGGCGCCGGTCCGCCGGCGGTGGGCGGGCCGGGTGCTGCTCGACTGGGGGGAGATCCCCGCCTCCTACGGCTGGGTCTTCCCGAAGGGCGACCGGCTGACCGTGGGGGTCATCGCCGCCCGCGGCAACGGCGATGCCACAAGGCGGTACCTGCGCGAGTTCGCCGGCCGGCTTGGCCTCGGCTCTTGCGAGGTGGTCAGGGACTCCGGCCACCTCACCCGGTGCCGGGCGGACCGGTCCAGGCTGCGCAGGGGCCGGGTGCTTGTCGCGGGGGACGCCGCGGGGCTGCTCGACCCGTGGACGCGCGAGGGCATCAGCTTCGCGCTGCGGTCCGGCGCGCTGGCCGGCGAGTTCGCGGCGAAGGCCGCCGTGTCCGACCGCCGCGCGGACGCCGAGTCGTCGCTGGAGGAGTACGTGGCCGCCGTCAACGCGGCGCTCGTCCCTGACATGCGCGCGGGGCGGGTGCTGCTTTCGGCGTTCGCCAGGCACGCGGGAGCCTTCCACGCGGGCCTGTCCACGCCCAAGGGGTGGCGCGTCTTCGTGAAGATGTGCCGCAGCGAGATATCGTTCGCCGCGCTGGTCGCGCGCCCCTCCGTGCGGATGGCGCTGTCCCTGCTGAACCGGGCCTGACGGGGCGGGTATGGATCCGGAGCTCAAGAAGGCGGCGGAGGCCGCCACGGGGTTCATGCCCGCCGCCGAGGGCGAGGCGCTGTACCAGACGGCCCGGGCCTACGCGGCCGCCGGGCCGGTGCTCGAGGTCGGCAGCTACTGCGGGAAGTCGGCGATCTACCTGGTGGCCGGGGTGCGCGCCGCGCGCTCCCGCGGGGTGCGGCAGCAGGTGGTGACCGTCGATCACCACCGGGGGTCGGAGGAGCACCAGCCCGGCTGGGAGTATCACGACCCCCGCCTGGTGGACCCGGCGACCGGGCGGATCGACACGCTGCCCCGGCTGCGGGCCACGCTCGCCGCCGCCGGCGTGGAGGACGACGTGATCGCGATCGTCGGGCGTTCCGCGGACGTGGCGCGGCTGTGGCGGACGCCGCTCGGCATGCTGTTCATCGACGGCGGCCACACCGACGCCGCCGCCCAGTCGGATTACGAGGGATGGGCGCCCTGGGTGGCGCCCGGCGGGGCGATGGCCATCCACGATGTCTTTCCCGACCCCGCCGACGGGGGCCAGGCGCCGTTCCGCGTGTACCAGCGGGCGCTCGCCTCCGGCGCGTTCACCGAGGTCCGCCGCGCCGGCTCACTGCGCGTCCTAGAACGGACCGGCGACGGCATCGGCTGAGGCGGGGGCGCAGCCGCAGGCTTCGGGGTCGGCGGGCGGCCTCGCGCCGCCCGGGTCCGGGACGTCGCGGAAGATGCCCGCGCCCCGGCTGAAGCCGGCGAGCGCGTCGGCGGCGAGCACCACGGCGGCGGCGGTCCAGCTGCTGCGCTCGGCGGGGAAGCGCGCCTGGTCGGCGAACTGCCAGCCGGTCCAGTAGGAACCGTCGTCGTGACGCTGCCGCCGGACGGCGGCGAACAGCCCGGCCGCCTGTCCCCGCAGCCCGCAGGCGTCCAGCGCCAGCACCAGCTCGCATGTTTCGGCGACCGTCACCCACGGCTGGTCGCTGACACAGCGGACGCCGAGGCCGGGGACGACGAACGTGTCCCAGCCGCCGGCCAGCCGGTCCGCGGCCGCGGCGCCGCGGACCGCGCCGGACAGCACCGGGTAGTACCAGTCCATGGCGAAGCGGCTCTTGTCCGCGAACGCCTCCGGGTGGCAGGCGATCACATGGCCGAGCTGGGCGGCGGACAGCTCCCAGTCCGGCTGCGGCTCGCCGGCCAGGTCGGCGAGCGCGATCGCGGACCGCAGCCCGTGCAGGATGCTCGAGCACCCGGACAGCAGGGCGAACGCACCCGGGCGGCCCGCCGCGTCCCGCTCCCAGGCCACCTCGCCGCGCGGCGCCTGGAGGTCGAGCACCCAGCCGATCGCGTCGCGGACCGACGGCCACATCGACGCGGCGAAGCCGCGGTCCCCGCTGACCAGGTACTCGTGCCAGACACCGACCGCCACGTAGGCGGCATGATGGCTCTCCGCCGCATGATCGGCGACCTCGCCGCCGACCGTCGTCCGCGGCCACGAGCCGTCCGGCCGCTGGGTGTCGCGCAGCCACCGGTAGGCGCGCCGGGCGGCCCTGGTCAGCCCGCAGGCGCTCAGCGCCATCGCGCACTCCACGTGGTCCCACGGGTCCACGTGGCCGTCCGGCCAGGGAATCGCCCCAGAGGGCAGCTGGGCCGCCGCGATCGAGCGGGCGGTCTCCAGCACATCGGCCGGCGGGGCCGGGCGCGGGGACTCAGTGCCCCGCATGGGAAACCGCGGCCGCGTTCGGGACGACTGGTGGCTTTTCCGCGTAGATCACAAGGCTCTTGCCGATCAGCGGGTTGAGCGCCGCCTCGGCGAGGCGGGTGAGCGCGGGGCGGCGCACGATGTCCCAGACCAGCAGCCGGTGGTAGCCGCGCACGGCGGGGTTGTCGTCATCGTGCACGCCGACCGCGCACTTCAGCCACCAGTAGGGGGAGTGCAGGCCGTGCGCGTGATGGCCTCCGGTCACCCGCAGCCCGGCCGCGGCGAGCTTGGCGGTGAGCTCGCCGCGCGTGAAGATGCGCACATGGCCGCCCGGCACCTCGTGGTACTCCCGGGACAGCGCCCAGCAGACCCGCTCCGGCAGCCAGGCCGGCACGGTGACCGCGGCCGTCCCGCCGGGCCGCAGCACCCGTGCGACCTCGGCTATCGCCGCCCAGTCGTCCGGTACGTGCTCCAGGATCTCGGCGGCGATGACCCGGTCGAAGGCGCCGTCGGGGAACGGCAGGCGCCCCGCGTCGGCGGTCAGCGCCGTGGCCGCGGCCGGGGGAGCGGCCTCGCCTTCGGCTCGCATGGCGGCGAACATGCCGTTGACCGCCGCCAGCTCGCCGGTGTCGAGGTCGGCGGCGACGACCCGCGCGCCGCGGCGGTACGCCTCGAACGCGTGCCGCCCGGCGCCGCAGCCGAGGTCCAGGACGCGGTCGCCGGGACGCACCGGGAACTTCCTGAAGTCGACGGTCAGCACGCGATCTCCCCGTTTATCGCCTTGCGGTACAGCGCGACCGTGGCGGCGGCGACCGCGGGCCAGGCGAACCTCATCCCGACCCGGGCGAGCCCCCGCCGCGCCAGGCGCTCCCGCTCGGCGGCGTCGTCGTACAGCCTGCGAAGCGCGGCGGCGAGCTCTTCGGGGTCGCCGGGCGTCACCAGCAGCGCCGCGTCGCCGGTGACCTCGGGCAGCGCGCCGGCCCGGCTGGCGATCAGCGGCGTGCCGGAGGCCATGTGCTCGACCGCGGGCAGCGAGAACCCCTCGTACAGGGACGGGACCACCGCGATCTCGGCGGAGGCGAGCAGCCGCGCGTACTCCCCGTCGGGCAGGCCGCTGACGAACGTCACACGGTCGCCGAGGGACAGCTGCGCGGCGTGCCTGCGGGTCGCGGCCGCCGGCGTGCCGACGACGATCAGCCGGGCGTTCCGCTCGGTCACCAGCTTCGCGACCGCCCGCAGCAGTGTGGGCAGCCCCTTGAGCGGGGAGTCCGCGCTGGCCACGGCCACGATCCGGCCCCGGACCCGGTCGCGGGCCGCGCCCGGGCGGAACAGGCGGGTGTCGACCCCCAGCGGGATGATGTGCACGTTGCCCGGCCGCACGCGGAAGTCGCGGCAGATGTCGTTCTTCGACGACTCGGAGACCGTGATCAGCGGGCCCGCGCGGCGGGCGACCCGGCCCTGCATCCGGACGAAGCCGTACCAGCGGCTCTTGCCCAGCCTCTCCAGCCGGCCCAGGCCGGCGAGGTCGAGCCGCCTGTCCACGGTGATCGGGTGGTGGATGCTCGTCACCAGCGGCAGGCCGAGCCGCGGCACGCCGAGCATGCCGTAGCCGAGCCCCTGGTTGTCGTGCACGACGTCGAACTCGCCGGGGCTGGCGCGCAGCGCCCGCAGCGCCCGGATGCTGAACGTCAGCGGCTCGGGGAAGGCGCCCGCCCACATCATCGCGATCTCCAGCACGTCGGCCCAGTCCCTGATCTGGTCAAGCCCCGGCGTGCGGAACGGGTCCTCGTCCCGGTACAGGTCCAGGCTCGGCAGCCGGCGCAGCAGCGGGCCGTCGTCGAGTTCGGGGTAGGGCTGGCCGGAGAACACCTCGACGCGATGCCCGGCCGCGGCGAGTTCCCTGCTCAGGTGGCGCACGTAGACACCCTGGCCGCCTGAGTGCGGTTTGCTGCGGTAAGACAGCAGCGCGATACGCAGGGGACGGTTCACTGAGGCCACGGGGCACCTTACCAAACAGTAGCACCGCAGGCCCGCCCGGAGCAGGCCATCGAATGACGACCCGGTCGCGATCGCCGATGAAACCGGGCCCGGCCGCAAAGCCGGCCGGCGTCCCGCGTTCCGGCCGCGCCGCGTTTTCCATGGCCGATCGCTCGCGCGTAAACCCTTGGTGCGAGGCAACACGTCTCTTATACGTATAAGGTCTCGAAGCGCAGATACATTGCGGTAATCTTCGGAGTCTGATGGGGTGCTTGGGAACCAAGCTTGACCGACGTCTGCGCTGGGGAGGCAGTGCATTGGGGGGGTGGCGCGGCTCAATCTCGCCTGGGGCGCACGGCACCCGGGCGCATTTCTGAAATTTCTCTGAGCAGGTCCATCCCTGGAGCGTGACAACGCCAAGCGAACCGCGGTCTCGGTCTGTTCGGCCATGCCAAAAGAAAACTGAATCAAACAGCCCGGCGGCCCTGAACCTGACATTACCGGCCGGGAGAGCCGGGACGCCCGGACGACGTGTGAGGCTTAGGAGACCGGAGAGGCTTGAAAAAAAATCTTGTGGTAGCGCTCGTCTGCGACGCGATCTACCCGTACAGTCACGGCGGGCGAGAGTTCCGGTACCAGGCGCTGCTGCCCAGGCTCGCCGAACATATCGACGTGCACGTCTACACGATGCACTGGTGGGACGGGCCGGAGGTCTACACCAGGGACGGCATAACGTACCATGCGATATCCGCCCTGCTGCCCATGTACGCGAAGGGGCGCAGGTCGGCCCGCCAGGCCCTCCGCTTCGGGGTCGCCTGCCTGCGCATGCTCCGATGCCACTTCGATGTCCTCGATGCCGACCACATTCCCTACTTCCAGCTCTTCGTGCTCCGCCTGGTGGCGACGCTTAAGCGGAAGCCGCTCGTGGTAACCTGGCACGAGGTCTGGAGCCGGTCTTACTGGTGCAGCTATCTCGGATGGGCCGGATGGATCTTCTGGGCAGTTGAATCGCTCGCAATGCGATTGCCCGATCACATAATCGCCGCGTCCCCGCAGACCGCTGAACGGCTCCGCGGGATTATCGGCGAGCACGCCTCCATAACGACTGTTCCCAATGGAACCGATATCGCCGCCATCGCCAAGGTTCGCCCCTGCCCGCAGGCCAGCGATATCATAGCGGTCGGCCGATTGATAGAACACAAGCGCATCGATGCCCTGCTGGAGGTTGTGGCGTCCCTGCACGCGCGCGGCGTCCCCGTAACCTGCCGGATTGTCGGCGACGGGCCGGAACGCGAGAACCTTCAGCAAAAGGCCCGCGAGCTCAAGATAGCCTCCGCGGTCGAGTTCCGTACCGACGTCAGCGAGCAGACGGAACTGTTCTCCCTGATCAAGGCCGCCAAGCTCTTCGTCTTCCTCTCCGCGCGAGAGGGGTTTGGCATGGCCGTGCTCGAAGCTATCGCCTGCGGAACCCGCGTGCTGACGACATCCGCTCCGGATAACCTGGCCCGGCATCTCGTGGAAAGGTACACACGCGGAGTGGTCTGCGGCCCGGGCATAGACGAGATCACAAATGCCGTGCAGCGAATTCTGGCACTGCCCGACCAGGAGCCGGCGGAGGGATCTTTCACGGATCCCTGGGTGGTTGATTACGATTGGGAGACGATGATAGAGCGCGTCATCGAGATCTACGCCGACAGCGAATTGGTACCCGCGAACGGTGCCGGAGTGCCCGTGCTCGACTGGTGATCGCGATCTTCGGAGGAAGGCGACCGCGTATGGTGGCCGACTGCCATCCGCCCCATGCCGCCGGGCAGGCCCGCGGAGCCGCGCGCGACCGCGGTGGGCTGGCGGTGCACTGCGGGTTCCTGGCCCTGATTGCCGTCCTGGCGGAATTTAATCGCTTCTGGGTTTTCCGGGTGCCGCTGCTGGTGCTGCTGCTGTCGGTCCCGGGCGTCATACTGCTCAGGGCACTGCGAATCCCCGGGAGAACGGTGGCATGCTTTCCCGTTCTCATACCGTGTGCATCCATCGTGGTATCGCTGGGCTCAGGCCTTGTCATGGATCTGGCCGGGCCTGCGATCGGCGTGAGCGCTCCGCTGAGGACCCTCCCCCTGCTGGTCTGCCTGACCGCGACCTGCCTTGTCCTGCTGGCGCTGTCGGTTAACGTCACGCCGGATATAAAGGTACCGTGGAGGTCGATCTCGCGGCCGGGGCGGCTGGCGTGGCCGTTCATCCTGCCGCTGACGGCGGCGGCCGGCGCTGTCAGCGTGAACAGCGGGCATGGGGACGAGCTGGCGGAGGCGGCGCTCCTCCTCTGCGTTGCCGCGCTGCTCGTGTCCATGGTGCTCGCCGCCCGGATCGAAGAGCCGCTCCTGGCAGTGGCGCTCTACTCGATCGGGCTCGCGATAATGTGGTCATATTCCTTGCGGGGCAATCTTGCCGCCGGTTCTGATATCGCCACGGAGTACCAGACTCTGCACCAGACGATCGTATCGGGGATCTGGCATGTGGCGCACCCCGGCGACGCATACGGGGGAATGCTGAGCGTAACCGTGCTGCCCGCCGAGCTGAGTTTCCTTTCGGGGCTGCCCGGCCTGCTGGTGCTGAAGGCCGTATTCCCGCTGATCGGCGCCCTCTTCCCGCTGGAGATATTCGGCCTCGCGCGCCGGATTCTCTCACCGCGCTGGGCGTTTGCCGCCGCGGCGTTCACCATCGCGGAGGTGAGCTTCGGCGGGGGGCTCCCCGCGCATGCCAGGGAGGAGATCGCCTTGGTGTTCTTCGCGGCGCTGGTCACCGTGATGCTCGCCTCGCGTCTGGCGAGATCGTCCCAGGCGGCGCTGGTCGCCCTGCTTGGCCTGGCGATGGTCGTATCGCACTACCCGACAACCTACATCGCGATCGCCCTGATCGGGCTCGCGCTGCTGCTACAGCGGCTGATGTCGCGGTTCGCCGGTGTCGCCCGGGCGAGCGCCCCGATGGTCGTCGCCTTTGCCGTGGCGCTCGCCGGAGCCCTCGCCTGGTATGCGCTGCTGACCGGTTCGGCCTCGGGGCTATCGGCCCGGGCGCACAGCGCGGCCGGCCCGGGGCCCGTGGCGTGCCAGGAGCTCCTTACCCTGCTGGGCGCGCTCGGGGCACTGATCATGGTGGCGCGCAGAAAAGTCTCCGCGGTAACCCGGCACATCGGGCTGCTGGGGATGGCTGCCGTGGTCTTCCTCGCCGCGGTGCGGCTGAGCGGGACGGCGGCGGTCTTCTCCCCCTACCGCCAGGCGGAGGCATTCGTGCAGCCGGCCGTGATCCTTGTCGTGGCCTTCTGCTGGGTCATGCAGGGCATCGGCGGCGTGCGCAAGGGCAGGCAGGCCGGGGCCCTGCTGCTCAGCACCGCGTTCCTCGCCGCATCCGTGGTCAGGACGAGCGGTTTGCCCGGCGGGATCGTTGACGGCATGCGGGCCGCCCACGCGCGCGGCGGCGCGGACTATGCGGGATTCCTCATCGCGGCGGGGGAGCCGGCCGCCGCCGGGCCGCGGCCGGCCCTCCCGCGGCGGGAGGGCCGGCCATAGCCCCCGGGCACGTCCACGGCGCGGCGGCCCGCGGCCGCGTGCGGGCGTACCCGGGGTGCTCCGCGGGGCAGGGACGGCCCGGCCGGACGCCGCCGGGCACCTCACCGCCATCGTCACGGCGGCCCGCCCGCCGCGCCGTTACACGCCGCCGGCCGCGCCCCCGACGCCGAGGCCGATCAGGTACGTCAGGCCCGCGGCGAAGACGCCGAGAACCAGCTGGCGGACCGCGCCGCGCCAGAACGGCCTGCTGGTCAGCCACGCGACCAGGCCGCCGCCGACGATCGCGGCCAGCGCGGACAGGCCGAGCGCCACGCCCATCGCGGCGAAGCCGAACAGGTACGGCAGCAGCGGCACGACCGCCCCGGCGGCGAACGACGCGAGCGAGGCGCCGGCGGCCGTCACCGGGGACGGGAGCTCGGCCGGGTTGACGCCCAGCTCCTCCAGGGCATGGACGGCGAGCGCCTTGTCGGGGTAGGCGGAGATCTCGGCGGCGGCCTGCCTGGCGGTGGCCGCGCTGACGCCGCGGCGGCGCAGCATGCCGGCCAGTTCGGCCTGCTCGGCGACCGCGTTGTGCTTGAGTTCGTCCCGTTCCTTGGCCACCTCGGCGTGGATGAGCTCGTTCTGCGAGGAAACGGAGACGAACTCGCCGGCCGCCATCGAGAACGCGCCCGCCGCCAGCCCGGCCAGTCCGGTCAGGATGATCGCGTGCCGTGACCCGCCGCCGCCGCCGACGCCGGCGATCAGGGACACGTTGGTTACCAGCCCGTCCATCGCCCCGAACACGGCGGGGCGAAGCCACCCGCCGGACACGTCGCGATGCTCGTGCCCGTGGTCGCCGAGGCCGTCGTGATCGGAGGTCGCCACCTGCCAATAGTAAGAGCGGGCGGTGTGCCGCGACCGGGCGGGTTACGCGAAGATAATCGTGTGACGGAAGTCAGGCCGCCGCGCCGGTGGCACGCCGAGCGCGCCTGGCTGGCGCGCGGTGCGCCGCCGGGCGGGCTGGCACGGGACGTGCTGATCGAGGCGCGCGGGGAGCGGTTCACCGCGGTCGTCCCCGGCACGCCGCCGGCGGGGATCCCGCCGGGCACCGTCCGGCTGCCCGGCCTGACGGTCCCCGGCATGGCCAACGCGCACTCGCACGCGTTCCACCGGGCGCTACGCGGGTCCGCGGGCGGCGACACGTTCTGGGCCTGGCGGGACCGCATGTACGCCGTCGCCGGGCGCCTGGATCCGGACCGCTACTTCGCGCTCGCCCGCGCCGTCTACGCCGAGATGGCGCTGGCGGGGATCACGTGCGTCGGCGAGTTCCACTACCTGCACCACGGTCCCGGGGGAATCCGGTACTCCGATCCGAACGAGATCGGCCGGCGCCTCATCGCCGCCGCGGCGGCGGCGGGCCTGCGGATCACCCTGCTGGACACCTGCTACCTGGCCGGCGGCTTCGAGCCGGGCGGTGCCGCCCGGCCGCTGACCGGCGCCCAGCTGCGGTTCGGCGACGGCTGCGCGGCGGCCTGGGCGGACCGGGTCGCCGCGTTCGGCTGCGACTCCCGCGGCATGCTGGGCGGGAACGCGCGGATCGGCGCCGCGATCCACTCGGTCCGCGCGGTCTCCCCGGATCAGGTGCCCGACGTCATGGCGTGGTCGCACGCGCACGGCGCCCCGGTGCACGCGCACCTGTCCGAGCAGCCGCTGGAGAACGCCGAATGCCGGGCCGCCTTCGGGGCGACGCCCGCCGAGGTGCTGTACGAGGCGGGGGCGCTCGGCCCGCGCTCCACGATGGTGCACGCCACCCACCTGACCGCCCGCGACATCGACTTGCTCGGCGGCTCGCAGACCGCGGTGTGCATGTGCCCGGTCACCGAGGCCGACCTGGCCGATGGCGTCGGGCCGGCCCCGGCGCTGGCCGCCGCGGGCTGCGCGCTGACCCTGGGCAGTGACGGGCACAGCGTCATCGACCTGCTGGAAGAGGCCCGCTGGATGGAGCTGTGCCAGCGCCTGGTGACCAGGCGGCGCGGGCACTTCACCGCCGAGGAGCTGGCCGTCGCCGCGACGGCCAGCGGGCACGCCTGCCTGGGCTGGCCGGACGCCGGCGAGATCGTGCCCGGCGCGTACGCCGACCTGGTGACGGTGTCGCTGGAGGGGCCGCGGCTGTCCGGGGCGGAGGCCGGCGACCCGCTGGCCGCGCTGTTCGCGGCCGGCACCGCGGCCGATGTGCGGCACGTCGTGGTCTCCGGCGCCGACGTGGTCCGCGACGGCCGCCACCTGCTGGTGGACGACGTGTCCGGAGAGCTCGCCGCCGCGATCCGCGCGGTGCTCGGCTGAGAGCGCCGCCGTGCCCGCGAGCCTGCTGATCACGCGGATCGGCGAGCTGGTGACGAACGCGCCGTCCGGGGCCGCCCCCGGACCCGGCCGGCTGGCGGTCATCAAGGACGCGGCGCTGGTCGTGGAGGGAGACCGGATCGCCTGGACCGGCCCGTCCGCCAGGGCGCCTGCCGCCGACGCGGTGACGGACGCGGGCGGGCGGGCGGTGCTGCCGGGCTTCGTCGACTCGCACGCGCACCTGGTGTTCGCGGGCGACCGGAGCGCCGAGTTCGCGGCCCGGATGGCCGGCCGGGCCTACACGGCGGGCGGCATCCGGGCCACGGTCGCCGCGACGCGGGCTGCCACCGACGCCGAACTGCGCGCCGGACTGCGCCGGCTTGAGCGGGAGATGCTCCGGCAGGGGACCACCACGTTCGAGTGCAAATCCGGGTACGGCCTCACGGTGGCCGACGAGGCCCGGTCGGTGGCGCTCGCCGCCGAGGTCACGCCCGAGGTGACCTTCCTCGGCGCGCACGTGGTGCCTGCCGAGTTCGGCGGCGACCCCGCCCGGTACGTGGACCTGGTGTGCGGGGCGATGCTCGACGCGTGCGCGCCCCGGTCCCGCTGGGTGGACGTGTTCTGCGAGCGCGGCGCGTTCGGCGCGGACGAGGCCCGGGCCGTGCTGACCGCCGGCCGGGCGCGCGGCCTGATGCCCCGGATCCACGCCAACCAGCTGGGATACGGTCCCGGCGTGCAGCTGGCGGTTGAGCTCGGCGCGGCATCGGCCGACCACTGCACGTTCCTGAGCCCGGCCGACGTGGACGCGCTCGCCTCCTCCGGCACGGTCGCGACGCTGCTGCCGGGCGCGGAGTTCGGCACCCGGCAGCCGTACCCGGACGCGCGCCGGCTGCTGGACGCCGGGGTGGTGGTCGCCCTGGCCACGGACTGCAACCCGGGGTCCTCGTACACGACGAGCATGCCGTTCTGCGTGGCCCTCGCGGTCCGCGACATGCGGATGACGCCGGCGGAAGCGGTCTGGGCCGCGACCGCGGGCGGTGCCCGCGCGCTGCGCCGCGCTGACGTCGGCTACCTCGCGCCCGGGGCGCGCGCCGACCTGATCATGCTGGACGCCCCGTCGCACGCCCACCTCGCCTACCGTCCCGGCGTCCCCCTGGTGAGCGCGGCATGGCAGGCCGGGCGCCGCGTCGGCGCGGCCTAGCCCCGGGCTCCGCGCGCCGGCCGTCACCGGGCCGGTTGGTAGCCTGACGTCGTCGCAGTGCGCAGCAGCTTCGCCGGCCGGGGCCGGAGCGGTCCTGGCCCGGCCGGCGGGCGGGGAGGGGTGCGGTGAGCGAACTGGACCGGCTGGAAGCGGCGATGAGCGAATGCCGGGAGATGATCCGGGAGGCTCATGCCGCGACGAAGGACCTGCGCGCCGCGGTGCGCGAGGCCAGGCAGGAGGTGCGCGGCCTGGCCAGGGACGAGGTGGCCGCCCAGGTCCAGTCGGAGGTGTCCCGGCAGCTAGGAGAGCTGGGCGAACGGACCGGCGAGGCCATTACCGCGGCGACGCAGAAGGTCATCGCCGAGTTCGACCGGTTCGGTGAGTCCCTGCTGGGCAAGGAGGCCTACTGGCAGAAGGCCAGCGGCCGTCGCGCGGCCGCGCGCCCGGACACCGATGTGGTGCCGCCCGGCATCGTGCCCAGTGAGGAGAAGGGCTGACGCGGCCCGGCTGCCCGCGGTTAGAGCACCGGGTAGCGGCCGCGGAAGCGGATCAGCGGGTCGCCGGTTTCGGCCACGTAGGGGACACCGGTGACCTCGGAGATCACCACCAGATGGTCGCCCGCCGGGACGAGGCGCGCCACCGAGCATTCGAGGCAGGCCAGGCCGCCGGCGGGGATCAGCGCCCCGGACGAGGGACCGCGGGCATGCGGGACGTCTTCGAGCAGCAGCCGCGCGCTGGGCCGGCCCGCGGCCGCGAACCGTCCCGCCAGCATCTTCTGGGACGCCGAGAGCAGCGTGATCGCGAACCGCTGGACTGGCGGCGACGGCCTGCTCAGCACCTCCGCCGGGTACGAGCCGGCGATCAGCGACACCAGCACCAGCGGCGGGTCCAGCGAGACGGGGCAGAACGCGCTGACCGTGGTCCCCACGTCGTCCCGGTCGTCCGCGATCGTGACCAGCGTCACCCCCGCCGCCCACGCTGACAGCGCGGCGGAGAGCTGGTCGCCGGCGGGAGTCACCGCCGTCCGTTCGGTGTCAGCTGATGCGCCATATGCCGGGGAGCATCAGCGGCCCGTACGGCGGCAGGCCGGCCGCGGCCGCGAACCGCCACGCCGGACCCCAGCCATCGGCGAACAGCGCGGTTATGTCAAAACGCGCGGCGGCGGGCCGCGCCTCGCTGGACTCGGCGGGGCGCAGCTGGTCGAGCGGGCCGAGCCGCGGGTAGACCCGCACCGGCGCGTCGTCGCGCAGGCCGGCGCGCCTGCGGGCGATGGCCAGCGCCTCGGCTATGCCGCCCGCCTCATCGGCCAGCCCGTTGGCCACGGCGTCGGCCCCGCTCCAGACCCGGCCGCGGGCAAGCTCGTGCACGCGCCCGGCCGTCATCCGCCGCCCGGACGCCACCTTCTGGGTGAAGTCCGCGTAAACCGCGTCGAGCCAGGCGTTGATCCGCTCCCACTCCTCCTCGGAGAACGGGCGCGACGAGGAGAACATCGTGGCGTTCGTGCCCTCCGCCACGATGTCGGTGCTCACCCCCGCCCGGCCGAACATCTCCCGCAGCACCGGCTTGCCCAGTATCACCCCGATCGAGCCGGTGATCGTCCCGGGCTGGGCGACGATCGCGTCGGCCGGAGCGGAGATGAAATAGCCGCCGGACGCGGCCACATCGCCCATCGACACCACGACCGGCTTGCCGGCCGCGCGGACCCGGACCACCTCGCGCCAGATCACGTCCGACGCGGTGTACGACCCGCCCGGGCTGTTCACCCGCAGCACCACCGCCCGGGCCCGCTCATCGGCCGCGGCGGCGCGCAGCGCGGCGGCCACCGTGTCCGAGCCCATGCCCCCGCCGCCCGGCCCGCGGCCGCTGCGCCCGTGCCTGATCGCGCCGTGCGCGTAGATCATCGCCACGAACCGCTCGCGCGGGTTCCGCTGGAGGCGGCGCGGCAGGCCGGCGAGCGCGTGCGAGCGCTGGTACCGGTGCAGGTACAGCAGCGTCGCGTCCGGGCCGGCCTCCTTGCGCAGCTGGTCGTACACCTCGTCGCGGTAGCCGAGCCCGTCGACCAGGCCCTCCTGGAGCGCCTGGGCGGCGAGGAACGGGCCGCGCCCGAGCAGCGCGCGTGCCTGCCGGGGGGTCTTGTTCCTGCCTTCCGCGATCGCGGCGGCGAGCTGCTGGGTGACGGACTCGGTGAGCCGCGCCACCGCCTCACGGGCCGGGCCGGTGAACCCGGTCTCGGTCAGCGGGTCGGCGGCGGACTTGTACTCGTGCCGCTTGGCGCTCTGGAAGTCGATGCCGGCCTTTTCCAGCGCGTCGCGCAGGAAGACCTGCTCGACCGCCACGCCGGTCAGCCCCAGCGTGCCCGACGGCTGGAGGTATATCCGGTCGAACCCGGTGGCGAGGTAGTACGGCAGGTTCCCCCGGACGAAGTCGCCGAACGTCTCGGCCCATGCCACCGCCAGCTTGCCGGACTGCCTGAAGTCCCGGACCGCCGCGCGGAGTTCCTGGATCTTCGCCAGCCCGATCCGGGAGCCGCCCACCTTGACCACGAGCGCACGGACCCGGTCGTCGGTGCGGGCGCGCTTCAGGCCTTCCAGCAGGTCAGGCAGGCGCATCCGGCGGATGGTGAGCAGCGCGGACACCGGGTCCTGCGGCGGGCCTTCGGCGATGCCGTCGGTCAGGTCGAGCTCGAGGATAAGCGGGCCGGTCCTGCGCTGCCGCAGCCTGGCGATCGGCGTAGCGTCTGCCATGCCGTTCAGCTTACGCGCGGTGCATGATCGTCTTAATACTCGCAGCGGTCGGGGGTGACTGCCATCGCTCAGCGCGCGCCCACGGTCGTGGTCGACGTGGCCAACGTGATGGGGGCCCGGGCCGACGGCTGGTGGCGGGACCGGGCCGACGCCGCGCTGCGGCTGTGCCGCGAGGTCGCCGTCCTGGCCGCCCGGGGGGTTCCGGCGGACCGGATGCCGTCCGGGCTGCCCGCGCCGGGCGGCTGGGTGCTCGTCCTGGAGGGCGCGGCCCGCGCGGCCGCCGGCGTGTTTCCCGGCGACCCGCCGCTGGTGCGCGTGGTGCCGGCGCCGGGAGCCGGGGACGACGCGATCGCCGCCGAGGCTGCTTCGGCCGGCGGCGCCTGCCTGGTCGTGACCGCGGACCGCGAGCTGCGGCGGCGCTGCACGCGGGCCGGCGCCGCGGTGACGGGGCCGCGGTGGCTCCTCACCCTGCTGAGCCTGTAACATAGCCGATGTCCCCGCTTCTGCATCGCACGATGCGTTTGTCCTGTTCGTCATCGACTGGAACTGGAAGGCGCATGTACGTGATCGTCGCTGTCGCCGTCTTGCTCATCGCTGGCCTGCTCTACCTGCTTGACCGTGCGCTCAAGGCCGTGAACGAGGGCCGCAGGCGCCGCGAGGCGGCCCTCCGGCTGGCCGCCGCGGCCGCGGAGGCCGAGGAGAAAGACAGGCAGCGGAGAGCGGCGGCCGCCGCGAGCGCCGCGCTGACCACGGTGCTCCCGGCGATCCTGGAGCCGGAACGGGATCCGCGGCGCGTCGCGTAGCCGTCCCGCCGCCGGTGCTCAGCCGGTCACCAGCGCTCGCGGTGGACGACCTCGTCGAAGGGGCGGCGGTCGGGATGGCGGATCAGCGTGAGCGGCCGGTCCGCCGGGTAGCCGAGCGGGATCAGGTAGGCGCAGAACCTGTCCGCGGGGAAACCGAGCAGTTCGCGCGCCATGTCCTGATCGCTGACGGCCGAGTGGCCGCTGCCGATGCCGAGGCTGGCGGCGGCCAGCATGATGCTCATCGTGACCTGGCCGAGGTCGTACTGGAGGCGGGCCTGCTGCCGGTCGTCTTTCGGCACCGGCGCGATGAGCGCGATCGTCGCCGCCGAGTGCGCCACGTGGCCTGCTCCCCGCCATACCCGGGCTAGCTGCCGCAGCCGCTCGCGCTGCCTGACGAGGATGAAGTCCCAGGGCTGCCAGTTCTGCGAGGACGGCGACCTGCGGCCGGATTCGAGGATCTCATCGAGGTGATCGTCGGCGATCGGCCGGTCCGCGAAGGAGCGCACGTCCCTCCTGGACCGGATCGCCTCCCAAGTCTGCACGGCAGCAGCCTATACCGGCCGTGGTCAGTCATGGACGAGCCAGAGGACGCTCAGCGGGGGGAGGACGACCGACGCCGACGCCGGGCGGCCGTGCCAGGGCTTCGGCACCGCCTCGACGACGCCGAAGTTGCCGACGCCGCTGCCGCCGTAGCCGGCGGCGTCGGTGTTGAGCACCTCCCGCCAGCGCCCGGCGAGGGGCAGGCCCACCCGGTAGCCGTGGTGCGGTACCGCCGAGAAGTTGGCGATGCAGGCCAGCACGGGAACACCGGTCTCCTGCGCGCCGAACCGCAGGAAGGAAACCACGTTGCCCTGGGCGTCGTTGGCGTCGATCCAGGAAAAGCCGTCGGGCGAGTTGTCCTGCGACCACAGCGCGGGCGACTGGCGGTACACGGCGTTCAGGTCGCGCACCAGGCGCTGCACGCCGGCGTGGTAGTCGAACTGGAGCACCCACCAGTCCAGCCCGTTCACCTGCGACCATTCGCTGCCCTGGCCGAATTCCGAGCCCATGAACAGCAGCTGCTTGCCCGGATGCGCCCACATGTAGCCGAGGAGGGCCCGCAGGCCCGCGAACCGGCGCCATTCGTCGCCGGGCATCTTCCCGAGCAGCGACCCCTTGCCGTGTACCACCTCGTCGTGCGACAGCGGCAGGATGAAGTTCTCGGAAAAGGCGTAGACGAGGGAGAACGTGAGCTGGTTGTGGTGATACTGCCGGTAGATGGGATCGCGGCTCATGTAATCGAGCGTGTCGTGCATCCAGCCCATGTTCCATTTGAAGCCGAATCCGAGCCCGCCGAGGTGCACCGGCCGGGAAACCCCCGGCCAGGCCGTGGACTCCTCGGCGATCATCATGATCCCCGGCACCCGCTTGTAGCAGGTCGCGTTGACCTCCTGGAGGAACGAGATCGCGTCCAGGTTCTCCCGGCCGCCGTACCTGTTGGGCGTCCATTCGCCGGGCCGCCGGGAATAGTCGAGGTAGAGCATTGACGCGACCGCGTCCACCCGCAGCCCGTCGACGTGGAATTCCTCCAGCCAGTAGATGGCGTTGGCGACGAGGAAGTTCCGTACTTCGGCGCGGCCGTAATTGAACACCAGCGTGCCCCAGTCGGGATGCGACCCGAGCCTGGGGTCGGCGTGCTCGTACAGGGCGGTGCCGTCGAATTGGGCGAGTGCCCAGGAGTCGCGCGGGAAGTGCGCCGGGACCCAGTCCACGATGACCCCGATGCCGGCCTGGTGCAGGGTGTCGACGAGGAACCTGAAGTCGTCCGGCGTGCCGTACCGCGAGGTCGGCGCGTAGTACGAGGTGACCTGGTAGCCCCAGGATCCGCCGAAGGGATGCTCCGCCACCGGCAGGAACTCCACGTGCGTGAACCCGAGGTCGGTCACGTAGGCGGCTAGTTCGACGGCGAGCTGCCGGTAGGACAGCCCCGGGCGCCACGACCCGAGGTGCACCTCGTACACGCTCAGCGGGGCGGTCGCCGGCTGCCGCCCGGCGCGCGCCCGCATCCACTCCGCGTCGCCCCACTCGTACGCGGACTCATATACCACGGACGCGGTGGCCGGCGGGGTCTCGGCCAGTGCCGCCATCGGGTCGGCCTTCTCCCGCCAGATGCCGTCGGGCCCGCAGATCGAGTACTTGTACCGGCTGCCCGGACCCACGCCGGGCACGAAGAGCTCCCAGACCCCGGCGCCGCCGAGCGACCGCATCGGGTGCGCCCGGCCGTCCCAGAAGTTGAAGTCGCCGACGAGCCTGACGCCCCGCGCGTTCGGCGCCCAGACCGCGAACGAGGTCCCGGTGCCGCGCGGCCGCGCGCCGAGCACCTGCCACAGCTGCTCGTGCCTGCCCTCGCCGATCAGGTGCAGGTCGAACTCGCCCAGCGTGGGCAGGTGCCGGTACGGGTCGTCTTGCAGCGCCTCCGGGCCGTCCGGGTAGGCGACGGCGAGCTGGTAATCCGGGACGGCTGCCTGACCGGGCAGCGTCACCTCGAAGACGCCCTGGTGACGGTGCGCCATCGGGTGGCGGCTGCCGTCGGGCAGGACCACGGCGACGGAGGCGGCGAGCGGGCGCAGGGCCCGGATGGTCACGCCGTGCGGGCCCGGGTGCGCGCCGAGCACCGAGTGCGGATCGTGGTGGTGGCCCGCGACGATCCGCTCGATCTCGCCGAGGGAAACCTGATCTGGCGGTGTGCGCGCCGCCTTCTTGCTCATCGTCATCTCTCGTATCCTGCGGCCGGCGGAGCGGCTAGAACTCCGCGAGCGAATCCAGCGGGATGGGCAGCCAGGACGGACGGTGCCTGGCTTCGTAGAGCACCTCGTAAACCGCCTTGTCCAGCTGAAGCGCGCGCAGCAGCACGCCGTTGGCGTCCGGGTCCAGGCCGCCCGCCTCGGCGTACCCGGCGCAGAAGGCCCCCGCGTTCCGGCGCACCCAGTCGCGCGCCACGCCGCTCAGGACGGCCTGGTCCGGGCGGCCGATCAGCTGGTGGCGGGCCGCGTAGTCGAACGAGCGGAGCATCCCGGCGACGTCCCGCAGCGGCGAGGACCGGCCGCGGCGCTGCGCCAGCGGGGTGGCCGGCTCGCCTTCGAAGTCGAGCACCACCCAGCCGGTCTGGGTCCGGAGCACCTGGCCCAGGTGGTAGTCGCCGTGCACGCGCTGGACCGGGAACGGCCCCCGGAGCTTGGCGAGGCTGGAGTACGCGTCGCCGATCATCTCGGCGTACCGCCCGATTTCCGGCACCGCGGCCCTGGCCAGATCCAGCTTCCTGAACATCTGCTCGGTAAGCTCGCCGACCGCGTCCGGGCCGAGCTCGTCGGCGCCGAAGGCGGCGGCCAGGTCGGCGTGCACCTCCGCGGTCGCGATGCCGAGCCGGCGCGCCTCCCCGGCGAAGTCGCCGCCGGCGTCGGCCGCCCGCACGCCGGCGGCCGCGCCGCCCTCCATGCCCTCCATCGCGTACAGGTCCCGCACGCTCGTCGCCGCCAGTGACCAGCCGTCGGACGCCAGCCGCAGGTACCTGGACAGGATCGCCAGGCTGGTGGACACGCCCTCCAGCCTGGTCTCTATCCAGCCGAGCGGCTCGGCCACGTGCGGCGACCCCAGCCGGGAGAGCGCGGCGGTCACCTCGAGGTCGGGGTTCGGCCCCGGGGAGAGCCGGCGGAAGACCTTGAGGATCGACTCCTCGCCGTAGACCAGGCTGGTGTTGCTCTGCTCGCTGCTGATCACGAGGCTGTCCAGCCCGGTCTCGAACCGGGCGCCGGGCACCCTGCGCATCTGCAGCGAGCCGACGGCGCTGTCGGCGGCGATGCCCGCGAGCAGCGGCTTGGTCAGGTCCGAGTCGTGCAGCGCGTCGTAGGCCTGCCGGCCGTCGTCGGCCGCGCCGATGCGGGCGTGCCGGAGCTGGTCGGGCAGGCTGCCGCGCAGCCCGGCCAGCACCTGGTAGTAATCGACGGTCGTCCCGTGCGAGACCGTGACGATCAGGTGCCGCAGTCCGGGGTCGCCGCCGATGATCTCGGTGTCCGCGACGATCGCCAGATCGCGCAGCCCGCGTCCCTTGCCGGCGAACCACCGCTGCCTGACCAGCCACGCCGCTAGCGCGTCCTCGAAAGCCATCGCCTCGCCATCCCGATCCCGCCGCTGGGATCATCGGTCATGTTCCTCCCTCGCCGGCGGGAGCTGAAACCAGTAGAAGCCATGTCCGGGCAGGGTGAGCAGGTACGGCAGTTCCCCGACCGGGGGGAAGGTCACGCCGCCCATGCACTCCACCGGCGTGACGCCGATGAACCTGCGCAGGTCCAGCTCTACCGGCTGGGGGAACCGCGACAGGTTGTTGACACACAGTATCCGGTCGGTGGCGTCATGCCCTTCCGGGTCGGCGTATTCGCGGACGAAGGCCAGCACGCTGGGGTTGCTCGAGGTGAGCTCCTCGTACGCGCCGAGCCCGAAGACCGGGTGCCGCTTCCTGATCTCGATCATCCGCCGGGTCCAGTGCAGCAGTGACCCGGGGCTGCGCTGCTGCGCCTCCACGTTCAGCGACTGGTAGCCGTAGATCGGGTCCATGATCGGCGGCAGGTACAGCCGCTGCGGGTCGCAGCTTGAGAAGCCGCCGTTGCGGTCCGGGGTCCACTGCATGGGCGTGCGGACGCCGTCCCGGTCGCCGAGCCAGATGTTGTCGCCCATGCCGATCTCGTCGCCGTAGTACATGACGGGCGAGCCGGGCAGGGACAGCAGCAGCGCGGTGAACAGCTCAAGCTGGTTGCGGTCGTTGTCGAGCAGCGGGGCCAGGCGCCTGCGGATCCCGATGTTCGCCTTCATCCGCGGGTCCTTGGCGTACTCGGCGTACATGTAGTCCCGCTCGTCGTCGGTGACCATCTCCAGCGTCAGCTCGTCGTGGTTGCGCAGGAAGATGCCCCACTGGCAGCCGGCCGGGATCTTCGGCGTCTGGGCCAGGATCTCCGAGATGGGGTAGCGCTGCTCCCGCCGGACGGCCATGAAGATGCGCGGCATCAGCGGGAAGTGGAACGACATGTGGCACTCGTTCCCGCCGGTCTCGGGGTCGCCGAAGTACTGGACCACGTCGGCCGGCCACTGGTTGGCCTCGGCGAGCAGCACCCGGTCCGGGTACAGCTTGTCCACCTCGGCGCGGATCCGCTTGAGGTACTCGTGCGTCTCCTTGAGGTTCTCGCAGTTGGTGCCCTCGCGCTCGTAGAGGTAGGGCACGGCGTCCAGCCGGAAGCCGTCGATGCCGAGGTCGAGCCAGAACCGCAGCACCTCGATCATCGCGTCCTGGACCCTGGGGTTCTCGAAGTTCAGGTCCGGCTGGTGGGAGAAGAACCGGTGCCAGTAGTACTGGCCGCGCACCGGGTCGAACGTCCAGTTGGACGTCTCGGTGTCGACGAAGATGATCCGCGCCTCGGCGTACTTGTCCGGGTCGTCGGACCACACGTAGAAGTCGCCGAACGGGCCGTCCGGGTCGCTGCGGCTCGCCTGGAACCACGGGTGCTGGTCGCTGGTGTGGTTCATGACCAGGTCGGCGATGACCCGGATACCGCGCTTGTGCGCCTCCTCGACCAGCTCCACGAAGTCGGCGATGTTCCCGTAATCGCCCAGGATCCGCATGTAGTCGGAGATGTCGTAGCCGCCGTCGCGAAGCGGCGAGTCGTAGATCGGCAGCAGCCATATGCAGTCGATCCCGAGCCACTGCAGGTAGTCCAGCCGCGAGGTCAGGCCCCTGAGATCGCCCGTGCCGTCGCCGTTGGCGTCCTGGAAGCCGCGGACGAGCACTTCGTAGAAGACCGCCCGCCGGTACCACTCCGGATCCCGCGGACGGTCGAGGGCGAAGTCGGGGACCGGCTCGCTCGGCGGCGAGGCGAACGGCTCCTGGAAATTAATGGCGGACTGCGGGTCGGCGAGGCCGACGTGATGCGGTGCCGGGGCTGGCCGGCCGGCGGCCGGCTCGTGCTCTGTCACTGCTCGGGTCTCCTGGGTATGCGCGGCCGGCGCGTGCCAGGCTGATTCGTCAGGCCAGGTCACGCGTGACGGTGAAGATATGTGCGGGCCGCACGGCCGGGTCGAGGCGCACGTAGTTGGCCTGCCCCCACCGGTACGAATCGCCGCTGAGCTCATCCGTGACGGTGAACCCCTCGTGCCAATCCATCCCCAGCGCGGGCATGTCAAGCCAGACCGTGGCCTCCCTGGCCTGGTGCGGGTCAAGGTTCACTACTACCAGGACGGTGTCGGAAACGCCGCCGCCCTGTCCCCCCGCCTGCGGCGCTGCCGCCGCGGAGGATCTCTCCGCGATGGTACTCGCCCCCCCGGCGCTTCCCGTACCGGTCCCGGCCGCGGTTATCTCCCGTTCCGGCACTCGCTTCGAGAAGCAGATCAGCTCCGGCTGGTCTACGTGATGGAAGCGTAGATTACGCAGCCAGTGCAATGCCAGGTGCGATTTCCTGATCCGATTCAGCTCCGCGATGAACGGGGCGATCCCCAGGCCGTCCCGCGCCGCCGCCTCCCAGTCACGCGGCCGGTACTGGTACTTCTCCGAGTCCAGGTACTCCTCGCTGCCGGGGCGCAGCGGCGTGTTCTCGCACAGTTCGTAACCCGAGTAGATGCCCCAGGAGGGGCTGAGCATGGACGCGAGCACGGCGCGGATCTTGAAGGCCGGCGGCCCGCCGTGTTGCAGGTACTCCGACAGGATGTCGGGGGTGTTGGCGAAGAAGTTCGGCCGCATGTAGGCGGCGGCCGGGCCGCACAGCTCCTGCATGTACTCGGTCAGCTCGTCCTTGCCGTTGCGCCAGGTGAAATAGGTGTACGACTGGTGGAACCCGATCTTCGCCAGCGTGTGCATCATCGCCGGGCGGGTGAACGCCTCGGCCAGGAACAGCACGTCCGGGTCGGTCCGCCGGATGTCCGCCAGCAGCCGCTCCCAGAACCTCACCGGTTTGGTGTGCGGGTTGTCCACCCGGAATATCCGCACGCCGTAGCCCATCCATAGCCGCACGATCCGCGATATCTCCGCGTAAATGCCCTCGGGATCGTTGTCGAAGTTGAGCGGGTAGATGTCCTGGTACCTTTTCGGCGGATTCTCCGCGTACGCGATCGACCCGTCGGCCCGCGTGGTGAACCACTCCGGGTGCTCCTTCACCCAGGGATGGTCCGGGGACGCCTGGAGCGCGAGATCGAGCGCCACCTCCAGGCCGAGGTCCCTGGCCTTGGACACGAACGCGGCGAAGTCGGCGAACGAGCCGAGATCGGGGTGGATCGCGTCGTGCCCGCCCTCGGCGGAGCCGATCGCCCACGGCGAGCCGGGATCGCCGGGCCTGGCCTCCAGGGTGTTGTTGCGCCCCTTGCGGAAGGTCGTCCCGATCGGGTGGATCGGCGGCAGGTAGACGACGTCGAACCCCATGGCGGCGATCGCCTCGAGCCGGCGCGCGGCGGTCCGCAGCGTTCCGGACACCGGCTCCCGGCGGCCCATGGGGTCGAACTGCACGCCCTCCGAGCGCGGGAAGAACTCGTACCAGGCTCCGTAGAGCGCGCGCGGCCGGTCCACGAGCACGGGCAGCCGCCCGGACCGCGTGACGAGGTCGCGCAGCGGGTACCTGGCGAGGATCTCCCTGACCTCGGGCCGCTCGGCGGCCGCCAGCCGGTCCCACGGCGGCAGCCCGCGGTCGCGCAGCTTCCTGGCGAGCGCGGTGAGCACCGCGCGGGCGGCGGCCGGGCGGGCGGCGCCGGGAGGCTGCCTGATCGCCCGCGCCGCCCGCTCGAAGAGCAGCGCCCCCTCCGTCAGCATGAGCTCGACGTCCTGGCCGCGCGGGATCTTGATCGCGGCGTCGTGATGCCAGTGCGCGATCGGGTCGCTCCACGCCTCCACGTGGAACTGCCAGGTGCCCTCGCTCGTCACGGTCACGTCGGCGCCGTAACGGTCCGTCCCCGGCGCGAGCTCGCGCATGCGCACCAGCGGGCCGGCCGTGCCCGCCGGGTCCCGCAGCACCACGCCAGCGCCAAGCGTGCCGTGGCCTTCGATGATGACAGTGGCGCTGACCTGGAAAGTCTCGCCGACCACCGCCTTGGCCGGGCGGCGCCCGCATTCCACCACGGGCTCGATGTCGAGGATGGGGATACGTCCGATCACGCGGTCACCGTACCCACTCGCCGTTCCCATGCACTAGCCGGCCTGTGTGAGACGGCCCTCCCGGCAATGGGCCGTCGGCGGGTCCGGCTGGCACCTATGATGGCTCCCCGTGAGAGCGATCCGACGTTTCACCGTCCGCGTGACGCTGCCGCAGCCGCTCGCGCCGCTGCACGACCTGATGCTCAACCTCCGCTGGTCCTGGCACCCGGGGGCGGTCGAGCTCTTCAAGTCGATAGACCCGGCGGGGTGGGCCGCGTCCGGCGGCGACCCGGTGGCGATGCTGAGCTCGATGCGGCCCGGCCAGCTCGCCGAGCTGGCCGGCGACGAGGACTTCCTGCACCGCCTGGACGCGGTCGTCGCCGACCTGCGCCGTTACACCAGCGAGCCGCGCTGGTACCAGTCGGGCGCGGCGGGGGCAGCCGAGGAGCTGCCCAGCGCGATCGCCTACTTCTCGCCCGAGTACGGCATCACCGCGGTGCTGCCGCAGTACTCCGGCGGCCTCGGGATCCTGGCCGGCGACCACCTCAAGTCGGCCAGCGACCTCGGCGTGCCGGTGATCGGCGTGGGCCTGCTCTACCGGCACGGGTACTTCACCCAGTCGCTGTCGGCGGACGGCTGGCAGGCCGAGCGCTACCCGGCCGACGACCCGAACGGCCTGCCGCTGACGCTGCTGCGCACCGCTGGCGGCGAGCCGGTCCGCGTCGCGGTGGGGCTGGCCGGCGGCAAGCTGCTGACCGCCCAGGTCTGGCTGGCGCAGGTGGGCCGGGTGCCGTTGCTGCTGCTCGACTCCTACGTCGAGGGCAGCGAGCCGGCGCTGCACGAGGTGACCGACCGGCTCTACGGCGGCGGCAGCGAGCACCGGCTCCGCCAGGAGCTGCTGCTTGGCATCGGCGGGGTGCGCGCGGTCCGCGCGTTCTGCGCGATCACCGGGCACCCCGAGCCTGAGGTGTTCCACACCAACGAGGGGCACGCGGGGTTCCTCGGGCTGGAGCGGATCCGCGAGTACGTGGCGGCCGGGCTGAGCTTCGACGAGGCGCTCGAGATGTGCCGGGCGGGCACGGTGTTCACCACGCACACGCCGGTGCCTGCCGGGATCGACCGGTTCCCGCGGGAACTGGTGGAGCGGTACCTCGCGGCGGACGCCGCGGGCGGCGCGGAGCTGCCGCTGGAGCGGGTGCTCGCGCTCGGCGCGGAAACCTATCCCGGCGGAGACCCGCACGTGTTCAACATGGCCGTGATGGGCATGCGGCTCGCGCAGCGGGTCAACGGGGTCTCCCTGCTGCACGGCCAGGTCAGCCGGGAGATGTTCGCCGGCCTGTGGCCCGGGTTCGACACCGCGGAGGTGCCGATCGGCTCGATCACCAACGGCGTGCACGCGCCGACCTGGGTCGCCAGGGAGGTCGCCGAGCTCGGCGACTCCGCCTCCGCCGCGTCGGCGGACGCGGCGCGGCTGTGGGACATCCGGCGGCAGCTGCGCGCCCGGCTGGTGGCCGAGACCAGGCGCCGGCTGCGGGAGTCCTGGCGGCAGCGCGGCGCGTCCGGCGCCGAGCTGACCTGGATCGACGACGTGCTGGACGAGAACGTGCTGACGATCGGGTTCGCCCGCCGGGTGCCGTCGTACAAGCGGCTGACGCTGATGCTCAACGACCCGGAGCGGCTCACCGGGCTGCTGCTCGACCCCGACCGGCCCGTCCAGATCGTGATCGCGGGCAAGGCGCACCCGGCCGACGAGGGCGGCAAGCGGCTCATCCAGCAGATGGTCCGGTTCACGGACGCCGACGCCGTGCGCCGCCGGATCGTCTTCCTGCCCGACTACGACATGGCGCTGGCGCACTACCTGGTACAGGGCTGTGACGTCTGGCTGAACAACCCGCTGCGCCCCCTTGAGGCGTGCGGCACCTCCGGCATGAAGGTGGCGCTCAACGGCGGCCTGAACGTATCGGTGCGAGACGGCTGGTGGGACGAGTGGTTCGACGGCGCCAACGGCTGGGAGATCCCGACGGCTGACGGCGTGGCCGACCCGGTCCGCCGGGACGAGCTCGAGGCGTCGGCGCTGTACGAACTGCTCGCCAAGTCCGTGGCGCCGCTGTTCTACGACGTCGGCCCGGACGGCGTCCCGGCCGGCTGGGTCGAGATGATCCGGCATACGCTGCGCAGCCTCGGTCCGCTGGTGCAGGCGGACCGCATGGTCGGCGACTACGTGACGCACCTGTACGCGCCCGCCGCCGCGTCGTCGAGGGCGCTGGCCGCGGGCGGGTTCGGCGCGGCGCGCGAACTCGCCGCGTGGAAGGCGCGGGTCAGGCAGGAGTGGCCGTCGGTGCGGATCGAGCACGTCGAGGCGGACGGTGCCGAGCCGAACCTGGGCGCCGTGCTGAACGTGCGGGTGACCGCGGCGCTCGGCGCCCTGACCGCGTCCGACGTGTCGGTCGAGGTCGTCTACGGGCAGCCGGGCGATGACGACGACATCATCGACCCGTCCTATGTCACGCTGGCCGCCGACGAGTCCGTGCCGGGGCAGCTGGCCCGGTTCTCCGGGGCGGTGGAACTCGGCCGTCCCGGGCCGTTCGGCTACACCGTCCGGGTGCTGCCCAGGCATCCGCTGCTCGCCAGCCGCGCCGAGCTCGGGCTGGTCACCTACCCGGAGGCGCCCGCCGGCATGACCAATGGCGACCTCCGCTGACATGCGGCCGGCGGGTATGACCGCGGAATGAACAGCGGGTATGACCGCGGGATGAACAATAGTACGGCGGAGCGCGCCGGGGAAACCGGCACCGGGATCGGGCGGACGCCCCGGCCGGATATTGCCGACGTCCATGCCGCGTTGGCCGCCGCGGAGCGCGGCCGCGCCGTGCCCACCTCGGGCGACCCGGACATCGCCAAGGCCGGCCGGAATCTGGTACTGGTTCACATGTAAGGCATCGCGACTGCGGAGGTGGGTGGCTTGGGCGAGTTCGTGCGGGTCGAGGCGGCGGACGGCATCGCGACGATCCGGCTGGACAGGCCGCCGATGAACGCGCTCAACGCGCGGGTCCAGGAGGAGATCGCCGCGGCGGCGGCCGAGGTGTCCGCGGACGCGGCGGTCCGCGCCGTCATCCTCTACGGCGGCGAGCGGGTCTTCGCGGCCGGCGCCGACATCAAGGAGATGGCCGGCCTGGGCTTCGCGGAGATGGCGGCACGCTCGGCCCGGCTGCAGGCCGCGTTCACCGCTGTCGCCGGGATCCCCAAGCCGGTGGTGGCGGCCGTCACCGGCTACGCGCTCGGCGGCGGGCTGGAACTCGCGCTGTGCGCCGACTTCCGGGTGCTCGGCGAGAGCGCGAAGGTCGGGCAGCCGGAGATCCTGCTCGGAATCATCCCCGGCGCGGGCGGCACTCAGCGGCTGCCGCGGCTGATCGGCCCCGCGAGAGCCAAGGACCTGATCTTCACCGGCAGGCACGTGCCGGCCGGCGAGGCGCTGGCGATCGGACTGGCCGACAAGGTGGTGCCGGACGGCGAGGTCTACCAGGCGGCGCGGGAGATGGTGGCCAGGTACGCCGCCGGCCCGGCGCTGGCCCTGCGCGCGGCGAAGCAGGCCGTCGACAGGGGCCTTGAGGTGGACCTGGCCACCGGGCTCGAGGTCGAGCGGCTGCACTTCGCCGCCCTGTTCGCCACCGAAGACCAGAAGTCGGGCATGCGCAGCTTTATCGAGAACGGCCCCGGGAAAGCCGTCTTCGAGGGACGTTAGAAGTGAGCAGAGACGACAGATGACTGAGCCCGGCGATCCGCTCTCGCTTGAGATGGTCACGGCCGCGCTGCGGGTGGACAGCGCCGACGTGGCGATATACGCCCGTGTCCTCAGCAAGGCGCTCAGCGAGGCGCTGCCGCCCGAATACGTGACGGTCGAGCGCACCCGGTCCGTGTCCGACCGGGTGCGCGGCCGTCCCGGTGAGATCTCCAAGGTCGCGGTCCGGCTCGGGGACCAGGTCCTGACGCTGGAGGTGAAGAACGGCCGGCCGGTCGCGGAGATCTGCCGTGAGGTCCGCGGCGTGGTGCTGTCCAGGCAGAGCGTTCCCGTGCAGCAGTGGGCCAGCGCCCTGGCCAGCGCCCTCGTCGCGCACGCCGAGAACAACGCCCAGGCGGCTCAGGCCCTGCGCCGCCTGGTCACGGGTTCGTAGCGGCCGTAATCGAGGCTTTACCGAAAATCGGGATGACGCACCGTAGTCTGGGAGGACCATGCCTGCATTGGAATCGCTCCCGGGCAAGATCGGGCCATACCGCCTGCTTGAGAAGATCGGCGAGGGCGGGATGGGCGTGGTCTACCTTGCCCGCGACTGGGACGGACGGCGGGTCGCGGTCAAGCTCCTCGGACCCGCGGTAAGCACGGACCCGAACGCCCG
Organism: Trebonia sp.; assembly: GCA_035294225.1. GTDB lineage: Bacteria > Actinomycetota > Actinomycetes > Streptosporangiales > Streptosporangiaceae > Trebonia. Next base: position 45,759 of record DATGLH010000060.1, read on the forward strand.
CAGGCGCCTGTTCCGTGAGGTGGAGACCATGCGGCGGGTGCGCAGCCCGTACGTGGCCGAGATCCTCGACGCGGACGTCGCCGGGCCGTCGCCGTACATCGTGACCAGGTACGTCCCCGGCCGGACGCTGGACGACGTGGTGCGCGGGGACGGCCCGCTGCGCGGCGCCGAGCTCGCGCGGCTGGCCGGCGGCCTGGCTTCGGCGCTCGCCGCGATCCACGCCGCCGGGGTGGTGCACCGCGACCTCAAGCCCGGGAACGTCATGCTCATGGACGGGCAGCCGGTCGTGATCGACTTCGGCATCGCGCACATCCCGGACGCGACCCGGCTGACCCAGACCGGCATGGTGATGGGCACGCCCGGCTACCTGGCGCCCGAGGTCATCGAGGGCCGGCCGAGCAGCGGGGCGTCCGACGTGCACTCATGGGGCGCCACGGTGGCCTTCGCCGCGACCGGCAGGCAGCCGTACGGCACGGGAACGTACCAGACGATCTTCTTCCGGGTGCTCCAGGGGAAGGCGGAACTCGACGGCGTCCCGCAGCCGCTGCTGCCGCTGGTCAAGGCGGCGCTGGACGTGGACCCGGGGAAGCGGCCGCCGGCCCGGTGGCTGGCCGAGCAGTGCGCCGGGCTGTGCCCGGGCTTCCCGGCGGCCGCCGGGCCGGACGGCACGCTGCTCGCGCCTGCCGCCGCCCCGTGGCATGAGCTGGACAGCCCATGGTGGGGCGCCGCGGGCGTCCCGCCGCCGGGGGCGCCCGGGTACCCGCCCGCGCGGCCGGGGTATCCCGGCCCGGCCGAGGCCGCGGCGGACGTGGCCGACCTGCTGCCGCCTGTCGACTACTCCCGGGCGGGTGCGGCGGCGGCAAACGGCGGGACCGCGCCCGCGCCGTCGCAGGAGCGGGCGCGGCCCGCCGGACGCGGGCAGGCCGCCAGGGCGCCGGCCGCCGGGCACGGCCTGGTCCTCCTGGCGCTGGGGGTCGGGGCCGTGGCGCTCAGCGTGCTGCTGCCGGTCGCCGGGACGGCGCTCGCGCTCGCGGTGATCACCCTGCTGCGAGCCGCGGACCGGGCGCAGACCGGGCTGGCGGCGCGGCGTTCGGCGTACGGCGCGCGGCCCAGCGACATCGTCGTGGTGATCGCGACCGCGCCGTGGACGGTCGTGCGCGCGTTGCTCACCACCGTGGCGCTCGCCCCGTTCGCGCTCTTCGCGGCCGCCGTCGCCGCGGCGGCATCGGTCGTGTTCGCGCATACCCGGACCCTGCCCGCGGCGGGCGGCTGGGCGGCGGCCGCCGCCGTCGCCTGGTACGCGGCCGGCCCGGGGTCACGCTCGCCGCGGCGTCAGCTGCGGCGGATATCCGCCACGGTGGTCCGCAGCCGGGCGGCCATGGCGGTCGCCATCATCGCGTGCTGGGCGCTGGCCCTGGCGATGGTCACCTCGGCGCTCTCCCAGCCGCCGCTGATCTGGCCGGCCACGAGCTGGATGCTGCCGCACATGCTGCCCTCACTGGGCGGCGTGCTGCACTCGGTCCAGCAGCGGCTGCTCGGCCATGCCGTGGGCGTGCTGCACCTGCCCTGACCCGTACTCGGCCAGGGGCCGGACCAGGCCGAGCGCGATGACCTCGTTGGCCAGCCGGGTGCGCCGGTTGGGGCCCCCGGGCACCCGGAACTTCTGGTAGAGCCGCAGCAGGTGCTGCTTGACCGCCGCCTCGCTCACCACCAGGTCGCTGGCGATCTCCCTGGGGGTGGCGGGTGTGACGAACGCGTCGTCGGACAGCGCGGGACGGCACAGCGAGACGAGCACGTCGAGTTCCCTGCGCGTCAGCTCGGGAGCCGCGGAGCGCCGCAGTTCGGCCTCCGCGGCCAGTTCCTCGCGCGGGACCCCTACGATCTTGCACCGCGCCGAGCCGAAGCTGAGCACGTCACCGTCGTCCAGCACCCGGCGGCCGGCCGGCCGGCCATTCACCCGGGTGCCGTTCCGTGATAATCCGAGGTCGGATACGTAAACGTACGGGCCGCGCCGCACGATTTCGGCGTGCAGGCGGGACACGCTCGGGTCGTCCAGCCGGATGTCGACCCCGAGACCGCGTCCGACCGTGGTGACATCGCCGCGCAGAGGAATGAGTTCCCCGGTGTCCTCTATGCGAATGTAAGGCGTGTCCACGCCAGACCCTCCCGTCTATCGAAGACGTGACCCTTATCTCACTGTAGCGTTACCGTCCCCGCACGCGGCTATACCGTGAAAGGTTTGCGGTATACGTAAGTCGGATGGCGGCTATCGCCACCGGCGGCCCGCCGGGGGACCGCGCGCAGCGGCCCCGTCCCGCCGCCGGTAAACTGCCCAGCTAGCAGCCAGAAGGCTGGCCGCCGCCACGCGGCTGGCCGCGGGAGGCGATAATGAAGTTCGGGCACCCCGTTTACGCGGCGGAGGCTCCGCGGGCAGCGTCCGCCGGACTCGCCGGGACGCGCGGCGACGATACCCGCCAGCGAGGGTCCCGGCTGACCGAGGAGGTCGTCCATGCCGACCGTGGCAGTCACCCAGGCCTGGCTGTGAAAGCGCGATGACGTCAAAGACGCGGCACGCACCGCCCGGCCGGGAAGGCGTCAGGGGACGGGCTGACGCCGGCAGAGCCGCCACCATGCGTTCGGGGAATCAGGAACGGCAGGCGGCGCGGACCGGAGGCTGGGCCGCGGATCCCTGGCCGCCGCCGCCGGACCCTCCCCCCGCGCCGCCGCCGGCGCCGGTCCCGCCGGCGGCGGCCAGGCGGCCGGCGGGCAGCCGGACAGCGGCCAGGCGGGCGGCGCGCGCGCAGGCCCGTTCCGGCCGGGTCGGCATGGCCGGGGCCGTCCCGTACCTCGCCGTCCTCGTCGCCGTGGCCGCGGGCGTGTACATTGCCTGGTATCAGGGGTCTCGGGGCGGGGGCGCGGGCGGGGCGGTGGCCGGCTCGGCGCTGCTGGCGGCCGCGGCCGCCCGGTTCGCGCTGCCCGCCCGGCTGGCCGGGCTGCTCGCCTCCAGGAAGCGGATGACCGACGTGCTCACGCTCACCGTCCTCGGCGCCGGCCTGCTGGTCGCGGGCCTGGTACTGCCGCGTTTAGGGAAAAGGGAAAAGCAAGCAACATGTCCAAAATCAAGGTGGCCAATCCCGTCGTCGAGCTAGACGGCGACGAGATGACCAGGATCATCTGGCAGTTCATCAAGGACCAGCTGATACTCCCGTACCTGGATATCAACCTGGAGTACTACGACCTGTCCGTCCAGCACCGGGACGCCACCGACGACCAGGTGACAATCGACGCGGCACACGCCATCGCGCGGCACGGGGTCGGCGTGAAATGCGCCACGATCACCCCGGACGAGGCACGGGTGGCTGAATTCGGCCTGAAGAAGATGTGGCGGTCCCCGAACGGGACGATCAGGAACATCCTCGGCGGCGTCATCTTCCGCGAGCCCATCGTGATCTCGAACATCCCGCGGCTGGTGCCAAGCTGGACCAAGCCGATCATCATCGGCAGGCACGCGCACGCCGACCAGTACAAGGCGGCCGACTTCGTGGTCCCGGGACCGGGCACCGTGACGATCTCCTACGTGCCCGACGCCGCCGACGGGCGGCCGATCGAGCTCGAAGTGGCGAAGTTCGCCGGCGGCGGCGTGGCGATGGCCATGTACAACTACGACGACTCGATCCGCGACTTCGCGCGGGCCACCATGCGCTACGCGATCGACCGCGGGTTCCCGCTGTACCTGTCGACGAAGAACACGATACTCAAGGCCTACGACGGGCGGTTCAAGGACATCTTCGCCGAGGTCTACGAGTCGGAGTTCAAGGCCGAGTTCGAGGCCGCGGGCATCACCTACGAGCACCGCCTGATCGACGACATGGTCGCCCAGGTGCTCAAGTGGGAGGGCGGCATCGTCTGGGCGTGCAAGAACTACGACGGCGACGTGCAGTCCGACGTGGTGGCCCAGGGATACGGCTCGCTGGGGCTGATGACCAGCGTGCTGATGACGCCGGACGGCCGCACCGTGGAGGCGGAGGCCGCCCACGGCACCGTGACCAGGCACTACCGCCAGCACCAGCAGGGCAAGCCGACCTCCACCAACCCGGTCGCCTCGATCTTCGCCTGGACGCGCGGGCTGGCGCACCGGGGCAAGCTCGACGGCACCCCGGCGGTCACGGAGTTCGCGAAGACGCTGGAAAAGGTCTGCGTGCAGACCATCGAGGGCGGCCAGATGACCAAGGACCTGGCGCTGCTGGTCGGTCCGGACACGCCGTACCTGACCACGCAGGAGTTCCTCGCCGCGCTGGACGCTAACCTGCGTGCCGCGATGGACATCTGACCACAAGGGAGATCTCACGAAATGTCACGTACCGGGAAGGTAGCCGTCATCGGCGCCGGCTTCTACGGCTCGACCACCGCCCAGCGGCTCGCCGAGTACGACCTGTTCGAGGAGGTCGTGCTCACCGACATCATCGAGGGCAGGCCGGAAGGGCTCGCGCTGGACATGAACCAGTCGCGGCCGATCGAGGGGTTCGAGACCAAGGTGACCGGCCAGACGACCGGCCCGGACGGCGAGGGGTACGAGGCCATCGCCGGCGCGGGCATCGTCGTGATCACCGCGGGCCTTCCCCGCAAGCCCGGCATGAGCCGCATGGACCTGATCGAGGTCAACGCCAAGATCGTCCGGAACGTGGTGGAGAACGTCGTCAAGCACGCGCCGGAGGCCGTGCTCATCGTCGTGTCCAACCCGCTCGACGAGATGACCGCGCTCGCCGCGAAGGTGTCCGGGTTCCCGGCTCACCGCGTGCTCGGTCAGGCGGGCATGCTGGACACAGCCCGGTTCTCGTACTTCGTGGCGGACAAGCTCGGCGTGCCGGTCGGCTCGGTGACCACGCTGACGCTCGGGTCGCACGGCGACACGATGGTGCCGGTGCCGTCGGCCTGCTTCGTCGGCGGCAAGCCGCTCTCCTCGCTGCTGCCGGACGCCGAGATCGAGTCCCTGGTGGAGCGGACCCGGGGCGGCGGCGGCGAGATCGTCGCGCTGCTCAAGACCGGCTCGGCGTATTACGCGCCGTCGGCGGCGGCCGCCCGGATGGCCCGCGCGGTGGCGGAGGACTCCGGCGCCGTCATGCCGGTCTGCGCATGGGTCGACGGCCAGTACGGGATCAGCGGCGTCTACCTCGGCGTGGAGGCGGAGATCGGCGCGTCCGGCGTCCGCCGGGTGATCGAGCGCGACCTGACGGACGCCGAGCTCGCCGCGCTGCGCACGGCCGCCGAGGCGGTCCGCGCCAAGCAGGCGGACGTCGCCAGCCTGTAGCCGGGCCTGCCGGGGCTGCCGGGAGCCTGTAGCCGGGCCTGCCGGGGCGGGCCGGGTTACCGGACCCGGCGTGCCGCCGCCGACGGCACCGCGTCGAGGAACTCCGGCGGCGTCCACCCGCGCCGCGTGAACGTCTCGGTCACCCCGGCGCGCACGGCGGCCAGGCGGTCCGCCGGGACGAGGGCGAGTACCGAGCCGCCGAAGCCGCCGCCGATCATGCGGGCGCCATAGGCGCCCGCCGCGGTCACGGCTTCTACCGCGGTATCGGCCTCCGGCCAGGAGACCTCGAAGTCGTCCCGCAGCGACACGTGCGCCTCGGTCAGCAGCTGCCCGATGAACCGGTAGATCGCGGGCGACCCGGCGGCCTCCTGGCCGCTCAGCGCCGTCGCGATCGCCCGGGCGCGGCCGCTGTCGGAGATCACGTGGCGGGCCCGCCGCCGCAGCACGGGATCGGCTAGCCGCTCGGCCGCGCGCGCGTCGGCGACCGACCCCAGGGACGGGACGCCGAGCAGCCTGGCCGCCGCCTCGCACTCCGCCCGCCGCTGGCCGTACTCGCCGGAGACGAGGGCGTGCGTGACGCGGGTGTCGACGATCAGCGCGGCGACACCCGCGGCGGCGGGGCGGAAGGGCACGTGCGTAACCGCAAGCGTCCCGCAGTCCAGCAGCATTGCGTGGCCGGCCCGGCACAGCAGGGCGGCGAACTGGTCGATGATCCCCGTCGGCGCGCCGGCGAACTCGTTCTCCGCCCGCTTCGCGATCGCGGCCAGCGCCCGCCGGGGGACGGACACGCCGGCCAGCGAGCAGAGCGCGAGCGCCACCGAGCACTCGAGCGCGGCCGAGGAGGACACCCCCGCGCCCACCGGCAGGTCGGAGTCGATGTCGATCGAGGCGCCGGGGACGGCGTGCCCGGACACGCGCAGCGCCCACGCGACGCCCGCGGGATAGGCCGCCCAGCCGGTCACCGAACCCGGTTCCAGCGCGTCCAGGGACACCGTGACCGGTTCGTCCGGCAGTTGCCTCGACCGCAGCACCAGCAGCCGGCCGGGCCGGGCGGCGGCGGTCGCGGTCACGCCCTGGGCGAGGGCGAAGGGGAGCACCAGCCCCTCGTTGTAATCGGTGTGCTCGCCCATCAGGTTGGCCCGCCCCGGAGCAAACCACGCGCACGTGCTCACCGCGCGGCGCGCGCGAGGACGCACTGCCACGCGTCGGCGACCATCGCACGCAGGTCGCGCGTCGCGCGCCAGCCCAGTTCGGCCTGGATCCGCTCCGAGGACGCGACGAGGATCGCGGGGTCGCCCGCCCGGCGCGGCCCTTCCTCGGCGACGATCTCCCGCCCGGTCACCTCACGGCACACGTCGATCACCTCGCGCACCGAGAACCCCGCCCCGTTGCCGAGATTGTAGACGCGGTGCCGTCCCGGCTCGCACGCGCCGAGCGCGAGCAGGTGGGCGTCGGCCAGGTCGCTGACGTGTATGTAGTCGCGCACGCAGGTTCCGTCGGGGGTCGGGTAATCGGTTCCGTTGATCCGAACGGAAGGCTGCGTCTTCCCGTCCCCGAGCACGCTCGGGATCAGGTGGGTCTCCGGCGAGTGGCGTTCTCCCAGCCAGCCGCCTGCGGCGGTGCGGAACGCCCCGGCGACGTTGAAGTACCGCAGGCTGACCGCGCCGAACCCGTGCAGCCGGGCGTACTCGGCGAGCGCGGTGTCCACGGCCAGCTTGGAGGCCCCGTAGGGGCTCGTGGGCCGGGTGGGCGCGGTCTCGGTGACCGGCGTCTGCTCCGGCTCGCCGTAGACGGCGGCGGTGGACGAGAACACGATCCTCGCCGTGCCCGCGTCCCGCATCGCGTCCAGCAGCGCGAGCGTGCCGCCCAGGTTGTTGGACCAGTACTTCGCCGGGTCGGCGACGGACTCGCCGACCAGCGAGCTGGCGGCGAAGTGCAGCACGGCGTCGGTGCCGCCGCCGAGCGCCGCTTTCGCCTCGGCGCGGATCGTGCCGCGGATGAACGCGGCACCGGGCGGCACCGCGTCGGCGTGCCCGGTGGACAGGTCGTCGAGGACGGTCACCTGGTGCCCGGACTCGGCGAGCTTGGCGGCGACCACGCCGCCGATGTATCCGGCGCCGCCGGTAACCAGCAGTTTCACGTCGCCTCCTGAAGCTTGTGCGCCGGACGCATAGGCTATCCAATCTAGACTGGGCACACGGAAACTGCTCCAGGGCACGTGCCCGGGAGCGGCAGAGCGATAGCGCGCCCGCGGGCCGGCGCCGGCGGGCGGCGAAGGAAGTCGGCGATCGCAGCGTGAGCACGGCCGTCTGGGACGCGATCATCGTCCTTGTCATCGTGTCCATCGGCGGGTTCTTCTCCGGGTCGGAAATGGCGCTGGTATCGCTCCGCGAGGACCAGGTGCGGACGCTGGCCAAGCGCGGCAGGCGCGGCGCGAAGGCCGCCCGGCTCGCGGCGGACCCGAACCGGTTCCTGTCCGCCGTGCAGATCGGCGTGACGCTGGCGACGCTGGTGTCCGGCGCCTTCGGCGCCGACACGCTCGTCGCGCTGTTCCGGTCCTGGCTGACGCGCCAGGGCCTGTCCGGGGCGGTGGCGGCGCCGCTGGCCTTCGCCGTCGTCACCGTGTGCATCACCTACGTCAGCCTGGTCTTCGGCGAGCTCGCGCCGAAGCGGCTGGCGTTGCAGCGGGCGGCGTCGCTGGCGCTGCTGGCCGCGCCGCTGCTGGACCGGATCGCGTCGCTGGCGCGGCCGGTGGTGTGGCTGCTCTCCGCCTCGGTCAACGTGGTCGTCACGCTGCTCGGCGGCGACCCGCGGCAGAACCGGCAGGTGATGACCGAGGAGGAACTGCGCGATCTGGTGACCGGCACCCAGGCGCTCAGCCCGGACGAGCGGCGCATCGTCGGCGAGGTCTTCGACGCGGGGAAACGGCAGATCCGCGAGGTGCTGCGGCCGCGGACGGAGGTGGAGTTCCTCCCGGCCGGGACGTCCGTGGGCGAGGCCGCCCGGATCGCCGCGAGCGTGCCGTACTCGCGGCTGCCCGTCTACCAGGATTCCTACGACAACGTTGTCGGCTTCGTCCACATCAGGGACCTGTTCGGGCCGCTGGCCCCCGCGCGCACGGCCCTGGTCGACCAGGTGGTCCGGCCGGTGAAGTTCCTGCCGATCAGCAAGACCGTGCTTTCCGCGCTGTCGGAGATGCGGAGGGAGCGGGTCCACCTGGCGATCGTGGCCGACGAGTACGGCGGCACCGCGGGCATCGTCACCCTGGAGGACCTGGTCGAGGAGCTGATCGGCGACATCAGGGACGAGTACGACATCGGGCAGGCAGCGGCCACCAAGCTGCCCCGCGGCGAGGTCGAGGTGGACGGCCTGCTCAACCTGGACGAGTTCGCCGAACAGACCGGGATCGAGCTCCCCGAGGGCCCGTACGAGACCGTGGCCGGCTACGTGCTCGCCGCGCTCGGGGAACTGCCGGCGGCGGGCGATTCGGTCAAGGTGCCCGGCTACACGATCACGGTCACCGAGATGGACGGCCGCCGGATCGCCCGGCTGCGGGTGACGCCGGCGCACCGGGCCGTGCCGAACTGAAACTAGACTGTGCCCCTACGCGGGGAAGGAAGGGGGCGCGTGTGACCGGGCCCGGCGGGTTCGACACCGTTCTGGTCGTTGACTACGGCGCGCAGTACGCCCAGCTGATCGCCCGCCGGGTGCGCGAGTGCCACGTCTACTCCGAGATCGTGCCCTCGACGATGCCGGTCAGCCAGATGCTGGCGAAGCGGCCGAAGGCCGTCATCTTGTCCGGCGGGCCGGCGTCGGTATACGAGCCCGCCGCGCCCGCCGCGCCCGCCGGGCTGTTCGACGCCGGCGTGCCGGTGCTCGGCATCTGCTACGGGCACCAGGTGCTGGTGCGGGAGCTCGGCGGCACGGTCGAGCGCACCGGCGCGGCCGAGTACGGCGGGACGCCGCTGGAGGTGGTGGACGGCGGCGGGCGGCTGCTGGCCGGGCTCGGCCCGGAGCTGAGCGTCTGGATGTCGCACGGCGACACGTCCACCGCCGCCCCGCCCGGGTTCACGGTGACCGCGCGGACCGCCGCGACGCCCGCCGCGGCGGTCGAGGCGCCGGCCCGCGGGCTGTACGGGGTGCAGTTCCACCCGGAGGTCATGCACACCGAGCACGGGACGCGGATCCTGCGCCGCTTCCTCGACGCGGCCGGGTGCCGTCCCACCTGGACGATGGTGAACATCGTCGAGGAACAGACCGCGCGGATCCGGGAGCAGGTAGGCAGCGGCCGGGCGATCGCCGCCCTGTCGGGCGGCGTGGACTCGGCCGTCGCCGCCGCCCTGGTGCAGCGCGCCATCGGCGACCGGCTGACCTGCGTGTTCGTGGACCACGGGCTGCTGAGGAAGGGCGAGGCCGAGCAGGTTGAGCAGGACTTCGTGGCGGCGACGGGGGTCAGCCTGCGCGTGGTGGACGCCGCCGGGGCGTTCCTCGGCGCACTGGCCGGGGTCACCGACCCCGAGGCCAAGCGCAAGGTCATCGGCCGGGAGTTCATCCGGGCCTTCGAGCGCGCGGCCAGGGACATCACCGCCGAGGCCGGAGCGCACGGCGAGTCGACCGAGTTCCTCGTGCAGGGCACGCTGTACCCGGACGTGGTCGAGTCCGGCGGCGGCACCGGGACGGCGAACATCAAGTCGCACCACAACGTGGGCGGGCTTCCTGACGACCTGAAGTTCCGGCTGGTCGAGCCGCTGCGCTGGCTGTTCAAGGACGAGGTGCGGCGGGTCGGCGAGGAACTCGGGCTGCCGCCGGAGATCGTCTGGCGCCAGCCCTTTCCCGGTCCCGGGCTGGGCATCAGGATCGTCGGCGAGGTCACCGCGCCGCGGCTGGAGATCCTGCGCGAGGCGGACGCGATCGCGCGTGCGGAGCTGACCGCCGCGGGCCTGGACCAGGCCGTCTGGCAGTGCCCGGTGGTGCTGCTCGCGGACGTCCGCTCGGTGGGGGTGCAGGGCGACGGCAGGACCTACGGGCACCCGGTGGTGCTGCGCCCGGTCACCAGCGAGGACGCGATGACCGCCGACTGGGCCAGGCTGCCCTACGACGTGCTGGCCCGGATCTCGACCCGGATCACCAACGAGGTCCGCGAGGTCAACCGCGTGGTCCTGGACGTCACCAGCAAGCCGCCGGGCACCATCGAGTGGGAGTAGCGCCGGATGTAGTATGCGATTGGCACTCTATGATGTAGAGTGCTAATGCGACGAGGCAGGTCTGACACCCGCGACGGCAGGCCAACCCTGGTCGCCTCGCAAGCAACTCATCATTAGCTAGCCTTTCCGGAGGGGGAGGTCAGATCGTGACGACCGCCACCAAGGTTGTTCTCAAGCCACTGGAGGACCGGATCGTGGTCAAGCCGCTTGAGGCGGAGCAGACCACCGCGTCCGGGCTTGTCATCCCGGACACCGCGAAGGAGAAGCCCCAGGAGGGCGAGGTTCTCGCGGTCGGTCCCGGCCGCTTCGACGAGTCGGGCACCAAGCGCGTCCCGGTTGACGTCAAGGTCGGTGACGTGGTGCTGTACAGCAAGTACGGCGGCACCGAAGTGAAGTACTCGGGCGAGGAGTACCTGGTGCTCTCGGCCCGCGACGTGCTCGCGATCATCGAGAAGTAGTCACCGTGCGCGCCTCCGGCGCCCTGGCCCCGGCGGGCCCCCGGCGGGCCCCCGGCGGCCAGGGGCCGCCGGCGTTCACGTACCAGCCTGATCCAACCGTAGGTTGAGGTAGCCAATGCCCAAGATCCTGGAGTTCGACGAGGATGCCCGCCGCTCGCTTGAGCGCGGCGTGGACCGGCTCGCCGACGCCGTCAAGGTGACGCTCGGCCCGCGCGGTCGCAACGTCGTCATCGACAAGAAGTGGGGCGCGCCCACCATCACCAACGACGGCGTGACCGTCGCCAAGGAGGTGGAGCTCGAGAACCCGTATGAGAACCTCGGCGCCCAGCTCGCCAAGGAAGTCGCCACCAAGACGAACGATGTCGCCGGCGACGGCACCACCACGGCGACCGTGCTCGCGCAGGCGATGGTCCACCTCGGGCTCCGCTCGGTGGCGGCCGGCGCCAACCCTATGGACCTCAAGCGCGGCATCGACGCCGCCGCGGCTGAGGTCTCCGAGCGGCTGCTCAAGTCCGCCCGCGAGGTGACCGAGCAGAAGGAGATCGCGCACGTCGCGACGATCTCCGCGCAGGACGCCAAGATCGGCGAGCTGATCGCCGAGGCGTTCGACAAGGTCGGCAAGGACGGTGTGGTCACCGTCGAGGAGTCGCCGACGATGGGCCTTGAGCTGGAGTTCACGGAGGGCCTCCAGTTCGACAAGGGCTACATCTCCCAGTACTTCATCACGGACCAGGACCGCCTCGAGGCGGTGCTCGAGGACGCCTATGTTCTCGTCCACCAGTCCAAGATCTCCTCGATGGCGGACTTCCTGCCGCTGCTGGAGAAGGTCGCGCAGACCAAGAAGCCGCTGCTCGTGATCGCCGAGGACGTCGAGGGCGAGGCGCTCGCCACGCTCGTCGTCAACAAGATCCGCGGGCTGCTGAACATCGCCGCGGTGAAGGCGCCGGGCTTCGGCGACCGGCGCAAGGCCATGCTCGCCGACATCGCGACGCTCACCGGCGGGACCGTCGTCAGCGAGGAACTCGGCATCAAGCTCGATTCGATCGGCCTGGAGAGCCTGGGCCGCGCCCGCCGCATCGTGGTGACGAAGGACAACACCACGATCACCGATGGCGCGGGCGACAAGGCCGCCATCGAGGACCGCATCCGGCAGATCCGCACCGAGATCGAGGCGACGGACTCCGACTGGGACCGCGAGAAGCTACAGGAGCGACTGGCCAAGCTGTCCGGCGGCGTCGCGGTGCTGCGCGTCGGCGCCGCGACCGAGGTCGAGGTCAAGGAGAAGAAGCACCGGGTCGAGGACGCCGTTTCGGCGACCCGTGCCGCGATCGAGGAAGGCATCATCGCCGGCGGCGGCAGCGCGCTCGTGCACGTCGCGGCCGGGCTCGACGACCTCGGCAAGACCGGTGACGTGGCGACCGGCGTCTCCATCGTGCGCCGGGCGCTGTCCGAGCCGGCCCGCTGGATCGCGCTGAACGCGGGCCAGGAGGGCTCGGTCGTGGTGGCGAAGATCGCCGGCCTGCCCGTCGGGCACGGCTACAACGCCGCCACCGGCGAGTACGGCGACCTGACGGCGCAGGGTGTCATCGACCCGGTCAAGGTCACCCGCTCCGCGGTGCAGAACGCCGCCTCGATCGCCGGCATGCTGCTGACGACCGAGACGCTGGTCGTCGAGAAGCCGGAAGAGGAGAAGCCGGCCGACGCACAGGGGCACTCGCACGGCCACGCGCACTGACTCGCACGGCCACGCCCGCTAAGGTGCGGGCGCGCAATCGGCGGACGCGGGGGCCACGGCACGCCGTGGCCCCCGCGTCCGCCGTCCATGATCCGGAAAGTTTTCCCTACCTATACCGTTTATTCTCTTCACGGTGAAGTCTTTTTCGGTTTTAATGGCCGGTCCGGCGGAGAGTCAGCCGCGCTCGTTCGGGATGCCGCTGATTTGAATTGTTCCGGCCCATGTGGTCTCCGCCCGCGGACGGGCCGGTGAGCGTCGCCACCACGCCGCCCGGAAGGATATCGGCCGCGAGCCCGTTGAGTAGGATGGCAGCATCCCACCGTCACCAGCCGCTACGCGCGCGGACGCGCGGCAGCGCCGAGCCGTGAGGGCATCATGACCGAGTCGCCGAAGTTTTCCCCGGTAGGCCTCACCTTCGATGACGTGCTGCTG
>DATGLH010000061.1:0-6968 GCA_035294225.1 Trebonia sp.
TTCCGTCTCAGGCTGCCAATAATCGAAGGCGATATGTTACTTGCCCGCAGGTTTTCGGTTCTGCTCAGCACGCCCCGCCTCCCGGCGGGACCACGGCGCCCCGGTAAACCTCACGACCCCAGCAGACGTCGGCGGCCCTGGTAGCCCCGGCATGAGCGCATAGGGGAGCATGACCGAATGGGCTGGTGCACGACCCGCGATCTAGATCTTTTCCTGGCGGTGGCCGGCGATTACCTGACGTCGAAGGCGGCCGAGAACACGCTGCTGCTGTCCGCGGCCCAGGATGCCCGGGAGGCCCAGGAGGCCCGGGATGCCCGGGATGCCCGGGAGGCCCGGGAGGCTCCCGCCGTACCGGACGGCGCCGCGGCTGACCCGTCGGGCCGCCTGTTCGGCTGGTGGGAGCCGCCGGACGGCGGCGGGCCGCGGGGCGCCTTCCTGCACGACCCGCCCGCCCCGCTGCTGATCGCGGGCCGGGCGCCGGAGATGGCCGCCGCGCTCGCCACGGAACTCGCCAGGGCAGGACGGTCCGTGTGCGGCGTCGACGCGCCGGTCGCGGCGGCGGACGCGTTCGCGGCAGCGTGGAGCCAGCGCGCCGGCGTGGCCGTCCGGGTACACCGGCGCAGCCGGGTGTACCGGATAGCCGGGCTCAGGCCCGCCGGCGAGGGGCCGGCCGGGCGGGCGCGGGTCGCCACCGCGGCGGACCGGCCGTTGCTCGTCGAGTGGCTGCGCGCGTTCCGCGCGGAGGTCGGGCAGCTTACCGGGGCGCCGGAGGCGACCGCGGACGAGCTGCTCGGCTACGGCGGCGCCATCTTCTGGGAAGCCGGCGGCAGCCCGGTGGCGCTGGCCGCCGTCACCCGCCCGGTGGCCCGGACCGTGCGGATCAGCATGGTCTACACGCCGCCGGAACTGCGTCACCGGGGCTATGGGGTCGCGGTGTCGCTCGCCGTGAGCCGGGCCGCGCTCGCCGGGGCCGGCGAGCGCGGCGGCGGGCGCGTCAGCCAGGTGGTGCTGATCACGGACGGGGCCAGGCCCCTGCGCCAGGCCGCCCGGCTGGGATATGAGCTGATCGGGGAGCGGGCCCTGCTGTCGTTCGGCCCGCCGACCGGGCCGCTGCCCCGGCTGCCGACCGGGCCGCTGCCCCGGCTGCGGGGCCAGCCGTAGCCCGGGGCAGCGGGGCCAGCCGTAGCCCGGGGCAGCGGGACCAGCCGGGCAGGTCCCGGGCTCTCCCGGGGAGGGGTTCCGGGAGAGCCCGGCGCGAGACCGCCTCTCAGCGGGCCCGCACGGTGACGCTGATCCCGTTCTCCCGCTGTGCGGTCCCCATCGTCGCGGTCGCGTGCACCACCGCGCTGACGGCCGGCGAGTCCGCCGGCGGCGTCACCCGGAACGTCGCGGCGATCGCCTGCCCCGGCCGGACGGCGCCGAACACAGTCCGGCCGGCTGGCGCCGCGGTCCAGCCCTGCGGCAGCTGGAGCGACAGCCGGACACCGTGCAGCGTCTGGTTACCGCCCGCCGTCAGCGTCACCCGGGCGGTGAAGGGCCTGCCCGCGGTTACCGTGGACGGCGCGCTCACCACAACCTGCCGCGCGCCCGGCGTCGCGGTCACCGCGAACGCGCCGCGCAGCGGCAGGTTCGCCAGGGCGGAGGAGTCGCCGACGAAGACGCGGTAGACGCCGGGGCTCTCCGTCCAGCCGCCTGCGCTGTCGCTCCACCAGGACAGCTGCTGCGGCGTGAGGGTGAACGACACCCGCGCCGACTGCCCGGGGGCCAGTGTCACCCGGTCGAACCCGGCCAGCTGACGCGGCGGCTCGCCCGTCGACCCCGGGTCGCCGACGTACAGCTGGACGACATCGCTGCCGGCGCGGGATCCGGTGTTGCGCACCACAGCCGAGACCCGCAGGTCGGCGGTGCCGGTCACCGCCGCACGGCTTATCCGCAGGTCCCGGAACGCGAACGAGGTGTAGGACAGGCCGTAGCCGAAGGGGAACAGCGGCGTCGCGCCCTTCGCGTCGTACCACCGGTACCCGACGTCGACGCCCTCGGCGTACAGCACCTCAGACCCGTTACCGGGGAACGAGGCCGGCGACGACGCGGGCACCTGGCTGAGCGACGCCGGGAACGTCACCGGCAGGTGGCCTCCCGGGTCGGTACGGCCGAACAGCACGCTGGCCAGCGCCGTGCCGCTGGTCTGCCCGGGGTACCAGGCGTCGACCACGGCCGCGACCTTGCTCAGCCACGGCATCGCGACCGGCGCGCCCGCGTCGATCACCACCACCGTGCGCGGGTTCGCCGCCGCCACCGCCGAGATCAGCTCGTCCTGCGCCGACGGCAGCGACAGGCCCGGCCGGTCGGCGGCCTCGGACTCGGTGTCGTCGGAGACGACCACGACCGCCGCGGACGCCGCCTTCGCCGCGGCGACGGCGGCGGACAGGCCGGGCGCCAGCGCGGACGGAGTGGCCCACAGCAGCTGCGAGGAAGCGCCGCTGACCGACAGCGTGTACCTCGTGCCCGCCGTCAGGCGCACCGCGGCCGAGTACGTGTGCACCGGCGGCGTGCTCGGGTCGTCGATCAGCTCTTTCCCGTTCACCCGAAGGTAGGTGGACGTGTAGCAGCCGCACGGGTTGGTGATGGCCAGCACGTAGGTGCCGGTTTCCGGCGCGGTCAGCGTCCCGGTGTAGCTGCCGCCGAACGGAGTGCCCCCGGACGGGTAGGCGGGGGACAGGTCCGCGGCGGGTATGGCTGCCAGCGCGGTGTCGGCCGGGAGGCCCTGCGCGTACGCCGCGGCGGGGTCCACGGCCCTGATCCCGGCCAGCGGGGTAACCGTCGACGACGGGATCACATAGGCGCTGCCGCCGCCGGCGTAGGTCGGCGAGGCCGAGGCCGCCGGGCCGATCACCGCCACCGAGGCCGAGGCGGACAGCGGCAGCGTCCCGCCCCGGTTCTTCAGCAGCGTGGTGCCCGCCTCGGCGACCAGGTTGGCCAGCGCCTGGTGCGCCGGCGTGGTGACCGTGGCGCCGGTAGACCCGGTGCGCGGATGACTGAACAGCCCGAACCGGAACATCTCGGTCAGCACCCGCTGCACCATCGTGTTCAGCGCGGAAACCGGGATGGTCCCGTTGCTCACGGCGGCTTGCAGCGCGGAACCGTAGTACGTGCTGAACGGCTGCTCCTGGTCGGTTCCCTGGACCGCGCCCTGCGTGGAGTGCAGCGCGCCGTAGTCGGACATCACGAACCCGGGGAAATCCCACGCATCGCGCAGGACGGTCGTCTCCAGGTAGGAGTTGTTGCAGCTGAAGTTGCCGTTCACCATCGAGTACGCGCACATCACGGACGCGGCGTGCGCCGCCGTGACCGCGTTGTAGAACGACGGCAGGTAGATCTCGTGCAGCGCGCGGTCGCTGACGATCACGTCGTCCGCGGCCGTGTTGCGGTACGTCTCCTGGTTGTAGGCGTCGTAATGCTTGACCTGGTCCTCGACGTCCTGGCTCTGGATGCCGTCGATCTCGGGGACGTCCAGCGCCGAGTTGAGGTACGGATCCTCGGACAGCGCCTCGAACGACCGGCCCCAGCGCGGGTCGCGGTCGATGTTCACCGTCGGGCCGAGGTTGGCGCTGGCGCCCTTGCCGTACTCCTCGGCGCCGATGACCGTACCGTACTGCCGGGCCAGCGACGGGTCCCAGGTGGCGGCGAGCGCGACCCCGGCGGGAAGCTGCGTGACGCCGGTCAGGCCGTCGGCGACGCCGGCCGGGCCGTCCTCGAGGCCCACCGCGGGGATGCACAGCGCCGGGACCGCCGGGGTGTAGAAGACGTAAGGGTTGGTGGTGCCGTGCCCTTCCACCAGGGTGATCTTGTCGGCCAGGGTCATGTGGCTCATGAGCTGCGCGACCCGCTGGTCGATGGGCGCGGTAGAGGTCACCCAGGGACAGCTTGCGGCCCGCGCGGCGGCGTCCGCGGATCCTCCCCACGCGGCCGGCAGCGCGATCAGCGCCGCCAGCGCCGCCGCGCCCGCCGCCGCGAGCCGCCGTCCCAGCCGCCGTCCGAGCCGCCGTCTTTGCCGCCGGGATCTCCCCGGTGCCCCGGCAGCATTGCCGCTATTCATCATTGCGCCTCCGCCTCCGATACGTCCCGCTCCCCTTCGTATCCGTGCGTAAGCAGCACATTACTCCACAAGTAGCAACATTCAAGTAACTAGAATGACATATGGCGGTTACCTTGCGTCCGCACCTTCCACTGGCCGCCGTCAGGGAGCCGCGGCCGGGGCCCGGCGCGCCGCCGCGCCCGCTAGGCTCGCTGAGGACACCGCACGGCAGGAAGATGGCAGGAAGGCCGCCCGATCGTGACCACCCAGACCACCGCCACCACGGAACAGGCCACGGCCGCCACGGCCCGGGCCGCGGCGACGGCCGCGGCCGGGACCTTCGTGATCCAGCGGATCGCCGCCGAACTCGGCGTCCGTGACGGCCAGGTCGCTGCCGCCGTCGGGCTGCTCGACGGCGGCGCCACCGTCCCGTTCATCGCCCGCTACCGCAAGGAAGCCACCGGCGGGCTCGACGACGCGCAGCTGAGAACGCTCGAGGAGCGGCTGCGCTACCTGCGCGAGCTGGAGGAACGGCGCGCGGCGATCCTCGCGTCCATCAAGGAGCAGGGCAAGCTCACCGACGAGCTCGCGGCGCAGGTCAACCAGGCCGAGACCAAGGCCAGGCTCGAAGACCTCTACCTGCCCTACAAGCCGAAGCGGAGGACCAAGGCCCAGGTCGCCCGCGAGAACGGCCTGGAGCCGCTGGCGGACCTGCTGCTGAGCGCACCCGAGACCGACCCGGCCGCCGCCGCGGCCGGCTACACCGGCGAGAACGTCCCTGACGTAACCGCCGCGCTCGACGGCGCCCGGGCGATCCTCGTCGAGCGGTTCGCCGAAGACGCCGACCTGATCGGAGCGCTCCGCGAGCGCATGTGGTCCCAGGGCACCCTGGTCGCCAGGGTCCGCGAGGGCAAGGAGGACGAGGGCAGGAAGTACTCGGACTACTTCGACTTCGCCGAACCGCTGCGCCGGCTCAAGGCGCACCGCGTGCTCGCCGTGTTCCGCGCGGAAAAAGAAGAGATCCTCGACCTCACGCTGGACCCGAACGAGCCCAGCGACCCGGACGGCGGGCTGGGGGAGAGCTACGAGCAGCCGATCGCGGAGCGCTTCGGCGTCGAGGACCGCGGCCGCCCCGCCGACCGCTGGCTGCTGGACACGGTCAGATGGGCATGGCGCACCCGCATCCTGGTGCACCTGGGCATCGACCTGCGGATGCGGCTGTGGCAGGCGGCCGAGGCCGAGGCCGTCGACGTGTTCGCCGCCAACCTGCGGGACCTGCTGCTCGCCGCCCCGGCCGGGCAGCGCCCCACGATGGGCCTCGACCCCGGTTACCGCACCGGCGTCAAGGTCGCCGTCGTCGACGGCACGGGCAAGGTCGTCGCGACGTGCACGGTCTACCCGCACGTCCCGCACAGCAAATGGGACGAATCCCTGCGCGTCCTCGCCCGCCTCGCGCGGGAGCACCGCGTGGAGCTCATCGCGATCGGCAACGGCACCGCCTCCCGCGAGACCGACAAGCTCGCCATCGACCTCATCAAGGCCAGCCCGGACCTGAACCTCACCAAGGTCGTGGTCTCCGAGGCCGGCGCCAGCGTCTACTCCGCGAGCGCCTACGCCTCCGCCGAGCTCCCCGGCCTCGACGTCTCGCTCAGGGGCGCGGTCTCCATCGCCAGGCGCCTCCAGGACCCCCTGGCGGAGCTGGTGAAGATCGACCCCAAGTCGATCGGCGTCGGCCAGTACCAGCACGACGTGACCGGCTCCAAGCTGGAGCGCACCCTGGACGCCGTGGTCGAGGACTGCGTGAACGCGGTCGGCGTCGACCTCAACACCGCCTCGCGGCCGCTGCTGGCCCGGGTGTCCGGCATCACCGACGGCCTGGCGGCCGCGATCGTCGCCCACCGCGACTCCACGGGCCCGTTCCGGACCCGCCAGCAGCTCATGGACGTGCCCCGGCTCGGCCCGAAGGCGTTCGAGCAGTGCGCCGGGTTCCTGCGCATCCGCGGCGGCGACGACCCGCTCGACGCCTCCGGCGTGCACCCCGAGTCGTACCCGGTGGTCCGCCGCATCCTCGCCAGGACCGGCACCGACGTGGCCGGGCTCATCGGCAACACCGCGGTGCTGCGCGGGCTCAACCCCGCCGAGTTCACCGACGAGGCGTTCGGCCTGCCCACGGTCAACGACATCCTGAAGGAACTTGAGAAGCCGGGCCGCGACCCGCGCCCGGAGTTCCAGACCGCGGCCTTCGCCGAGGGCGTGCATGCCCTGGAGGACCTGGAGCCGGGCATGGTCCTGGAGGGCGTGGTGACCAACGTCGCCGCGTTCGGCGCGTTCGTGGACGTCGGCGTGCACACCGACGGCCTGGTGCACGTGTCCGCGATGTCGCGGGACTTCGTCTCCGACCCCCGCTCGGTCGCCAAGCCGGGCGACGTGGTGCGGGTGAAGGTGCTGTCGGTGGACACCGCCCGGCGCCGGATCTCCCTGACGATGCGCCTGGACGACCCGGCCGGTCCTCGCCCGTCATCATCCCGAACGGACGGTGGCGCCTCTCCCGGCTCACCCTCCTCTCCCCGGGCCGGGAACGACCGCGCCGCCGGCTCCCGCCGGGCCGCCGGGGACCGCCAGGGGAGGGGCGCCGGGGACCGCCAGGGGAGGGGCGCCGCCCGGGCCGGCGACCGCGGCGACCGCCGCGGCGGCGCTTCCGCGCCGGCCAGCGGCACGATGGCCGAAGCCCTCCGCCGCGCCGGCCTGCTCAACGAACCCGCCGCCCCCGCCCAGGGCAAGCCGTCCAGGGACGGATCCGGCGGCGGCATCCCCCGCCGCGGCGACCGCCCCTAGCCGCGCGGCCCCGCCCCCCGCCCGCCGCCGCCCCCCCGCCGCCGACCCCCAACCCGCC
>DATGLH010000062.1:0-15988 GCA_035294225.1 Trebonia sp.
CTCCGACTTCCGGCACATCACGCTGGACATGGAGCAAGAGTGGACCGCCTACCACCGGCCGGGCGCGCCGGACCTGTACCCGGAGCGGCTGCGCGACGAGATCGAGGAGGTCAGCGCCCTCGTCTACCGGGACGTGAACAATGGCGTCTACCGGTGCGGGTTCGCGACCGGGCAGGAGGCGTACGACAAGGCCTACCGCCGGCTGTTCGAGCGGCTGGACTGGCTCAGCGAGCGGCTCGCGACCCGCCGGTATCTGGTCGGAGACACGATCACCGAGGCGGACGTGCGGCTGTGGACGACCCTCGCCCGGTTCGACGCGGTGTACCACGGCCACTTCAAGTGCAACCGGAACAAGCTCGCCGAGATGACCGTGCTGTGGGCCTACGCGCGCGACCTGTTCCAGACCCCTGGCTTCGGCGACACGATCGACTTCGTCCAGATCAAGCAGCACTACTACCGGGTGCACACCAACATCAACCCCTCGCGGATCGTTCCCGCCGGGCCGGACCTGTCCGGCTGGCTGGCACCGCACGGGCGGGAGGAGCTCGGCGGCCGCCCGTTCGGCGACGGCACGCCGCCCGGACCGCCGCCGGAGGCCGAACGCGTGCCGCCCGGCCACGGAGCCGGATGAGGTGAGGACCGGAGGGGATAAGCCGGGTGAGGCGGGAGCCGCCTTACCATGGCCGGCCGGGCCGGCCGGCCGGCCCGGTGACCTGGCCGGCGTGGCCGGCGGGAGGCGCCGGCCCGGCGGCGGACGTACGCGGCCGTGGGGGAGCCTCCTGCGGCCCGGCGGGAGCCTCCTGCGGCCCGGCGGGAGACTACTGCGGCCCGGCAGGGGGCTGCGGCGCGGCGGCCAGCTTCCAGTCGCCCAGCGGCGATGGCCTGACCGTGCCGCCGGACGGCCAGCGCAGGCCGGGCGCCCAGTCCCGCGCCGTGGCGGCGATCACCCGGCCGTCCGGGCTGGTCAGCGCGACCGGATGAGCGCTCGCGAGCAGCCCCGGCATGACCTGTCCCTCCAGGCTCGGCACCAGGATGTCGGCCGCGGCGACCCCGAGGAAACGGCCGTCGGCGCGCACCGGCACCGACAGCGTGATCGTGTACTCGCCGGTGCAGAAGTAGTCCACGTAGGGACCGGTCGCCTGCGGTCCCCCGGACCGCAGGGCGTTCGCGTACCAGGCCGCGGCCGTGTAGTCGTAGAAGTCCGGGGCGGCCGGGTCGAGGTTGACCCGGAGCTGTTCGGGGCTTCCCGCCGGGGAAGTCCACCACCACTCCAGCCACAGGGGCGCGTCGGCCAGGACGTCGGGCGCGGTGATCACCCCGGCGCCCGCCGCGAGCCCGCGGTGCGTGGCGAGCACCTCCAAGATCGTGGGCCGCAGCGCGGCCAGGTCGTCGCGCCGCGGCGCCCCGGTTCCGCCTGCGGCCGGGACGAGACCGGCCAGCTCGGCGCCGAGTCCGTACAGCATGCCGAACAACCGGTCCAGCGACGCCCCCACCTCGCTCAGGCCGCCGGCCTGGTCCGCGGCCAGGTCAAGCGCGTAGGCGCGCAGCCGGAGCCCGATCATGCGCGCGGTCTCGGTCGCCACCTGCTGCCGCGCGATGTCCGCCGCGGCGCCGCCGTCACCGCGGCCGACCGCGGCGGTGAGCCGGGCGCGCGCGGCCACCGCGGCCGCGTGCTCCTCGTCGCTTGCCTGCATCCAGGGAAGGTCGCCCACCTCGGCGGCGAGACGCTGCTCCTCGCGCAGCAGCCGCGGCGACTGCGCCGCGGCGGCGACCCCCACGCTGAACTGCAAGGCCGCTCGCCGCCTGTCGCTGGCGGTGCGCGCCGCCCGCAGCCGGTCAAGCTGGCGGTCCAGTTCGGCTATCTCGCCGGGCAGCGCGCGTTCCGCGGCGAGCACCGCCGCCGTCGCCGCGATGGCGGCCCGGTGGTCACCGAGATCGCGCAGTTCGGCGACGCTGAACTCGCGCAGCCTCCTGCCGAGCCCGCTGGCCGGGTCGGGCGCTGATACGAACGTCCCGCCGCCACGCCCGCGCCTGGTGGTAACCAGCCCCTCTCCGCGAAGCACCGCGAGCGCCTCGCGCAAGGTGACCGTGGAAACGCCCAGCTGCTCGGCGAGCCGCGCCTCGGGCGGCAGCCGCTCCCCGTCCAGCAGGAGCCCGAGCCTGATCGCCTCGCTCAGCCGCTGCGCCACCAGGCCGGCCAGGCCGTTCGCGGAAGCGGCCGGCGCGAGGACGGCACGCGCGGCGGCCGTGGTCAGCCCCACGCCCGTCAGGCCGGCGTTCGCGACGTCAGTCACACCAGCTCCCGGACTCGTGAAAACTCCCCGCGGTACACCTTGACGCAAACATATGAATCCAGATTTTATATCCCTACTGTTCGGGGCGCCGGCCGGGTGCTGACGCTCACGGAAGGCTGAAGGAGGACCCTGTGCAGGAGGCCACGCCGCACGTGCCGACCGCGGCTGACGACGACGCGAGGCTGGAAAGCCTTGGCTACCGTCCTCAGCTCAACCGCGTGCTCGGACTGTTCGCCAACTTCGCGGTCGCGTTCACGTACCTGTCGCCGATGGTCGGCATCTACTCGCTGTTCCTGCTCGGCGTGGGCACCGGCGGCCCCGGCTACGTGTGGCTCACCTGGCTCCCGGTGGCGGGCATGCTGCTGGTCGCCCTGGTCTTCGGCGAACTGGCCAGCCACTACCCCATCGCCGGGGCGCTGTACCAGTACAGCAAGTACAACGTCGGGCGCAGGTACGGCTGGTTCGTCGGCTGGTTCTACGGCATCGCGCTGCTCGTCACGGTCGCTTCCGTGGACACCGGCGTGGTCGCCTACGTCGCCGCGCTGCTACAGAACTGGTTCGGCTGGAAGCTCAACTCCTCCAGCCACGTGGTGATCCTGGTGGTGACCGTCATCCTGCTGGCGATCCAGACCGTGCTGAACATTACCGGCGCCAGGGTCATGGGCCGGGTGGCCCAGGTCGGCGTGTACGTGGAGATCCTCGGCACCGTCGGCATCGCGGTCGTGCTGGCCGTCCACGGGTTCCACCACGGCCTCGGCTACCTGTTCACCACGCAGGGCGTGCAGCGCGCTGCCAGCAACCCGCTCAGCCTGAACTTCGGCGGCAGCTACCTGAGCGCCATGGTGATCGCGGTCCTCGCCCCGGTGTACATCTTCTACGGCTTCGAGTCGGCCGGCGACATCTCCGAAGAGACCGTCAACGCCGGCCGGCAGGTGCCGCGCGCCATGCGGCACGCGCTGATCTGGGGCGGGGTCGCGTCCTTCATCCTGACCGCCGCGCTGCTGCTCGCCATGCCCGCGAAGAACGGCGTCGCGGCGACCGTATCCGGCGGCGGGGTCCCGTTCATCCTCGGCCAGCTGCCCAGTGGCCTCCAGGACGTCCTGCTGCTGCTGATCATCTTCGCGTTCTTCTCCTGCGGCACCTCGGTGCAGGGCGCGGGCAGCCGGCTCGCGTTCTCCTACGCCCGTGACGGCGCGCTGCCCGGCTCCAGGTGGATCTCGACGGTCAGCGCGCGGTTCAAGACGCCGGTCAACGCGCTGCTCGGCGGCGCGGTGGTGACGGCGCTGTTCGTACTGCTGGAGTTCGCCTCCCCCACGCACGACATCAAGATCGGCTTCATCACCTACCCGGCCAACACCAACGTGCTCGTCTCGCTCGTCTCGTTCGGCGTCAGCGGAATCTACCTGTCGTTCCTGCTGACCGTCATCGGCGCCATCGTGGCGCGCTCTCGCGGCTGGGTGCCGGAAGGCAGGTTCCGGCTCGGCAAGTGGGCCTGGCCGGTGACGATCGGCGCCGCCTTGTACCTGCTGGTGATGCTGGTCAACGTGGTGGCGCCGACGGGGCTGGCCAGCCCGCGCGCGTACTTCAACCTGGACTGGATCACACTGCTCGTGATGTTCGTCGTAGCGGTGGTCGGCGTGGTCTTCTTCCTGACCGCGCACGGCGGCCGGGAGCTGAGCGCGCACATGCGCGACGACGCCGAGACGCCAGCCGCGGCCATCAAGGAGGGGTAAATCCCCGCCGATCATCATCGTGAAGGATTTTCACGGTATACCGTGAAAATCCTTCACGATGAAATATTTTTCGCTCCTTGAGGGTTGCCGCGGCGCGCCAGCGTGGCTGGGGGTCGCCATCCGGCCGCGGCATGCGGCTCAGCACCGCCCGCGCGATCCCGCTGAGCGCTGTCCCACTCCACGCATTCAATTTGGATTCCGCCCGGCAACCTGGCCGTGAGGCTGCGCCCGGTCGGTACCCGCCGGGGTCCGCGCGGCACCCGCGCGCCCGCACGAGACAGCGGCGACTGGCATTCGTCGAGATCGCCAACGACCAGCGTGGCCTGAGCCGGCCGGTATGGCGCCAGCGCTTCCCCGTCGCCAGCGACGATGAGCACGTTGCCCACGGCAGCCAGCTCGAGGCCGTTCGGCATGGTGAAGCCGATGTCCGCTGGCGTTCCCGTCACGCCGCTCAACGGGCCAAGGGCCTCGTCCAGATCCGAGGCGTACGCCCGAGCGTAGGTCCGCGAGGCTCGCGCGGCTACGCGGACGCCGCCGGCGCGCCGCCATATTCGGCAGCCGGCAGCGCGGCTTACGCGGTGGTCAGCGCAAGACGCAGCCGCGGGCAGCAGCGGCGGTTCCCGTGAACCTGAAGATCCTGAAGAAACCTCCAGGGAACCGGCAGGGCCGCCTGATGCTCCCTTCGGGCTCCGCCAAGGTTCGCGGCCGATTCTCAATGCGTAGCAAGAGCAAAGCCGCAAGCAGAACCGGGGTGGCAGGACTAATGAGTGAGCCATTCGCACAGTACCCGCACGGAGCGTACCCCGTTCCCGAGCCGCCACGGCGGCGGGGGCGGCACGCGCTAGGGCTGACCGCGACCGCCGCCCTCGCGCTGGCCGTGGGCGCCGGGGCGGGCGTCGCCCTGTCGCATGGCAGCTCGCCCTCCGGCAGCGCGACCGCGACGTCGAAGACGGCGCTGAGCGCATCGCAGATCGCCAGCCGGGTCGACCCCGCGGTGGTGGACGTGACCTCGACCCTCGGTTACCAGGACGCCACCGCCAAGGGCACCGGCATCGTCTTGACCTCCAACGGCGAGGTACTGACCAACAACCACGTGATCAACGGCGCGACCTCGGTCAGCGTCACCGATATCGGCAACGGCAAGACCTATAAGGCGACCGTGGTCGGCTACGACGAGAGCCAGGACATCGCCGTGCTCCGGCTGTCCGGCGCGTCCGGCCTGACCGCCGCCACGACCGGCGACTCGTCCAGCGTGAACGTGGGCGACAGCGTGGTGGCCCTCGGCAACGCGGGCGGTGTCGGCGGCACCCCGTCGGTCGCCCCGGGCACGGTCACCGCGCTCAACCAGTCGATCACCGCGTTCGACAAGGGCACCGAGATGTCCGAGCAGCTGACGGGGCTGATCGAGACGAACGCGAACATTCAGGCCGGCGACTCGGGCGGCCCGCTGGTGAACGATCACGGCGAGGTGATCGGCGTGGACACGGCGGCCTCCTCCGGATTCCAGTTCGGCGGGAACGGCTTCGGTGACAACGGGTCGAGCTCCGGCCAGCCGAGCACCACGCAGGGCTACTCGATCCCGATCAACACGGCCCTGTCCATCGCCCGCCAGATCGAGGCCGGCCATGCCTCGTCGACCGTGCACATCGGCGCGACGGCCTTCCTTGGCGTGGGGATCGCGGGCTCCAACGACCAGTTCTCCTCCGGCGTGACGATCGCGGGGACCACACCCGGCAGCCCGGCAGCCAACGCCGGCCTGGCGGCGGGCGACGTCATCACCTCGGTCGCCGGCCAGCCGGTCGGCTCCGGCACCGGCATCCAGCGGGTGCTTGAGCGCTACCACCCCGGCGACCAGGTGAGCATCGCCTGGACCGACACCTTCGGCCAGCCGCACACCGCGACGGTGACGCTGGCCAACGGCCCGGCGGCCTGACGGCGGCCGGCCGCCGCGGACGCCGCGCGCCTCGCCTTCCCCCGGGGGCGGGGCGCGCGGCTTTCCGGCACAATGGCGGAGGGCGCGAAGGCACGGACAACGCGGAAGGAGCTCGGATGGGGACGCTTGCCTCGATTCACATCTATCCCCTGAAGGGCTGCCGGGCCGTTGACCTCGGCGAGGCGGCGGTGGAGCCGTGGGGCCTGGCGGGCGACCGCCGATGGCTGCTCGTCGACTCGGACTTCCGCTTCATCAACCAGCGCAGGCATGCCTCGATGGCGCGCCTCGCGGTCAGGTACGGGCCGGGCGCGGGCATTACCGTGTCGTCGGACGGCTGTCCCCCGGTGTTCATCGCCGCCCCCGCCCCCGCCGAGCTGCTCAAGGTGACCGTGTGGCGCTCCACGGTGCTGGCCGCCGCGGCCGGGCCGGAGGCCGACGCATGGTTCTCGGCCTACCTGGGCGAGCCCGTCCGGCTTGTCTACCTGGATGACCCGGCCCGGCGGGCGGTGGACCCGCAGTTCGGCGCGGACGGCGACGTGGTGAGCTTCGCGGACGGGTTCCCGCTGCTGCTCACCAGCATGAGCTCGCTCGGCCAGCTCGGCCAGTGGCTGGCCGCCGAGGGCGAGCAGCCCGTGCCGATGAACCGGTTCCGGCCCAGCGTCGTGGTGGCCGGCTGCGAGCCGTGGGCCGAGGACCGGTGGCGGCGGATCCGGATCGGCGCGGTGTCCTTCCGCGTCGCCAAGCCGTGCGGCCGGTGCGTGGTCACCACGACCGATCAGCTCACCGGCGAGCGCGGCACGCAGCCGCTGAAGATCCTCAGCGCCCGGCGCCGGTTCGGCCGCAGCCTGGTCTTCGGGCAGAACCTCATCCCCGACTCCCCTGGCCTCATCCGGGTCGGCGACCCGGTGGAGGTCACGGAATACGTGAAGGTCACGGAATAAATGGCCCGCGGAAACCGCCCGCCCGGATGAATACCAAGCACCGCCCGCCCGGATGAATGCGGCATCGAGCCGGGTATAGGCGGCTGGCTGTCACATTCATCCGGTGGAAGGGGGGAGCGCCCGGTGGAAGGTGGAGCACCCGGTGGAAGGGGGGAGCATCACGTTAGGAGAGGCGGGTATCCGGCGGGCGGGGGAGCGCCCGGTGCGGGCGGGGGAGCATGCCGGCGGAGAGAGGGGGACGGCGGGGAGGATGCCGCGTGCGTTCGGGATAAACGGGGGTTTAAAGGGCGGGGGTGGCGCGGGCGATTATGTCCGCGGTGCGGACGGCCGGCGGGAGCGTGCCGTAGGCATGCCCGCGGTCGCCGGCCAGGCGGGTGGCGGCGAAGGCATCGGCGACGGCGGGATGGCCGTGGCGGATGAGCAGGGAAGCCTGGAGGGCGACCGCCATGGCCTCGGCGAGGCGGCGGGCGGCCGCTTCCGGGGGATCGGCGACGTCCTTGCGCAGCCGGGCGACCGCGTCGTCGAGGCGGCGGTCCGCGCCGGCGGCCAGGTCGAGCTCTGCGAAGAAGGCCTCGGCCGACTCGGGCTGGCGGGTCAGCGCGCGCAGCGTGTCGAGCGCGGCGACGTTGCCTGAACCCTCCCAGATGGACCCGAGCGGCGCCTCGCGGTACAGGCGCGGCATGCCGGATTCCTCGATGTAGCCGTTGCCGCCCAGGCATTCGAGGGCCTCGGCGGCGTGCGCGGGAGCCTGCTTGCACACCCAGTACTTGGTCACCGCGAGCGCGAGCCGGCGGAACGCGGCCTCGCCCTGGTCGCCGCGGACGGCGCGGTCGGTCGCGCCGGCCAGCCGGAGCGCGACCGTGGTCGCCGCCTCGGACTCCACGGCCAGGTCGGCGAGCACGTTCGCCATCAGGGGCTGGCCGGTCAGCGCGGCGCCGAACGCCTTCCGGTGGGCCGCGTGATGGGCCGCGTGAAGGACGCCCAGCCGCATGCCGGCGGCGGCGGCGAGCACGCAGTCCAGCCGGGTCGCGCTGACCATCTCGATGATCGTCCGGACACCGCGGCCCTCCTCCCCCACCAGCCAGGCGGCCGCGTCCTCGTACTCGACCTCGGCGGAGGCGTTCGAGCGGTTGCCGAGCTTGTCCTTCAGGCGCATCAAGCGCATGCCGTTGCGGGTGCCGTCGGGCAGGACCCGGGGCAGCAGGAAGCAGGACAGGCCGCCCGGAGCCTGCGCCAGGACCATGAACAGGTCGCCCATCGGGGCGGAGGTGAACCATTTGTGGCCGGTGAGCCGGTAGGAGCCGTCGCCGGCGGGGCTGGCCGTCGTCGCGAGCGCCCGGACATCCGAGCCGCCCTGCTTCTCGGTCATCGACATGCCGGCGAGCAGGCCGTCCTTGGCCAGCGGCGGGCGGAGCCCGAAGTCGTAGCGCGTCGCGGCGAGCAGCGGCTCGAACTGGCCGGCCAGCTCGGGGGCGTGGCGCAGCGCGGGCACGATCGCGTAGGTCATCGAGACCGGGCAGAGATGCCCGGCCTCCGCCTGGCCCCAGACGTACAGGCCGGCCGCGCGGGCCACGTGGGCGCCGGGACGCCGCTCCCGCCATGGCGCGGCGTGCAGGCCGTGGCGGACCGCGGTGGCCATCAGCTCGTGCCAGGCGGGATGGAACTCCACCTCGTCGATGCGGTGGCCGTAGCGGTCGTGGGTGCGGAGCTTCGGCGGGTACTCGTTGGCGAGCCGGCCGTTCTCCTGGGCCCGCTCGCCGCCGGCCAGCCGCCCGAGCCGGCGCAGCCCGGGCTCGGCCCAGCCGGCGCCCTCGCGGCGGAGCGCGTCGAGCAGGGCCGGGTCGGCGGACGCGTCGTAGCCGATCAGCGGAGGCGGCTGGTTGGTGACCTCGTGGGCGGGCGGCATCGCCGTCACCGCCCGGTCAGGTGGCCGGCCATCCAGTCGGCCATGCGGGAGCGCGACTCATAGGCCCGGTTGGTCACCCCGTGGCTGCCGTCCGCGTAGAGCAGGAGCTCGGCCCCGGGCGCCTCCTCCGCGAGGCGCTCCTGGTGGTAGGCGGGCACGATCCTGTCCCTGGCGCCGCCCACGACGAGCAGCGGCATGGTGATGCGGCTCGCGGCCTCCTCAAGGGTGAGCTCGCCGGCCTTGGCGCGCGCCTCGTCGTCGCTGGCCGCGCGGGAGCGGACCCTGAAAGTGCTCCGCGTCTGCACGGGCAGTTCGTCCCAGTCCAGGTCGAAGCGGTAGGGGCCGGCCAGCGCGACGGCGGCCCGGAGCCGGGGTTCGTACGCGGCGGCGCGGGCGGCGTAGTACCCGCCGAGGCTCACGCCGAACAGGCCTATCTTCGCCGCGTCGATGTCGTCGCGGGTTCGCAGGTAGTCCACCACCGCGGCGGCCACCTTCTCGTAGGCGGGCTCGATCGGCAGCTCGTACTCCGACTCGCCCTGGCCCGGGCCGTCGACCGCGATCGTGGCCAGGCCGCGGGCCAGGTAGTACTCGGCGGTGGCCTGGAGCTCCTCCTTGGTGGAGTCGAGGCCGGGCACCATGATCACGGCCGGCGGCTTCGCCGCGGCCGGTCCGCTCTCGCCTGCGTCCGGTCCGCTCCCGCCCGCGTCCGGTCCGCTCCCGCCCGCGGCCGGCACGCGCAGGTAGGCGGCCAGCCTCGTGCCCTCGTAGGGGATGTGCACAAGCTCGGCCGGCGGGCTCAGCGCGGCGGCGCCGTTGCGGTAACAGGCGACGGCGCGCTCGTGCGCGGCGCGCTGCTCGTCCGGGTGGTCGACGAAGACGAACTTGCCCCAGTGCCAGGCCAGGGCGGCGCGCCGCCAGGCGCCGGCGGCCGTCTCGGTATGGCCGGCGTCTTCGGCGCTCTCGGCGAGCTGCTCGTAGTGCGCGGCGGTGTTCCCCCACTCCCGGCACCAGTCGTCCCAGCGGGTGATCCTGCTCAGGGTCGCGGTGAAGTCGCCGTAGTCGGTGCCGTTCGAGGTGAACCGGAAGCCCCAGTGCGCGGCCGCGTCGGCGACGCGGGAGTCTGGTTGATCTTGTGCCATGCAGCGATCCTAGGCGGCGATCCTAGGCGGTGGCCTGCCGGGCGAGAAGGCCGAGGATCTCGTAGGCGACGCCGGCCGCGGCCAGCGCGGTCAGCTCCGCGTGGTCGTAGGCCGGCGCGACCTCCACCACGTCCGCGCCCGCGAGGTTCAGCCCGGTGAGGCCGCGCAGGATGAGCTGCAGCTCGCGCGTGGTGAGCCCGCCGGGCTCCGGCGTGCCGGTGCCCGGCGCGTGCGCCGGGTCGAGCACGTCGATGTCCACGCTCACGTACACCGGGTGGCCGCCGACCCGCTCGCGGATCCGGTCGATCGCCTCGTCGACGCCGCGCCGTGCGACGTCGGCGGCTGACACGGTGGCGAACCCGAGCCGCTTGTCCTCGGCGAGGTCGGCGGCATCGTACAGCGGCCCGCGGATCCCCACGTGCGCGCTCGCCTCCAGCGCGAGGAGCCCTTCCTCCACCGCCCGGCGGAACGGCGTGCCGTGCGTGTAGGGAGCGCCGAAGTAGGTGTCCCAGGTGTCCAGGTGCGCGTCGAAGTGGACCAGCGCGACCGGGCCGTGCCTTGCCGCGGTCGCTCGCAGCAGCGGCAGCGCGATCGTGTGGTCGCCGCCGATCGCGACCAGGTGGTCGGCCTGCCCGAGCAGAGCGCGGGCCGCCCGGTCGACGGCGGCGATGGCCTCGCGGATGTCAAAGGGGTTGACCGCGATGTCGCCGGCGTCCGCGACCTGGTGAACGTGCATCGGATGGGTTTGCAGGCCCGGGTGGTAGGGACGGAGCAGCTTCGAGCCGTTCCGCACCGCGGTGGGGCCGAACCGTGCTCCCGGGCGGTAAGAGACGCCCGAGTCGAACGGGATGCCCGCGATCGCGACGGCCGCCCGCCGCCCGCCGAGGTCCTCCAGGCGCGGCAGGCGGGCGAACGTGTCCGGGCCGGCAAACCGCGGCACCTGCCGGCCGTCCGGCGGCCCGGTCACGCCGGTGTCGTCGCTGAGATCGCTAGTCATTCGTCTGCCCTTCGTCACTTCGGTCAGCGCCTCTACTGGCATACCTCACGGGGCACGATGAGGCACTCATCCCCCCGCAGGGGAGAATTGTCCCATGACCGAGCCCCAGACCGACCCGCGGCGAGTCAGCGAGGCCGGCCCGCCCGGCGAGACCGGCCCGCCCGGCGAGACCAGCGAGGCCGGCGAGGCCGGCGAGATCAGCGAGACCGGCGAGGCCGGCGAGACCGGACGGCAGGCCGGCCGGACCTTGTGGTCGCCGCTGCGCAAGACGCCGCTGCGCCAGTTCCTGCGGACCGAGACCGGCAGCGCCGCCATCCTCGCCGGGGCCGTGCTCGCCGCCCTCGTCTGGGCGAACGTGAGCGGCGGCACCTATCAGCAGGCCTGGGGCACCGAACTGGCCGTCCGCGTCGGCGGCCACGGCATGGCGATGAACCTGCGGACATTCGTCAACTCCGGCCTGATGACCTTGTTCTTCCTCGTCGTCGGGCTCGAGGCGCGCCGCGAGTTCGACATGGGCGAACTGCGCATCCGCAGCCGGCTGACGCTGCCGTTCCTCGCCGGGCTCGGCGGCATGCTCGTCCCGATCGTGATCTTCCTCGCCATCAACGCGGGCCGGCCCAGCGCGCACGGCTGGGGCGCCTCGATGTCCACCGACACCGCGTTCGCGCTCGGCGCGCTCGCGCTCGCCGGCGGCAGCCGCCTGCCGGACCGGGTGCGCACCTACCTGCTGACGTTCTCGGTCGTCGACGACCTGGCCGGGATCGCGGTCATCGCGATCTTCTACAGCAGCCACGTGACATGGGTGCCGCTGCTCATCGGCGCCGTGCTCCTGGCGGTCAGCGGGGTCCTCAGGCGCCGCGGCGTGCGCAACGGACCGCTCTTCCTGCTCCTCGGGCTGGCCGCGTGGGGGGCGTTCTTCAACTCCGGCATCGACCCGATCGTCACCGGGCTGGTCATCGGCCTGCTGACGTGCGCGTACCCGGCCGGGCGCGCGGAACTCGAACAGGCTACCGAAACGTTCCGGCTGTTCCGCGAACAGCCCACCGCGCGGCTGGCGGCCGAAGCCCGCGAGGTGGTGCGCACCGCGATCTCGCCCAACGACCGGCTCCAGGAGCTGTTCCACCCGTGGGCCAGCTACGTGATCGTCCCGCTGTTCGCGCTGGCCAACGGCGGCATCACGATCAGCGGCTCGTTCCTGGCCGCGGCATACACCTCCCCGGCCACGCTCGGCATCATGATCGGGTACCTGGCGGGCAAGCCGGCCGGCACCGCGGGCACCGCGTGGCTGTGCAGCAAGCTGACCCGGACCAGGGTCGCTCCCCCGGTCGGCTGGGGCGCCGTCACCGGCGTCGGCGCGGTCGCCGGCATCGGGTTCACGGTCTCGCTGCTGATCGCGTCGCTCGCATTCACCGGCACCGAGCTGGCGCAGGCCAAGCTCGGTATCCTCTCCGGCGCCATCTTGTCGGCCATCCTCGGCTGGGCCATCTTCCGCGGGCTCAGCCTGCTGCCGCCGCTAGCCAGGCTCCGGGCGCTGCTCGGCACGACGTCGGCGGTCACCGACCTGGCGGTGCCCGTGGACCCGGACCGTGACCACATCCGGGGGCCAAGGGAAGACGCCCTCGTCACGCTGGTGGAGTACGGCGACTTCGAGTGCCCGTACTGCGGGCAGGCCGAACCCGCCCTGCGGGAGCTGATCAGGGAATACGGCGAGCTGCGGTTCGTCTTCCGCCACTTGCCGCTCACCGACGTGCACCCGCACGCGCAGCTGGCCGCCGAAGCCGCCGAGGCCGCCAGCTCGCAGGGCAAGTTCTGGGAGATGCACGACATGCTCATGGACCACCAGGGCGCGCTCGGCACCGCCGACCTGCTCCGCTACGCCGGCGAGATCGGCCTCGACACCGCCAGGTTCGCCGCTGACCTGCGCAGGCACGCCGGCGCCCCCCGGGTCGCCGAGGACGTGGACTCCGCGGACCTGGCGACCGTCTCCGGCACCCCGACGTTCTTCGTCAACGGCATCCGGCACTACGGCGCGTACGACCTGGCCACGCTGAAGGAGGCGGTGCGCACCGCCAAGGGCCGCGCGGTCATCGGCGCGGCGTGAATACACGTGAATACATTGGGGCGATCAAGTTCATACCGAAGGGTCAGGTGGTGGCGTGGCCGGCAGCAGCATCGCGATCACGGGCGGCTATGTGGTTCCCATCGAGGGCGATCCCGTCGAGAACGGAACGGTCCTGCTGACAGACGGCAAGATCGCGGCTGTAGCGGACTCCAGCTTCAAGCCGCCGCCCGGCACGGAGATCGTCGACGCGGCCGGCAAGTGGGTGCTGCCCGGCTTCATCGACGCGCACGCCCACCTCGGCGCGTACGAGGAGGGCACCGGCTGGGCGGGCTCGGACACCAACGAGCTCACCGGCCCGGTGCAGGCCCAGGTCCGGGCACTGGACGCGATCAACCCGGCGGACCAGGGGTTCCGCGACGCGATCGCCGGCGGCGTGCTGGCGGTGAACGTCAACCCGGGGTCGGGCAACCCGATCGGCGGGCAGACGGTGGCCATCCGCTGCTGGGGGCGCACCGTCGACGACATGGTGCTGCGCGAGCCCGCCGGCCTGAAGTCGGCGCTCGGCGAGAACCCCAAGCGCGTCTACGGCGAGAGGAAGGAAGCTCCCTCCACCCGGCTCGGCACGGCGGCCGTGATCAGGTCGGCCTTTGTCGAGGCGAGCAACTATCTCGCCAGGCAGCGGTCTGCGGATCAGCCTTCCGAACGTACCGAGCCGACTCCCCGCGACCTGAAGCTCGAAGCGCTGGCCCGCGTGCTGCGCCGGGAGATCCCCTGGCGGCAGCACTGCCACCGTGCCGACGACATAGCGACGGCGATGCGGATCGCCGCGGAGTTCGGGTATGACCTGGTGATCGACCACGGCACCGAGGCATACCTGATCGCCGACAAGATCGCCGCCGCCGGCATCCCGGTCGTCATCGGCCCGCTGCTCACGTCGCGGTCCAAGGTGGAACTGCGGAACCGGTCGCTGGCCAGCCCCGGGCGGCTGGCCGCGGCCGGCGTCACGATCGCGATCACGACCGACCACCCGGTGGTGCCGGTCCACTTCCTGATCCACCAGGTGACGCTGGCGGTCAAGGAGGGCCTCGACCGCCAGACGGCGCTGCGCTCGGTGACGATCAACCCCGCGCGGATCATCGGCGTGGCGGACCGCCTCGGCTCGCTGACCGAGGGCAAGGACGCGGACCTGGTCATCTGGTCAGGCGACCCGCTGGACGTGATGTCACGCGCCGAGGTCGCGTTCATCGGCGGCCGCGAGGTCTACCGGTACGACTATGCGCTGCGCGAGGGCGTCCACGTGACCCCATGAGGGTCTCAGCCGGGAGCCTCCAGTCCGCCAACGGCGCCAACGGCCCGGCAAAAAGCCCGGCAAGAACATGCCGATGGCGCCATCGGCCCGGCAAGAACATGCCGATGGCGCCATCGGCAGACAGCCCCCGGGGGCTATGCGGGCTGCGGCCAGGTGTGGACCGGTTCGTTCGTGTGCATGTGGTCGATGTAGCGCAAGGTCATCTGGCGGAGGGCCTCTCCGCGGCCCAGGCCGCTTTCTTCGAGGCGCTTGACGGCGGCGATCTGCCATGCCGCGCCGTTCTGGCCGGTCAGGGCACGTTGCCCGATGATGCCCAGCAGACGGTCGGCATGCGGCTGGCTGACGCCCCAGCGGGACAGGCCCTCGCGGGCCAGCGGCAGCAGGCGGCGCAGCACGAGCTCTGCGGGCGGCACCTCGCCGACGCCGGGCCAGTACAAGCGCGCGTCCAAGCCGCGGCGCGCCGCCTCCTGAAGGTTCTCCGCGGCCGCGGTGAACGACATCTGGCTCCAGATCGGGCGCCGCGCCTCGGCGAGGACGCGGACCAGCCCGTAGTAGAAGGCCGCGTTGGCCAGGGTGTCGGCGACCGTCGGCCCGGCCGGCAGCACCCTGTTCTCCACCCGCAGGTGCGGGACGCCGTCGGCCACGGCGTAGACGGGGCGGTTCCAGCGGTAGATGGTGCCGTT
The DNA here is from genome assembly GCA_035294225.1 of Trebonia sp. GTDB lineage: Bacteria > Actinomycetota > Actinomycetes > Streptosporangiales > Streptosporangiaceae > Trebonia. The sequence continues at coordinate 14,998 of DATGLH010000062.1, forward strand.
GTGCAGGCACATCTCGGCCAGCTGCGGGATCCCCCCGCTGCCGAGGACCGCGACGGGATCCTCCTGCTCACAGACCGGAAGCAGCGCGGGGAAGTACCTGATGTTCTCTTCGAACAGGTCGAACACCGAGGTGATCCAGCGCTCGCCGAACCAGACCCGTGGCCGCACACCCTGTTCCTTGAGTTCCTCCGGCCGGGTGTCCGTAGCCTGCTCGAACAGGGTGAGCCTGGTTTCGTGCCATAGCTGCCTCTGGAACAGGAACGGGGAGTTGGCGGCCAGCGCGACCTGCACCGCCGCTATCGCCTGGGCGGCGTTCCAGTAGTTCGCGAAGTCCCCGGGAGTGACCTGCAGGTGAAGCTGCGCGCTGGTGCAGGCGGCCTCGGGCGTGATGCTGTCGCAGTAGGTCAGGACCTCCTCGGCGCCGCGGATGGCGATCCGCATGTCTTCGCCGCGCACCGCGAAGACCTGCTCGTTGAGCACCCGGTAGCGCTCGTTGGCCGACATGAAGATGCCGTCCACGTCCTGCTCGCGCAGCGTCGGCAGGATGCCGGTCATGACCAGGCGGCTGCCGACGGTCCTGGCCCGCGCGTCCGCCGCGTTCAGGCTCGCCCGGATCTCCCGTTCGAGGCAGGCCAGGCCGTCGCCGTCCAGCCGCCGCGGCGGCACGTTGATCTCGAGGTTGAACTGACCAAGCTCGGTTGCCCAGGCAGGGCTGGCGATCGCCTTCAGCACGTCGGCGTTGCGCATGGAGGGCGTACCGCGGGAGTCGACGAGGTTCAGCTCGATCTCCAGGCCGGCCTGCGACGGACTGGCGTCGAACATGCCCTGGCGCAGCATGCAGGCGAACGCGCCCAGCGAGCGGCGCACCTTGTCCCGGTACGTGCGCCGGTCCTCGCGGCTGACGCTGATCGCGCGGATGTCACGGCCCATGGCCGCGTTGTGCCCCTGCCTGGCGCCATTACACGTCGGCGGTGAAGGAGCCAGGGCCATG
>DATGLH010000063.1:0-34318 GCA_035294225.1 Trebonia sp.
GAGCATGCGTCTGAGCTGGTACGCCGATACCGGGATCGCAGTGTTCAGCATCTGGCAGGGGGGTACCTGCACCGGCACGTTCCGGCTGCCCATGGACGACCTGCCACGGCTGGTGGATTCCCTGCAGCGGGGCATGCCCGCCGGCCCGGCCGCCGCCGGGGGCGCCGCCGGGGGCCAGGAGGCGATCGCACCGGGCGGCCAGCGGGCGAGACTCGCCATCGGCCCGGCGCCCGCCGAGCCGTTCACCGGCGCGATGACGGCCCTCCCCGACGACCAGGCGGCGGCTTACGGGACCGATGGCTACGCAGCGGGCCCCAACGGGTACGGCCCGGACAACGGCTACGGCGCCGGGAACGGCTACGGCGCCGGGAACGGCTACGGCGCCGACGGCGGTTACGGCGCCGACGGCGGCTACAGCGGCTACGGCCCTGATAGCGGTTACAACGGGCAGAACGGTTACAACGGGCAGAACGGGTACGGCCCGGACAGCCGCTACGGCACCCCGGACGGCGGTTACGGCGCCGACGGCGGCTACGGTCCTGGCGGCGGATACAACGGTTCTGGCGGCGGATACAACGGTTCTGGCGGCGGATACAGCGCGGACAGCGGTTACGGACCCGGCGACGGCTACGGCGGGCAGAACGGGTACGGAGCCGAATCGGGGTTCGGCGGGGACGTCGGTCAGGGCGGGGGCCCCCGGTATGCCGCGGACGCCGGGTACGGATCGGAGCAGGCCGGGAACTCGGAGCAGGCCGGGAACGGCGCCGGGCCGGCCTACCTGAACGACTACCGGGACCAGCAGTACGCCGCTGACGGCCAGCAGTACGAGCAGGGCGGCGGCGAGCAGCAGTACGGCGACGGCCGGCCGTACGGCGGTGAGCAGCAGCAGCAGTACGGCGGCGAGCAGCAGCACGCGCAGCCGCAGCAATACGGCGCGGGTCAGTACGGCGCGCAGTCGCACGGCGAAGCCCAGCCCTATCCGGAAGCCCAGCCCTATCCGGACGCGCCATCCTATCCCGGGGCCCAGCCCTACCAGGGCTACCCGAACGGCCAGGGCTACGACGGTCAGGCATACCAAGGCAGCGGCTACGACGCGCGCGGCTATGGCGACCATGGGTACGCGGCGCCCGGCCGGGCCGAGCAGGCGTACCCGGGCTCGGAGCCGCCCAGCGGCGGCTACGAGGTCCGGGGCTACACGGCTCAGGATCAGGACGGCCATGCCATGGCCCAGCCGCCGGCGCCGGCCGGCCAGGTCCGGCCCGCCTACCATGAGCAGCCTGCCTATCCCGATACGGCGGGTTATCAGCAGCCGGCGGCCGGACCGGCGTACCCGGAGGGCAACGGCTACTCAGGCGGCGCCCCCGCTGCCACGGGCGCGTACCAGACGGACGGCTACGGCGACGGCAACGGGACCGGCGGGTACCCGGGCGGGTCCGCCAACGGGTACGCGGGCGGGTCCGCCAACGGGTACCCCGGCACCGGGGGCACCCCCGCGGGCCGGTACCCGGACAGCGACGGGATGCCCTACCAGGACGGAAATTCCTACGCCAACGGCTCGCCCTACCCGGGAGCGCCGCAGCCGTCCGCCGTCCCGACTTTCACCCCCACGTTCACCCCGAACGTCCCAGGCTCCCAGAACGGCGCGGGTTATGACGCCGCGCCTGGCTACACCCCGGCGAACGCCGCCGGGTACGCGAGCGGCGGCTACCCCGCCGAGCAGGGATACGGCGATAACGGCTACGCCGATAACGGCTACGCGGAGCAGGGCTACGCGGAGCAGGGCTACGCCGATAACGGGTACGCGGCCGGGTACGGCGACGGCCAGCAGGCGGCGGCCTACCCGGACGGCCAGCAGGCGGCGGCCTACCCGGCCGGCCCCACCTTCACCCCGGCCGGCCAGGCCGGGCCGCAGCGCGGTTACTGGGACGGCGACCCGCAGTCCCGCGGTCCGCACGTCCGCCGGGATCCGCGGGAACACAGGAACACCGGCCGGCGTTGAGGACAGTGGCCGGTGCGGCTAGGGTCCCCCGGGCCGCACCTAATATCGCCTTCGCGGAATACCGTATGGCTGGAGCCGCGATGTGCCTCTCGCCGAGGAGGCGACCACCGCACCGGCCCCCAGCTTCCGCGCAGCGCCCTCGGCGCCTGCGCACCGCCCGGCCCTCGGCGCCTGCGCACCGCCCGGCCGATCATGATCGCGAAAGATTCTTATACCTATAGCCGTTAATTCCTTCTTCATGAAATTTTTTTCGCTATCGTGGGGCTGACCTGCTGCCGCTGCCGGTTCCCGGCAGTTTCATCCTGGCGCATGAGCCCCGCAGGCCCCGGTAGCGCGCAGCACCCGGGGCGGGCCGGCGCCGGGTCAGCCGGGCGGCGCCTGCCGGGGGGCGATGAACAGGGACTGGGCGGCGACGCCGACCGGGCCGCCGAGGTCGGAGAGCGCGGAGGTGGCAAGGCCGGCGCCGCCGGGGGAGATGGTGGTCTGGGCGTCCAGGCAGATCCAATCGCCGGCCGGCTCGCGGTGCAGGTGGACGGTCAGCTCGGGGTTGATGAAAAGCCAGCGGCCGATGTCCAGCTCCCACGAGGCGCCGTTGCCGCTGTCGGCGGTGACGAGCACACGCTCAAGCGGCCCGGGCTCCTCGTCCGGCACGAGCGGGTACCGCATCCTCGTCCACACGGCGGCGGGTCCCGGGGCGCCGAAGCCGCCCCGGGCCGGCCGCCATTCGATGGCGGACATGTAGCCGTCCCCCCAGCCGGCGGGCGGCACGGCGGCCGGGCCGCCGGGCAGCGGCGGGGGAGCGGGCTGCCGGGGCCGCACCGGGGGGCCGCTGGTCCTGAGCACCCGCCATGCGGCGGCGCGGGCGACCTCGCGGCCGCCGGCGCTTGCGGTGGCCTCGAGCAGTTCGACGCTGCGGCCGGGACGCGCGACCCGGGCCGCGACGCTGATCTCGCCGACCGGGATCGGGCGCAAGATCTCGCAGGTGAAGCGCGTGATCATCATGTCCGGCCGCGGCTGGCAGCGCAGCATCGCCCGGCCGAGCAGCGCGCTCGCCGGCCCGCCGTGCTGCGCGCCGGCGTCCCACGGGCCGGCCGTGTGCGGCGTCGCGCGCCATACCCCGTCGGCGTCTAGCGGAACGTAGAAGCAGTCGGCCACGCAGGCAATGCTACGCGCCGGCCGTGCCGGGCCGTCCGCGGTGCCTGCTACGCCTCGCCGGCCAGGTTGACGATGCGGGTGAACAGGCGGGGCAGGCGCTGGGCGGCCGGCACGATGCGCGAGGCGAGCACCGGCTGGCGCCTTGCCCACAGCAGCCCCGCGGTCAGCAGCCATGACCTGCGGGATGCGCGCCGCCAGGCTCGTTCGTAGTCCCCGGCACGGCCGGCGGCGAGGCAGTCCGCGAGGGCCGCGGCCTGCGCCAGCGCCACCCCGATGCCCTCGCCGGTCAGCGCGTCCAGGTACCCGGAGGCGTCGCCGACGAACAGCACGCTGCCCGCCGCCCGGCGGGCGACGTCCTGCCGCAGCGGCCCGGCGCCCCGGATGTCGCTGGCCGGCGCGGCGCCGGCCAGCCGCTCTCGCAGTGCGGGGAAGGCGGCGAGCCGGGATTGGTAGCCGCCGCGCGCGCCGCCGAGCACCGCCACGCCGACCAGGTCATCGGCGACAGGCGTGACATAGGCCTCGGAGTCCGGGCCCCAGTGCACCTCGACCAGGTCGCTCCACGGCGCGACGCGGTAGTGCCGGCGCAGCCCGAACCGCGGGTAGCGGGCCGGCGGCGGCTCCAGCGCGCAGGCCCGGCGGATCGCTGAATGCAGGCCGTCGGCGGCGACGAGGTAGCGGGCCTCAACCCCGGCCGCCGTGACACCCCCGCTGTGCCGGGTGAACCCGGTCACCCGGACCGGCAGGACCGGGATCCCGCACTGGGCGGCCCTGGCGGCGAGCGCGGCGTGCAGCGTCGTGCGCCGCACGCCCAGCCCGGGGCCGTGCCGGAAGAGCGCGTCAGCGCGGTGGCCCGGGTCCAGGTAGCGGATGCCGCGCAGCGGCCGGCCGGCCGGGCGGACGCCGATCTCCGCCAGCCGGGCCACCGCCGCGGGCATCAGGCCCTCGCCGCAGGCCTTGTCAACCGGACCGGCCCGCGGTTCGGCCACGGTCACGGACAGGCCCGCCTGCGCGCACCTGATCGCCGTCGCCAGGCCCGCCGGCCCGCCGCCCACGATGAGAACGTCGATCATGGGATTACCCGGCCGCTGCCAGCGCCCGCGTCTCGCAGCGCAGCCGCACGGTGAGCAGCGCGGCGTTCAGCGCGGTGAAGGCGCATGCCGTGATCCACGCCGAGCCGGCCAGCGGCAGCGCCGCGCCCTCCGCGACGACCGCGGCATAGTTCGGGTGCGCGAACCAGCGGTACGGACCGGACGTTACCAGCGGCATGCCGGGGATGACGATCACGCGCGCGGTCCACCGCGGGCCCAGGGTCGCGATGCACCACCAGCGCAGCGCGTTCGCGGCCACGACCACGGCGGACATCGTCCCCGCCAGCGCCGGGACGAACGGGCGGTGCAGGGCCAGCGGCTCCGCCGCGCAGCCGGCCAGCAGCCCCGCGTGCAGGGCCACCATGACCGGGAAATGCCCCTTGCCGTACTCCACGCCGCCGCGGCGCAGGAGCGCGGCGGCGTGCCGCCGGGACACCGTCAGCTCCGCCAGCCGCTCGCCGGCGATGACGGCGAGCAGCGCGTAGTAGACGCCCACCGGTTGCCTCCCTCATCACCATTGCAGGAGCACCAGCTCGGCGCTGACGCCAGGACCCAGCCCGATCATCAGGCCCGCCGATCCCGGGGGCGGCGGCCGGGTGCCGATCGTCTTCTCCAGGACGTGCAGCACGGACACCGACGACATGTTGCCGGCTTCCGCGAGGGAACGCCGGCTCAGCTCCACGGCGCTGTCGGGCAGCCGCAGGCTCTTCTGGATGGCGTCGATCACCCGGGGGCCGCCCGGATGGCATACCCAGCTCGCGATGTCGTCCACGGTCAGCCCGTGCTCGGCGAGGAAGGAGCCGACGCTGCCGCTCAGCCGCCGCTCCACCACGTCGGCCAGTTCCGCCGTGAGGACGATGCGGAAGCCGTCCGGGGCCAGCCGCCATCCCAGCGTGTCGCCGCTGCCGGGATACACCTCGCTGCGCGTGGCGATGACCCTGGGCCGGCCGCCGCCGGGCGCCTGCGCGCCGGCGGCCACCAGGGCCGCCGCCCCGTCGCCGAACAGCCCGCTGACTACCAGGTCCGCCGTCGTGAGGTCCGAGACCGGGAAGCAGAGCGAGCAGAGCTCGACCGCCAGCAGCGCCGCGGTGTGCCGCGGCCAGCCGAGCAGGTAATCGTGCAGCCGGCCGAGGCCGGCCGCCCCGGCGACGCAGCCCAGCCCGAAGATGGGCAGCCGCTTGACGTCGGGCCGCAGCCCGAGCCGCGGGATGAGCCGGGCGTCCAGGGACGGCACCGCCACCCCGGTCACGGACGTGACGACCAGCAGGTCCACGTCCCGGCCGGTGAGGCCGGCGGCATCCAGGGCGGCGCGCAGCGCCTGCTCCCCGAGGTCGGTGGCCGCCCCGATATAGCGATCGTTGGCGAGCGCGGCCGCGCGCAGGCCGTCGTATTCCGGCAGCGGCAGCGCGATATGGCGGGCGCCGACGCCGGCGTTCCCGTGCAGCCGCTCCAGCAGGGCCCGCTGGGCGGGGCGCAGGGCGCTCAGCTCGGCGAACTTCCGGGTGAGGTCGGCCTGGGGGTAGCGGTGAGCCGGGAAGGCGGACCGCACGGCCTCGATCCTCGTCATGGCCGGCGCGCGATTCGCATGCACATACCTCCGTCAGCGCGGGTGTCGTCCGGGCGCACGTCAGGTCAGCGCGTCCCCGCTCGCGGCGAACAGCACGACATCGATTGCCGCGATCCCGATTGCGGCCAGGAACGGCAGCCGTCCGGAGCCGCGGGCCCCGGCCACCGCGAGCACGGCAGCGGCGGCGAGCCCGGCCAGCGCGACCCACCGGCGGGACCGGCTGGATGCCAGCAGGAGCAGCACCGAAGCCGACAGCAGCGCCGCGATGGCGATCGCGCGCACGGCGGCCGGCCCTCGCCGGGCGGCCACCTGCTGCGGAAGGCCGTTGACGCCCGTGGCCCGGTCGGCCGCCAGGTCGGGCAGCACGTTGGCGAAGTGGGCGCCGAAGCCCACCAGGGCGGCCGCCGCCGTCACCCACCACCGCGGCGCCGGGTGACCGGGCAGGGTGCTCGCCGCGTACGCCGGTATCGGGCCGAATCCGGCCACGTACATCAGGCCGGACCACCCCGTCGACTTCAGGCCGGCGTTGTAGGCCCACCCGGCGGCGATGATCACCGCGTTGATGGCCAGCGTGACGGGGCCCAGCGCGGCCGACATCGCCAGCGCCGCCACCAGGGCGATGGCGGCCGCGGTCCAGACGGCGCGTACGCTGATGGCGCCCGTGGCGGCCGGCTTGTCCGCCCGGCCCGCCGCCGCGTCCCTGGCCGCGTCGAACGCGTCATTGGACCAGCCCACCGAGAGCTGGCCGGCCAGCATCGCCGGCGCCACCAGCGCCGGCCCCCCGCCATGGGGTGCCGCCTGCGCTGCCAGCAAGGTGGTCATGGCCGTGATGGCAAGCGACGGTCCCGGGTGACTGGCGATGAGCAGTGCCCGCACGCGGCCCATGGCAGGAACCCGTCTGTCGGCTATGAGCGGCTACCTTCCAGCGAACGGCGGTAGGCCTCCGTAAATACTATAACGATACGATGAATGCCAAGGAATTGTGCCGATGAGGCTCGCCCTGCGCGGCGCCGGCCCCGCCGAGCGGCTGGCCCTGCGCGCCGGGGCGGTGCCGGCCCCGGCCGCGGAGGCGTGGGGCGGGATGGCCTTGTCGGGCGTGCTCACCGCCGCCGTGCGCACGGGCGTGACCGGCCGCCTGGCACGGCGGCCGTCGACGGCCGCGGAACTCGCGGCCGGCCTTGGCCTGGACCCCCTCCCGGTCCAGCTCCTGCTCGACTGCCTGCGGTCGTCCGGCCACGTCACCTTCCGGGCCGGGCGCTACCGGCTCAGCCGCGCCTCCCGCCGCTGGCTGGACCCCGATTCGCCGCTGTCGGTCTCCCGCTTCGTGGCGGGCACCGCCGACTACTGGGACTGGTGGTCGCGGCTAGACGAGGTCGCCCGCGGCGGGCAGCCCGCCGGCCACCATGGCGCGCCGCCCGGCGACCCGTACTGGCGCCGCTACGTCTGCGGCCAGTTCGAGCTTGCCCGGCTCAGCGCCGCCGAGGTGGCCAGGAAGCTGCGGCTGCCCCGCGACCCGCGGTCCCTGCTGGACATCGGGGGCGGCCACGGCTGGTACTCGGCCGAGCTGTGCCGGCGCTACCCCCGGCTCACCGCGACCGTGCTCGACCTGCCGGGCAGCGCGGCGATCGGCCGGGAGATCATCGCCAGGGCCGGGATGGCGGGCCGGGTCAGGCACCGCGACGGGGACGCGGCCACGGCGGACCTGGGCAGCGGGTATGACGCGGTGCTCTGCTTCAACCTTGTCCACCATCTGCCGCGTCCCGGGGTCGCCGCCCTCTTCGGCAGGATCCGCGAGGCGCTCGCGCCCGGCGGTTCGCTGGCCGTGATGGACGTCTTCGCCGAGCCCGGCCGCCGCGGGTCGGCCGCCGCGAACTTCCTCGGGCTGTTCGTCTACCTCAGCTCCGGGGCGCAGGTGTACACGCCCGGGCAGCTCGACGAGTGGCTCCGCGGGGCGGGCTTCGGCAGGCCACGCCGGATCCGCCTGCTCCGGATCCCCGGGCAGGCCATGTACGTGGTCCGCAAGACCGCCTAACTCCCCGGCCGGGGAGCCGGCGGCGGACGGGGCGGGGAACCCGGCGGCGGACGGGGCGGGGGAGCCGGCAGGGGGCGGCGCGGGAGACCCGGCGGCGGACGGGGCGGGGGAGCCGGCGGAAGGCCCGGCAGGGGACGGGGCAGGGGAGCCGGCGGAAGGCCCGGCGCCGGCGGAAGGCCCGGCAGGGGACGGGACGGGGGAGCCGGCGGCGGACGGGGGGAGCGGGCCGACCACCGCGTTGAGCACCTGGGAGTTCGGCACGGACATGATGCTCGTGCCGGTGTCGAGGCGGACGTACGTGATGCCGATCTCGGTGACGGTCCCCTCGAGCGGCCCGCCGAGCGCGCCGGCGCGGAGCTGGACGGCGTCCCCGACCCGGAACGGGCGGGCGAGCAGCAGCACGATGCCCGCGAACACGTTGGACAGCGCCTGCTGTGCCGCGATACCGACGAAGACGCTGGTCAGCGCACCGCCGAGGACGAGCTGGCCGACCGGGACGGAGAACAGCAGCAAGGTGATGACCAAGGTGGCGAACCCGCCGGCCAGCAGCAGCGCGTACCTGACCACCGCGGCGTGCGAGGGGCCGGTCCGCGGCTCGAGCACCGTGCGCGCGTTCCCCGACAGCCCGATGGTGGCGGCGCTGCCGAGAAAACAGAAAGCCACGGCGCAGCCGGCCGCGATGACCTGGCTCGGCACCTCGGCCGGGGCGAAGTAGTAACGGAAGTGGCGGTGCGCCCACGCCGACACGGCGAGCGCGGCGAGCGCGAGGACCAGCGCGATGATCGACCGCCACGGCCGCGCCTTCTCCCTCACCCTGGCGACCTGGGCAGACAGGTCAATTTGCGGCCCGTCTTGCAGGTGCATGCCTCGGTCCTCCCGTCACGTCGGGCATGGTACCGGCTGACCGCCTTACCGTACCTGACGTGACCGGGAGGACGAGGCCGCGGCGCGGAGATCTGCGGTCAGGCCAGCAGCGGCTTGCCCACCGGGAGCCTGAACCGGCCGGCCAGGCCGTTCGAGACGCCCGCGGCGGAGGTGTACCAGGCGACCAGCGCGGTGATGACGCCCAGGTAGCCGCCCGCCTTGACGGTGCCCGAGCTCGTCGCGAAGTTCCCGATGAACAAGATGATCTCGGTGATCTCAAGGGTCAGGAACACGCCGAACACGGCCATGTTCACCTGCGCGGACAGCAGCAGCATGTAGGTGTTGAAGATGGCGAACGCCAGCAGGATCCAGCCGATGTCGTGCGCGGCCTGGCTGCCGGTCGCGTGCGGAGCCACGAGCAGCGCCCACAACCCGAGGCCGATCCAGAACCCGCCGTACGTGGAGAACGCGGTGGATCCGAAGACGTTCCTGTTCCGGAACTCCCACATGCCCGCGAGCAGCTGGCAGAACCCGCCGTACGCGAACGCGTAGCCGAGCCAGGCGTTGCCGCTGGCGTGCGTCATCCAGCCGGCGTTGGCAGCGGAAAGCAGGAACGTGGTAAGGGCAAACGCGGCCAGCCCGAGCGGGGCCGGGTCGGCGATCCCCGGCGCTGGCGCGGCGGGCTGAACAGCGGGTTGTACGGTGCGGTCTTCGCTGACGCTCATAGTGCCTCCGAGCTTGACCAGCCCGGCCGGTGGCCTGCCCCCGCCGCCGTGGTCCGGGCGCGTGGATCGGCAGTCACGAAACCGGCGGCCCCGGTCCTGCCGTTCATCTGTTCCTTCCCTCCCGGCGCTTTACCACCAGGTTGAAAGTTCCGCTATTAGCGTAACCCCCAGGTAACCGCCCGGCGAGACCCAATTAGCTAAGAAACATGACGCGTACTGCGGAAACATGACGCGATAGTCATAAGGACGACATAACCGGGCGGTTCCCCGCGAGGAACCGCGACAGCCCGGCCCTGGTGGCGAGCACGATCACCCGGTCGCCCGCCGCGAGCAGGTAGCCGTGGTGCGGCGACCAGTCGAACCGCTGCGCCCCGCGTATCTGCACGGCCAGGACGCGCGCCAGCCTGTCCCGCTCCAGCTCGGCGACGGCGCGCCCGGCCATGGCGGCCCCGGGTTCCACCCGGATGTCCGCGATCAGCAGGACATGCCGCCCCACCGCGATCGTGCGCAGCACCTGATGCTCCAGCAGCGCCGCCGCGAAGGCCGGCGCGGCCATGTAGGAGACGCTCCGGGAGACGACGTTGCCGGCCGTCTTCTGCACCCGCTGGGCGAGGTCATCGTCGAACAGCCGCAGCACGATGCGCAGATCGTCGCGCAGCGCCCGCGCCTGCAACGCGGTCTCCAGGTTCACGATGTCGCTGCTGGTCACCGAGACGAGCGCGGCGGACGTCTCCAGTCCCGCCGCGCGCAGCGTCTCCTCCTGGTAGGCATCGCCGATCACCAGCGGCAGGCCGAGCCGCCGCGCGAGCGCGACGCCCCTGGCCTCGGGGTCGCGGTCGACGCAGGCCACGTCGAAGCCGAGGTCGTGCAGCTCGCCGACCACCCGCGTGCCGACGTCCCCGAGGCCGGCGACGATGACGTGGCCGCCGCGGGGCCGCGGCCGGCCCCGGATGGACCCGGTCAGCCGCGCGCCCACGATGATCGCGGTCACCAGCGGGATCAGCGCCATGCCGTCGGCGGTGAGGATCACCTGCGACCACTTCTCCGCCCCGCTGAGCGACGCCTGGGTGAGCGCCGACCCGGTCATGTCCATGACCGCCAGGTAGAGCGCGTCGCTGGCCGGATACCGGGTCAGCAGCAGGCAGAACCCCGTCACCGCCGCCGCCAGCAGCACCGCGAAGACCGCGCCGAACCTGTTCCAGGCGAGCCGTCCCGCCACCTCCGCGGCGGCGCGCGCGGGGTGCCGCCGCCGGGCAAGCGGGTCGCGGGGCGTCCCGTCCGCGACCGCGAGCACGAGGCCGCCGGGGTCGCCGGCCAGCTCCCCGGGCGGGATCAGCTGGGCCGCCCCGGCCGGGTCGTCGGGCACCGCGAGCCCGCACACGGCGTGCCCGGGCGGCACGTCCTGATGCCTGGCCACGTACAGCGTCCGCCCGGACACCCGGACGTGGCTGGGCGCGGGCTCGCCGAGCGCGGCGGCGACGAACGACGGCGCGGCCACCGCGCTGGGCGACAGCACCGTGCAGTCGGGGAAGAAACCGCGGATGTGCTCGCCAAGCCGCCGGTTGAAAACGGCGACGACCAGGCGCAGCGCCGGGTTGAGCTCCTGGGCGCGCAGCGCCGCGTGGAAGTTCGCGATGTCGTCCTGGCCGACGAGCGCGAGCGCGCGCGCCGACGTGACGCCGGCATCGGCGAACGTCTCGCTGGCCAGCCCGGCGCGCTCCAGCACGGTCACCCCGGCCAGCGCGGCGATCTGCGGCCCGTGGTTCGCCAGCCGGTCCGGCAGCACGACGACGACGTCCTCGCCGTAGCGAGAGGTCAGTTCCGAGGCAATGCTGTAGGCGAGCGGGCTGTCCCCGCAGACGATGAGATGGTTCCCGGTCGGGGGGAGCGCGGGCATGGGCAGATCATAGTGAATCGGCTCGGTAATATTAATAAGGCCTGCTCCAGTGCCACAGGAAGGTCCGCCGATGGCCAGCGATCACATGATGCGCGCGTCAGACCAGGACCGGGAGGCCGTCGTGGCCGCGCTCAGGGACGCGTACACGGCGGGCAGGCTGACCCTGGAGGAGTTCGACGAGCGGACGACGGCCGCCTACGCGGGCAGGACGTGGGGCGAGCTCAGGAAGCTGACCGAGGACCTGCCGGCCCAGCCGGTTCTCGGCTCCGACGTCGGCGGGCGCCGCTGGGCGGCGCCCGCCCTGCCCGCGCACCCGCCCCGGGCCGGCGGCCCGCCGCCGGCCAGGCACGGGAACCGGCCGGCCGCGCTCTTCCCGATCCTGGTGCTGTGGCTGGTGCTCGCGCTCGCCGCCAGGTCGGCGCATGACGTCGCCGCCCCCACGCTGGTGCTGGCGGTGGCGCTGGTGTTCGCCTCCCTCTCCCGCCGCCGTTTATCCGGGCGTGCGCCGGGCGGACCCCCGTTGCAGTAGAGTTCGGTGCGATGTCTGTCAACGACCGCGTCGCCGAGGCGGCAACCGGTGACGCCGAACGCGCCGCCCCGGACACGCCGGCCGCCGCCCGGTGGCGCCGGCCGGGCCGGCTGGCCCGCCGCCACCGCCCGTTCGCGGCCGTGCTGGCCGTCGCGGCCGCGCTGCGCGTGGTGGTCATGCTCGGCTACCCGCCGGCGATGTTCTTCAACGACTCCTACAACTACATGACCGACGCGGTGACCAGGTCGCCGGACATCGTCCGTGCCAGCGGGTACCCGCTGTTCCTGTACGCCCTGCTCCCGTTGCACAGCCTGGCGCTGGTCACCGGGCTCCAGGCGCTCATGGGCCTGGCGATGGGCACGGGGATCTACGCCGTGCTGCGCCGCCGCGGGCTGCCGTGGCAGGGCGCGGTGATCCCGGCGCTGCCGGTGCTGTTCGACGTGTTCGAGCTCCAGCTCGAGCACATGGTCGCCGCCGACGTGCTGTTCTGCGCGCTCGTCACGGCGGCGCTGATCCTGCTCGCCTGGTGGGACCGCCCGCCGCTGGCCGCCGCGGCCGCCGCGGGCCTGGCGGTCGGCTACGCCGCGACCGTCCGGTCGGTGGGGGAGCCGCTGCTGGTCATCGTCATCGCCGGCATGCTGGCGCGGCGGATGGGCTGGCGCCGCATCGCCGCCGCCGCGGTAGCCGGGCTGGCGCCGGTCGCCGGGTACATGGTGTGGTTCCACGCCCACACCGGCCACTACGCGCTCGACGAGGCGACGGGGACGTTCCTGTACAGCCGGGTGCAGAGCTTCGCCGAGTGCCCGAAGATGAACCCGCCGCCGGACCTGCGCGTGCTGTGCGACCCCCGGCCCCCGTCGCAGCGGCCGAACTCCCAGGAGTACCTCTGGTCGAACCAGACCCCGCTGGCGAAGCTGACCGGCACCAACAACATCTACCGGTTCACCCCCCGCATCGAGTCGCTGACCATGCGGTTCGCCGAGCGGGCGATCGAGGCCCAGCCGCTGGACTACGCGCGGGTGGTCGCCGGCGACACGCTGACCACGTTCCGCTGGACGCGGCAGAACGAGAACAACGCGCTCGGCAACCTGGAGGGCTCGGGCTCGAAGTTCCGCTTCGAGCCGACGGTCTGGCCGGTGCCGGGCTGGGTGACGGGCGACCCGGTGAACGCCCGGGCGGCCCGGGACTTCGGCGGCGCGGACTACGGCCGTCCCTCGGTGGTCCAGCCGTGGGCCAGGTTCCTGTGGGCCTACCAGAAGGTCGTCTTCCTGCGCGGCCCGTTCCTGTTCGGTTTCGTCCTGGCCGGCGCGGCCGGCGTGGCGCTCGGCATCCGCCGCCGGACCCGCGTCCCCGGCACCGGCTGGGGCGGCCTGCCCCTGCTGCCCTGGCTGACAGGGGTGGCGCTGATCGTGCTGCCCCCGATGACCGCCGGCTTCAGCTACCGCTACGTCCTGTCCGCCGTCCCCGCGGTCTGCCTCGCCGCGGGCCTGGCCTTCGCCGGCCGCGGCAGCCTGCTCGCCTGGCTGCGCGCCCGCGGCCTTCCCGGCGGTTCCCGGCGGGAGCGCCGCCCGGCGCCCTGAGTCATCCCGAACGCACGCGTGGTTCCCGCCGGCCGGCCAGCCGGCTGCGTACGTCGGGATGACCCGGTCAGTCAGCCGCGTCCGTTCGGGATGACGACGGACAGGGGCGACGCGGACCGCAAGCCGCGCGCGGGGCCTGCTCAGCGGCCGGGCCGCGCGATGCCTGACGGGAGCTTGGCCGCCGCTGCCTCGTCGGTCAGGAAGAGCGTCCTTTCCATGCCGCGGGCTCCGGCGGCGGGCAGCCGCTCGGGCGGCGCGCCGGACAGCGCGAGGGCGACCGCGTCCGCCTTCTCCTCGCCGGAGGCGAGGATCCACACCTCGCGGGCCGCCCGGATGGACGGGAAGGTCAGCGAGATCCGCACCGGCGGCGGCTTGGGGGAACCGCGGACCGCGACGACCGGCCGGCTGTCACCGGCCGCGGGCATCCCGGGGAACAGCGACGCCACGTGGCCCTCCGGGCCGATGCCGAGCAGCAGCACGTCGAAGGGCGGCACGGTGCGGTCCGGCGCGGCGGCGGCCAGCCAGCCGGCGTACCGCGCGGCGGCCGCCTCCGGGTCGTCGCCGTCCGGCCCGTCCGGGCCGGGCACCGGATGCACCCGCGCCGGATCGGCGTCGATGTGGTCGAGCAGCGCCGAGCGCGCCCCCGTCTCGTTCCGGTCCGGGTGCCCGGCGGGGACGAACCGCTCGTCGCCCCACCAGAAGTCCACCCGCCGCCAGTCCACCGCGTCCCTGGCCGGGGCGGCGGCGAGTTCGGCGAGCACCGCGGTGCCGATGCCGCCCCCGGTCAGCACCAGGTGCGCGTGCCCGGCGGCGGCCACCGCGTCGCCCAGCCGGGTGATCAGCCGGGCGGCGGCCGCCCTGGCGAGCAGCGGCCCGTCGCGGTGGACGATGACCTGCGGCGCGCTCATTCGTCTACCCGCTCGCCGCCGGTGCCCTCGCCGCCGGTGCCCTCGCCGCCGGTGCCGGCGGCCCCGGGGCTGGCCCCGGCGGTATCGAGGCCGCGGACATCGAGCTGCCGGAGCGTCTCCGCGTACACATCGTCGGGGTCAAGCCGGCGCAGTTCCTCGGCGAGCAGCTCCGCGGTGTCCCGGCGGTGCAGCGCGACCATCCGGTCCGGCCGGCCCGGCCAGGCCAGCGTCGCCGTCCGGCCGTCCGGCCTGCTGACCGCGATCTGGCCGTCCGGGGTGGCGAACGAGACGCCGGTGACGCCGGGGCCGGCGGAGACCAGCCGCCGCACCGGGATGCCCAGCCGCAGGCTGAGCCACGCGGCGATCAGGTCGGCGGTCGGGTTGTTCTCCTCGGCCCGGACCTCGCCGGCTTCCAGCTTCGGATGCGGCTGGTCGAGTGTGGCCGCCAGCAGCGACCGCCACGGCGTGGCACGGGTCCAGGCGAAGTCGGTGTCGCCGGGCTGGTAGGCCCTGGCCAGGTCGAGCAGCACCTCCTGCGGCGCCTCGGCGGTCGCCGCGTCGGTGACCCGCCGCTGGGCGAGCACGCCGAGCGGGTGCTTGGACGGGATGGCGGGCGGGTTCTCCGGCCACCAGGTGACCACGGGGCAGTCGGGGACGAGCAGCGGCGCCGCCACGGAGTCCGCGTGCTGGCCGAGGGGGCCGTACATCCGCAGCACGAGCGTCTCGCCGGGGCTGGACTCCCCGACCCGGATCTCGGCGTCGAGCCGGGAGTCGGCCTTGGGCCTGCGGGTGATCACGGCGATGACGCGGCACGGGTGCTCCCGCGCGGCCTGGTTGGCCGCGCGGATCGCGTCGTACTGCCCCTCCTCGTCGGTCACGACGATGAGCGTGAGCACCATGCCCACCGTCATGCCGCCGAGCCGCCGCCGCGCCTCGGTCAGCGCGTGGCTGATGGCGCTGGTGGTGGTGTCGGTCAGGTCGATCGTCATCGGATGCGTCTCCAGTCGCAGCAGCGCTCGTGGCCCTAGAGGCGGCGCCAGGCGCGGCCGTCGCGTGCCATCATCGCGTCGGCGGACGCGGGCCCCGGCGAGCCCGCCACGTACTGTTCGGGCTTGGTGTTCTCGGCCCAGAACTGCTCGATCGGGTCGAGGATCCGCCAGGAGAGCTCGACTTCCTCCTGACGGGGGAACAGCGGCGGGTCGCCGATGAGGACGTCGAGGATCAGCCGCTCGTAGGCCTCGGGAGAGGCCTCGGTGAAGGACTCGCCGTAGGCGAAGTCCATGTTCACGTCGCGGACCTCCATGGCGCTCCCCGGCACCTTGGACCCGAACCGCACGGTGACCCCCTCGTCCGGCTGGACGCGGATGACCAGGGCGTTCTGCCCGAGCTCCTTGGTGTCGGTCGCGGCGAACGGCAGGTGCGGCGCGCGCTGGAACATCAGCGCGATCTCGGTCATCCTCCTCGTCAGCCGCTTGCCCGTGCGCAGGTAGAACGGCACGCCCGCCCACCGCCTGGTGTCGACCGTGAGCCGGACGGCGGCGTAGGTCTCGGTCCGCGAGTCCGGCGGGATGCCGTCCTCCTCCAGGTAGCCGACCACCTGCCGGCCGCCCTGCCAGCCGGCCGCGTACTGGCCGCGGGCGGTGCCCGTCGCGAGGTCCGCGGGCAGCCGGACCGCGGACAGCACCTTCTCCTTCTCCTGCCGCAGGGAGTCCGCGTCGAACGAGACCGGCTCCTCCATCGCGGTCAGCGCCAGGAGCTGGAGCAGGTGGTTCTGGATCACGTCCCGGGCGGCGCCGATCCCGTCGTAGTAGCCGGCCCGCCCGCCGATGCCGATGTCCTCGGACATGGTGATCTGCACGTGGTCCACGTAACCGCGGTTCCAGATCGGCTCGTACATCTCGTTGGCGAAACGCAGCGCCAGGATGTTCTGGACCGTCTCCTTGCCCAGGTAGTGGTCGATGCGGAACACCGAGTGCGCGGGGAACACCGCGTCCACGATGTCGTTCAGCTCGCGGGCGCTCTCCAGGTCATGGCCGAACGGCTTCTCGATGACCACCCGGCGCCACGGCGCCCGGCCGCCCCCGTCGCCCGTCCCGGGATCGGACAGCCCGGAGCGCTTGAGCTGCTGCACCACGACCGGGAAGAACCGTGGCGGTATGGACAGGTAGAAGGCGTAGTTCCCGCCGGTGCCGCGCTCGCGGTCGAGCTCGCGCACCGTCTCGGCCAGCCTGTCGAAGGCCGCGTCGTCGGTGAACTCGCCGGGCACGAACCGGATGCCCTCCGACAGCTGCTGCCACACGGCGTCCCGGAACGGCGTGCGCGCGTGCTCCTTGACCGCGTCGTAGGTGATCTGGGCGAAGTCCTCGTTCTCCCAGTCCCGGCGGGCGAAGCCGACCAGGGAGAAACCGGGCGGGAGCAGGCCGCGGTTCGCCAGGTCGTACAGGGCGGGCATCAGCTTCTTCCTGGCAAGGTCGCCGGTGACGCCGAACATCACCATCACGCAGGGACCCGCAACCCGGGGGATACGGCGGTCGCGCGGATCCCGCAGCGGGTTGAGGAAGCTATCCGCGTTCGCGATGACCCCCGGGTTCGCCGGCGCCGGGCCCCGGGTGCCGGCGTTCGGCACGGTCATGGTCGGAACCTCCAGTTCCCCTCTACTCGCTATTCGCTGCCCTTGCCGCCCAGTTCGGCGCTGATCGTCTCGAGCAGTTCGTTCCACGACGCGGCGAACTTCGCCACGCCCTCGTCTTCGAGCACCTGCACCACGTCGTCATAGCCGACGCCGGCCCGCTCCAGGTCGGCGAAGAGCTCGCGGGCCTGGTCGTACGTGCCGTGCACGGTGTCGCCGCGCAGCGCGCCGTGGTCGGCCATGGCGCGCAGGGTCGCCTCCGGCATCGTGTTCACGGTGTCCTTGACGACGAGGTCGACGACGTACATCGTGTCCGGGTACGCCGGGTCCTTGGTGGACGTGGACGCCCACAGCGGCCGCTGCACCCTGGCGCCCTTGCCGGCCAGGGCGCGCCACCGGTCGGTGCCGAGCTTCTGCTCGTACAGCTCGTAGGCCAGCCGCGCGTTCGCCACCGCGGCCTTGCCCCTGAGGGCCTGCGCCTCCGGCGTGCCGATCTTGTCCAGCCGCTTGTCCACCTCGGTGTCCACCCGGCTGACGAAGAACGAGGCGACCGACGCGATCTGGCCGAGCTCGTGCCCGTTCGCGGCGGCCTGCTCCAGGCCCGCCATGTAGGCGTCGATGACCTCGCCGTACCGCCGGAGGGAGAAGATCAGCGTGACGTTGACGCTGATCCCCTGGGCGAGCGCGGCGGTGATCGCCGGGAGCCCCTCGCGGGTGGCGGGGATCTTGATGAACAGGTTCGGCCGGTCGACCAGCCACCACAGCTGCCTGGCCTCCGCGATCGTCCTGGCGGTGTCCTTCGCCAGCCGCGGGTCGACCTCGATGGACACCCGGCCGTCCAGGCCGCCGGTCTCCTCGTACACCGGGCGGAGCACGTCGCAGGCCCACCGGATGTCATAGGTGGTGATCATCCGCGCCGCCTCTTCCACGGAGACGCCGCGCAGCGCCAGTTCCCTGCTCTGCTCGTCGTAGGCGCTGCCCTTGCTCAGCGCGTGGGCGAAGATCGTCGGGTTCGACGTGACGCCCCGCACCTGGAAGTCCCTGATGAGGGTTTCCAGGTTGCCGCTGCGCAGCCGGTCACGGCTGATGTCGTCCAGCCACACCGACACGCCGGCCTTGGTGAGTTCCCTGAGCACGTCGCTCATTGCCGCGTTTCCTTCCTCCTGAAGTTGTCCCGGCCTGCCGGCCTGAAGTTGTCCCGGCCTGCCGTCAGGAGCGCGCCCTGGCGAGGCTGGCCCTGGCCGCCGCGGCTACCCGCTCCGCCGTGAGCCCGAACTCCTCGTACAGCCTCGTGTACGAGGCGGACGCGCCGAAGTGGTCGACGCCCACGCTCTCGCCGGCGTCGCCGACGATCGCCTTCCACGGGGCCGTGATGCCGGCCTCGACCGATACCCGCGCCCGCACCGCCGCCGGGAGTACCTCCTCTTGGTAGGAAGCGTCCTGCTCGTGAAACCATTCCACGCAGGGCATCGAGACGACCCGGGCGGATATTCCCTCGGCCGCGAGCAGTTCCCGGGCGTGCAGCGCGATCTGCACCTCGCTGCCGGTGCCGATCAGGATCACGTCCGGCTGCCCGGAGCCGCCGTCGGCGAGCACGTACCCGCCGCGGGCGGTGCCCTCGGCCTCCGCGAACGTCCCCCGGTCCAAGACCGGCACGCTCTGCCGGGTCAGGCAGAGCCCGGCCGGGCGGTCGGCGCGCTCGAGTATGGTCCGCCACGCGACGGCGGTCTCGTTCGCGTCCGCGGGGCGCACCACGTCGAGGCCGGGGATGGCGCGCAGCGCCCACAGGTGCTCGACCGGCTGGTGGGTCGGGCCGTCCTCGCCCAGGCCGATCGAGTCATGCGTCCACACGTAGGTGACCGGCTGCCCCATCAGCGCCGCCAGCCGGACGGCCGGCCGCATGTAGTCGCTGAACACCAGGAACGTCCCGCCGTACGGCCGGGTGCCGCCGTGCAGCGCGATGCCGTTCATGATCGAGCCCATGGCGTGCTCGCGGATGCCGAAGTGCAGCGTGCGCCCGTACGGGTTGCCGGGGAACATCTTGGTCTGGTGCTCGGCGGGGATGAAGGACGGCTCGCCCTCCATCGTCGTGAGGTTGGACTCGGCGAGGTCGGCGGAGCCGCCCCACAGCTCGGGCAGCACCGGCGCGAGCGCGTTGAGGACGTCGCCCGAGGCGCGGCGGGTGGCCACGCCCTTGCCGTCGGCGGGGAAGGACGGGATCGCGTCCGCCCAGCCGGCCGGGAGCTCGCGCTTGGACAGCCGGTCGAACAGCGCCTTGCGCCCGGGGTTCCTGGCGGCCCAGCCGTTGAACGCCTCTTCCCACTCCGCGCGCAGCGCCCGGCCCCGCCCGGCGACCTGCCTGGCGTGGCCGACCACGTCCTCCTCGGCGGGGAAGGCGACCTTCGGGTCGAAGCCGAGGATCTCCTTGGTGGCCGCGACCTCCGGCTCGCCGAGCGCGGAGCCGTGGGCGGCGCCGGTGTTCTGCTTGTTCGGCGCCGGCCAGCCGATGATCGTGCGCAGCGCGATGAGCGACGGCTTGTCCGTGACGGCCCTGGCGGCCTCGAACGCCGCGTACAGGGCCTGCACGTCCTCGTGGTAGCCGCCGTCGCCGGTGCGCCAGCTCAGCCGCTGCACGTGCCAGCCGTAGGCCTCGTACCTGGCGGCGACGTCCTCGGACTTGGCGATGAGAGTGTCGTCCTCGATCGAGATCGAGTTGTCGTCGTAGAGCACGATCAGGTTGCCGAGCCTGTGGTGCCCGGCGAGCGCGGACACCTCGTGGCTGATGCCCTCCTCGATGTCGCCGTCGGAGGCGAAGGCGTAGATGAAGTGGTCGAAGGGGCTCGTGCCGGGCGCGGCGTCGGGATCGAACAGCCCGCGTTCGCGGCGCGCCGCCATCGCCATGCCGACCGCGTTGCCAAGGCCCTGCCCGAGCGGGCCGGTGGTGGTCTCCACGCCGGGGGTCAGCCCGTGCTCCGGGTGGCCCGGGGTGATGCTGCCCCACGAGCGGTAGGCCTTGAGGTCATCGAGCGTGAGCCCGTACCCGGACAGGTACAGCTGGATGTACAGCGTCAGGCTCGAGTGTCCGCAGGAGAGGACGAACCGGTCCCGGCCCGGCCACTTCGGGTCGGCCGGGTCGTGCCGGAGGACGCGCTGGTAGAGCAGGTAGGCCGCGGGGGCCAGGCTCATCGCGGTGCCGGGGTGGCCCGAGCCGGACTTCTGCACCGCGTCCATCGCCAGCACGCGGATCAGGTCGACGGCGCGCTTGTCAGCAGCTGACCAGTCAAGGGCGTGGTTGCTCACTGCTTGTCACAGATCCCTTCTGATGACTCACTTGGCGGCTACGGCGCTGACTGAACGGGCAAACGGCGCCATCACGGGTAACCATCACGGGTAACAGGTAAAGACTATCCCCGCAGCCGCGGCGAAAACCGGCCGGGGCGGCCGTTCGCGGAACGTTTACCGGACCTTCAGGTCTAGACCACCTGCCGCAGCTAGGTCTAGACCGCCTGCCGCAGCCGGCCCGGGCCGCCGCCGCATAAGGTCTAGACCAATCACCCGAAGGCGGGCAGCTTACGGCGGCGGGGGCCACAGTATGCTTCCTGGCATGACCGAGCCCACCCCGGTGTTCGACCCGCGGGCGGTGATCGAGGGACGCGCCCCGGGCCGGACGAGCGTCGCCTTCATCGCCGGGATCGTGGTGACCGCCGCGTGCGCGATCATCGCGCTGGGCATCGACGCGGCGGGCAGCGTCGCGTCGGGCGACGGCGTGCTGCCGTTCCTCGTCGCGCTGCCGCTGGCGCTGCTCCCCGTGCCGCTGCTGGTCGCCCTGGTGCTGTTCCTGGACCGGCTCGAGCCCGAGCCGCGGGCCGCGCTCGTCTTCGCGTTCGCCTGGGGAGCCGGGATCGCCGCGCTGGCCGCGCTCGTCGTCAACACCGCGGGCCTGGTGTACGTGACCCAGCCCGACCTGGGCTCGGGCACCGGCGAGTACGTGTCCGCGACGTTCGGCGCGCCGGTGGTGGAGGAGACGATGAAGGGCCTCGTCCTGGCCGGCCTGCTGTGGCGGCGCCGGGCCGAGCTGGACGGCCCCACCGACGGCGTCATCTACGCGGCCATGGTGGGGCTCGGCTTCGCGACGATAGAGAACGTCGGCTACTACATCAACGCGCTGGTCACCCCGGACCGGGGCGGCATCGCCCTGCTCGGCTACACGTTCGTGCTGCGCGGCGTGGCCTCGCCGCTGCTGCACCCGATCTTCACGTCGATGACCGGGCTCGGCGTCGCGTACGCGGCGTCCCGGCGCGGCGCGGGCTGGCGGCCGGTGGCGGCCGGCTGGCTGGCCGCCGTGCTGCTGCACGGGATCTGGAACGGGCTGTCCGCCTACGGCGCGGCCGGGCTCGTCACGGCGTACCTCATCATGGCCTGCGTGCTCGCCGGGATCGTCGCGGTGCTGGTCGCGGACCGGCGCCGGGTCGTCGGCCTGATCAGGCACTACCTGCCCGCGTACACGGCGACGGGCCTGGTGACAGCCGACGACATCGCCATGCTCGCCTCGCTGCGGGCGCGCAGGCGGGCGCGGAACTGGGCCAGGACCGCCGGCGGGCTGCCCGCCGCGGCCGCCATGGGCGACTACCAGCTCGCGGCCACCGAGCTGGCGCTGCTGCGGGCCAAGGCCGTCAGCGGGACGGTCGGCGCGGAGACGTTCGCGGCCCGCCAGCACGACCTGCTCGCCCTGATGCACGCCGCCCGCCGCTCCTTCGCCCGCCGCCAGCCCGGCCCCGCGCCCGTCCCGTGGGCCGCCGCCGGGTCGGCCTTCACCCACGGCCGCTGCTCGTGAGCGGCCGCCGGGCCTGCCCCGGCTTATTCCGGCCTGCCCCGGCCTGCCCCGGCCTGCCCCGGCTTATTCCGGCGGGCTGTACCGCACGTCTTCCCACGGGATGGCCGGCGCGACCACGACCGCGGGCAGCGTGGAGGTCAGCCCGGGCCCGCCGGTCCCCTTCGCGGAGACGTTGGCCGGGTTGAGCGAGAAGCAGAACGGCCCGTAGTAGTTCTCGGCGATGTACGCGGCCGCCTCGCGGTAGTACTTGCACCGGGTGGCCAGGCTCGTGTAGCTCCGCGCCCGGGACAGCAGCCAGTCCAGGTGCGGGTCGTGCACCCCGCTGAACGGCGAGGCGGAGTCGAACCGGAGGCCGGCGCCCGCGCCGCTCGCGGGATCGAAGGCGCCCGCGGTCTGCACCATCGCCTGCCAGGGCCTCCCATGGTCCTCCGCAAAGGCCGGGACGAGGGACAGCAGGTTGTAGGGCCGGATGGCCGCGTGGATGCCCACCTGCGCCCATTCGGCGCGCAGCGCCTTCGTGGTCTCCACCGCGGCGGCACTGGAGTTGATCGTGCCGAGGGTGAACGTGACCTTGCCCAGCCCTGACTCGGCCGCGAGCTTCCTGGCCAGCGCCGGGTCGTAGCCCTGGTAGCCGGGCACGGCCGACTCGTGGCAGATGCCGCCGGGCCCGGTGAACCCCTCCGTGAGCGGGTACCTGGTGCCGAAGACCGCCTTCAGGATCGGGGCGAAGCCGGTGGCCGCGTAGATCGCCTGCCGCGCCCTGGGGTTGTTGAACGGCGGCACCGCGGTGTTCAGCTGCAGGTCGTACGGGGACGTGCCGAGGTTGTTCTCCACCTGCAGGTGCTGCTGCGCCTGGTCGATCAGGGTGGTCGTGGACATGTTCTCGTAGACCTGGCCCTGGCCGGCCAGCAGCGCCTCGATGGCTGCCTCGTCGCTGCCGGCCGACTTGAACGTGATCTGGTCCAGGTACGGGTGGCCCGCCTCCCAGTAGCGCGGGTTCTTCCTGACCACGAGCTCGCTGTTGTAGCTGTCGCTCACCACCGTGAACGGCCCGGCGCCGACCGGGTACCGGGCGAACGTCCGCGGGCCCTCCTTCTGCACGGCTGTGGGCGAGCCTTCTGCACGGCTGTGGGCGAGGCGATCCACATGGCGGTCGAGTCGAACAGCTGGTTGATGAACGCGGCGTCCGGCACGTCCTGGTGGATGACCAGGGTGTACGGCCCGGTCGCCTCGATCGCGCCCTTGACAGGCGGCGACGTGGGGTTCTCCGGGTCCGTCCTGGCAACCTGCCACGGCGGCGCGATGCCGGCCCTCACGCCCGCCGGCCCCAGGTCGCGGTTCCAGTTCCACAGCACGGCCTGCGCGTTGAACGGCGTGCCGTCGCTGAACGTCACGCCCTGGCGCAGCGTGATCGTGACGGTCTTGGCGTCGGGGCTGAAACGGTAGCCGGTGGCCAGGTCGGGCTCCACCTTCCCGCCCGGGCCCAGCATGAAGAGCTGGCCGTAGACCGCCTCCATGAAGTCCTGGTTGGCGGCGGCGGTTTGGCGGCGGCGGTCCGGGCCGGCCGCCGGGTCCCGGCTGTACCATGCGCCGGAGTGGCCCGCGCTCTCAAGGACGGTGATCTGGCCGCCCGGCTTGACCGGGGCGGCCCTGATCGGCGCCGCGCCCGGACTTGGGCCGCTGCCCGGGCTGCTGCTGCTGCTGCCGCCGCTGCTGCTGCTGCTGCTGCCGCCGCCGCAGCCGGCGGCGAGCGCCGCCGCCGCGATCCCGAGACAGGCAGTCCGCGCCGACCGGAGCCGGATTCCCACGTCGCTCACCTACCCGCGGGGCCCGCCCGCTGGAATATGACGAACATGAAGCCGAGCGTGCATGGATTTGTCCTTGGATATTCCCATCCGGTCAAAGACGCGGCAAGAGTGTCTTCCCGGCGGTTTGAACGGCTCTATCGCCCGTGTCCGGGCCGGCCCGGCATGGACAGCGCGCCGGGGCCGGGCGAGAATGCGCACGTGTACCTTGCGCACCTTGCCAGCCGGGACGCCGGGTGCGGCGCATGACCGATGACAGCCTGCTCGGGCGCCTCAGGGCCCTGGACACCTGCGCGGTCTCCGACGCGCTCGACCACCTGGGGATCGCCGGCGCCACCACCGGGATCCGCCCGATGTGGGGGCGCCCGAAGATAGCCGGCCGGGCCCGCACCGTCGAGGTGGCCGACGCCGCGGCCGAGCCGGCGGGCCGCCACCTGGCCACCAGCGCCGTCCAGGCCAGCGGCCCCGGCGACGTCCTCGTCATCGCCAACCGCGGCCGGACGGACGTCTCCTGCTGGGGCGACATCCTCACCGCCGCCGCGCAGTACCGCGGCATCGAGGGCACCGTGATCGACGGCGCCTGCCGTGACCTCGACGCGGTAGCCGGCGCGGGCTTCCCCGTCTACGCCCGCGCCGCCGTCCCCGTCACCGCCCGCGGCCGCCTGGCCGAACGCGGCTGCGACATCCCCGTCGTCTTCGACGGCGTCCTGGTCAGCAGCGCAGACCTGGTCCTCGCCGACGGCAGCGGCGTGGTCTTCCTGCCCGCGGGCCGCGCGGCGGAGATCATCGAGGCCGCCGAACGGCTGGCACGCCGCCAGGAGGCGATGCTGGCCGCGATCCGCGCCGGCGAGCCGGTCACCGAGGTGATGCACGACTCCCGCTTCCGCGCCGCGCTGAGCGGCCCTGCCCCCGCCGGCCCTGTCCCCGCCGGCCCCGGCGCCCCTTGCGAGAAAGACCGGTGACAGCACGATGCAGGACGAGACGCTGACCCGGCTCACCGCCATCGGCACCGCCACCGTCTCCGACGCCCTCGACCGGCTGGGGCTCAGGGGAAGCGCGCACGGCATCGCGCCGCTGACCGACGGCCTGCGGATGGCGGGGCCGGCCTACACGGTCCGCTATGTCCCCGTCGGCGACCCGAAGGGCACCGTCGGGGACTACATCGACCAGATCCCGCCGGGCGCGGTCGCGGTCCTGGACAACCAGGGCCGCACCGACGCCACGGTCTGGGGCGACATCCTCACGGAGTACGCCGCCAGCCGGCGGATCGCAGGCACCGCGATCTGGGGCGTCTGCCGCGACGTGGCCACCGCGCTGCGCCTCGGCTACCCCGTGTACAGCAGGGGCCGCTTCATGCGCACCGGCAAGGACCGCGTGGAGGTGGCCGATACCCAGGTCCCCGTCGCCCTCGGCGACGTCCAGGTCCGCCCCGGCGACATCGTGGTCGGCGATGACGACGGCGTCGTGGTCATCCCGCGCCACCGCCTCGGCGAGGTCGCTGCCCTGGCCGCCGAGATCGCCGGACGGGAAGACGCCATCACGGCCGCGGTCTTGTCCGGCGAGACCATCGCCGCGGCGCGCAAGCGGTTCGGCTACCACACCCTGCAGCGGGAACGTTAGCCGCCGCACCCTGCAGCGGGAACGTTAGCCGCGCGGCGCGACGGCGGACTCGGTGCCCCGGGCCGTGGCCACGCGGGCCGCCGGCCATGATCATGTAAGATTTCCGCACCTATGCCGGTTTTTTTCTTCATGATGAAATATTTTTCGGTATAGGCGGGCTGGGCCGTGATCGCCGGCGGCTCCTGGCGGGTCTCATCCCGGCGCGTGCGCCCCAACAGCCGCAGGGAGCACAGACCGCGCCGGGCCGGCCCCGGCGGAATGGCCAACGGCATCGGTCGGCGCGCGCGCATGGCAAGAAAGCCGCGGCCGGGCATGGCCTTCCCGGCCGCTCCCGTCGTAAGTTGCTCATCGTGACAAGGCAGACGACAAGGCAGGCCACAGGGCAGGCCACAGGGCAGGCAAGGCGGCCGCTGGAAGGCGGCGGAACATGGTGACGGCGGCGCGGCGGATCTGCGTGACCGGAGCGGCCGGGAAGGCGGGCCGTGCCACAGTGCGCGAACTGCGCGAGCACGGCTACGACGTGATCGCGACCGACGCCGTGGCCGTCCCCGGCGATCCGCGGGGAAGCGTGCTGCGCGCCGACCTGACCGACTACGGCCAGGCGACCGAAGTCCTCCGCGGCGCCGACGCGGTGGTCCACCTCGCCAACATCCCGGCGCCCGGCCTCGCCACCGCGGCGGTGACGTTCAACTCGAACGTCACGATGAACTTCAACGTGTTCCACGCCGCGGCCGCGCTCGGCCTCAGCAAGGTGGTGTGGGCGTCGAGCGAGACGACGCTGGGGCTCCCGTTCGGCGGCGGCCCGGAGCAGGTCCCGGGCGCGGCCGGCCTGCCCCCGAGGTACGCGCCCGTCGACGAGGATCACTTCCCCGTCCCGACGACGACCTACGCGCTGTCCAAGGTCGCGAGCGAGACGATCGCGGAGCACATCGCCCAGTGGTCGGGGATCCCGTTCATCGGGCTGCGCATCTCCAACATCATGGAGCCGGGCGAATACCGGCAGTTCCCCTCCTTCTGGCCAGACCCCCACCTGCGCAAGTGGAACCTGTGGGGGTACGTGGACGTCCGGGATGTGGCCGCCGCGTGCCGCCTGGGCATCGAGGCGGTCGTGACGGGCAGCCAGAACGTGATCATCGCCGCGGCCGACACGGTCATGAACCGCCCGTCACGCGACGTGCTCGCCGAGGTCTTCCCCGGCGTGCCGCTGGCCCGCGAGGTCGGCGAGTTCGGCACGCTGCTGGCGATCGGCCGCGCCAGGCAGCTCATCGGCTACGAACCGCGGTATTCCTGGCGCGACCACCTGCAGGCGGCGGCGGTCGCGGAAACGCGGAATGAACCGCGGAATGAAAGGAAATGAGGCCTGCGGGCCGCACGCCTCGGATAGATGCGGCCGGCGGCCGGACCTCAGCCGCGGAGCGGGCGAGGGCGGGACGGGCGCGGGCGGGACGGGCGCGGGCGGAGCCCGGCGGCAGCGGGCGGGCGATCGCGTCAGGCGGGGACCGCGGAACCCTCGGCGGGCGCCGCGGCCGCCTCGGCCGGGAGCGGGACCCGCTCCCGGGTGGCCAGGTACAGCCGGAGGACGAAGATCCACAGCAGCACGGAGGAGACGACGTGCACCCAGACCAGGCCGGCCGGCAGGTGGCTGAAGTACTGCGTGTAGCCGACGATCCCCTGGAAGCCCAGCCCGGTGAGCACCAGCCAGCCGAAGCGCACCGCCTGCCGCGGCGCCGGCGAGAAGCGCAGCCCGATCACCAGGGCGACCGCGAGCGCGCCGGTGAACCAGCCGATGTCGGCGTGCAGCTGGGTGACGTTCTCCAGCGGGAAGTGGAAGCGCGGGACCGTCTTGCGGTGCCCGTCTGAGTCCAGGACCGTGCCGGCCAGCGGCCCGGTGCCGGTCACCACGGTGCCGGCCGCCAGCATCAGCGCCGTGACGCCGGCGAGCAGCGCGGCCATCACCCGCAGGTCCGTCCGGACCAGCGGCCGCACGGGCCCTTCCCCCTCGCCGGCGCGCACGTGCAGGACCACGGCGGCCGCCAGGATCGCCGAGGACAGCAGGTAGTGCGCCGCCACCATGGCCGGGTTGAGATGGGTGAGCACCACGATCCCGCCGACCACCGCCTGGGCGATGACGCCGGCCGGCAGCGCCGCCGACAGCCACACCAGGTCGCGGCGGCGCCGCCCGCCCGGCCTGTAGCACAGGCAGGTGATGAACGCCAGGCCCGCGATCGCGGCCAGCGGGAAGTTCAGCAGCCTGTTGCCGAACTCGATCCAGGTGTTCAGCGTGGTCTGCCCGGCGCTGTGCGCGGCGACCACGCTGGTCTTGGTGCACTGCGGCCAGTCCGGGCAGCCGAGCCCGGACGAGGAAAGCCGCACTGCCTCGCCGGTGCAGATGATGACCGCGTTGGCGATCACCGAGGCCAGCGCGAAGCCGCGCACCGACGCCTGGGCCGGCCGCAGCACCGGGCCCGTAACGCGCGCAAGCCAGGAAGACACGCGCCCCATCGTAACGCCTGGGCCGCCGCGGGGCCGCCGCCGCGTGCCGCTCCGGCGCTGGCCACGGCCACGCAGCAGATGCCCGCCCACTCCGCCGCGGTCAGCCGCTGGCCGAGCATGGCCAGCCCGGCCAGCGCCGCGACCGCGGGCTGCGCGCTCATCCACACGCCGAACACCCGGGCAGGCACCCGCCGCAGCGCCTCGAACTCCAGCCAGTAGGGGATGACCGAGGACAGCAGCCCGATCGCGGCCCCGGTGGCCAGCGCCGCCGGCCGGAACATCCGCGGGGCCCCCGAGACGACCCCCGGCCCGGTCACCAGCGCGGCGGCCACGCACATCGCGATGACCAGCCCGGCCGACCCGGGCAGCCGCTGCCCGGTTGCCCTGCTGAACAGGATGTAGCCGGCCCAGCCGGCGGCGGACACGAGCGCGAACGCCGCCCCGGTCAGGTCCAGGTGCCCGGTGGATCCCCTGGCGAGCAGCAGCACGCCCGCGGCGGCCAGCGCCGCCCACGCCAGGCTGGCCAGCCGCCGTGCCCCCGCCACCGCGACCGCCAGCGGGCCCAGGAATTCGACGGTGACGGCGATCCCCAGCGGGATCCTCTGGAACGCCTGGTAAATCGCGAAGTTCATGACAGCGAGGAATATCCCGAACGTGCCGGCCGCGGCTCCGTCCCGCCACGCCCTCCCGCTGACGAGGGCGGCCACGGCCCGGGCGGCGCCCCGGCCGCCCGCGATGAGCATGATCAGCGCGGCGGCCCACAGCCGCAGCGTTGTCACCGCGGCCGGCGGCAGCTGGCCGAACGTCCGTGCGGCCAGGCCGGCGCCGGCCTGCACGGAGACGGCGCCGGCTCCGACGAGCGCGGCGGGCAGCGCGAGCTGTCTCCCCGGGGCCCTTACTCCCACCGGAAGGAGCGGGCGGCGAGCGTGATCCCCGCCGCCGCCCAGGCCGCGAGGGTCACCGCGTCCCTGGCCGGGAACACGGCTCCGGCGGCGAGCACGTCGCGCAGCCCGGTGGACAGCGCCCCGGTGGGCAGCAGCTCGAGCAGCGGGCGGGCGCCGGCCGGGAACTTGGTCAGCGGGAAGACGACGCCGCCGACGCCGAGCAGCACGACGTAGATCAGGTTCGCCGCGGCCAGCGTCGCCTCGGCCCGCAGCGTGCCCGCCAGCAGCAGCGCGAACCCGCTGAACGCGGCGGTGCCGAGCAGCACCAGGAACGGGACCACGACGACGGCCGCCGGGCTCGCGTCCGGCGACCAGCCGAGCCCGAGCGCGACCAGGATGATGACCACCGCCTGGAGCAGCTCGACGGCGATGACCGTGCTGGTCTTCGCCGCGATCAGCCCGGTACGGGACAGCGGCGTGGCGCCGAGCCGCTTCAGCACCCCGTACCTGCGCTCGAAGCCGGTCGCGATCGCCTGGCTGGTGAACGCGGTGGACATCACGGCGAGCGCGATCACCCCGGGGGTCAGGAAGCCGATCCTGGTGTAACCGTCCCCGAAGCTGACCAGGGGCTCCAGGCTGAAGGCCGTGAGCAGCAGCAGCGGGATGATCAGCGTGAGCGTGAGCTGCTCGCCGTTGCGCAGCAGCGTCCTGGCCTCGAGCGCCGCCTGCGCGGCGATCATCCGCCGCATCGGCGCCGCGCCCGGCGCGGGGCTGAGCCGGCCGCCGGCCGCGGCCGGCGCCGCCGATTGCGCGGTCATCCGCGAAGCTCCCTTCCGGTCAGCTCGAGGAACACGTCTTCCAGGGTGCGCGACTCGATGCGCAGGCTGCTGGGCAGCACGCCGTGCTCCGCGCACCACGCGGTGACCGCGGCGAGCAGGGCGGGCTCGACATTGCCCCCGTGCACTTCGATCAGGTAGTGCCCGGCGGGGGATTCCTTCGCCGCGCTGCCCGGGGGCAGCGCGGCGAGCAGGCTGTCGGTGTCGAGCCCCGGCTCGGCCCGGAAGCGGAGCTGCCCGGCCGACCCGGTGAGCTCGGCGGGGGAGCCGTCCGCCACCGCGCGGCCCGCGTCGATGATCACGACGTGGTCTGAAAGCCGTTCGGCTTCCTCCATGAAATGCGTGGTCAAGATCACGCTCACCCCGTCCGACCGCAGGGCCGCGACCAGGTCCCAGGTGGCGTGCCTGGCCTGGGGGTCCATCCCGGCGGTCGGCTCGTCGAGGAAGACCAGCTCGGGACGGCCGATGATGGCGGCCGCCAGCGACAGCCGCTGCTGCTGCCCCCCGGACAGCCGCTTGTACGGGGTGCGCGCGGACCCGGCCAGGCCGACGGCCTCCAGCAGCCAGGCGGGATCGTGCGGCCTTGCGTAGAACCGGCTGAGCAGCGTCAGGTACTCGGCGGCCGGCACGGCGGGCGGGATGCCGCCGGACTGGAGCATGACGCCGATCCGCCGCCGCAGCGCCGGGGCGTCCCTGGACGGGTCGAGCCCGAGCACCCGCACGATGCCCGCGTCGGCGTTCCGGTAGCCCTCGCAGACCTCGACGGTGGTGGTCTTGCCCGCGCCGTTGGGGCCCAGGATGGCGGTCACCTCGCCGCGGCGCGCGGTGAGGGTCAGCCCGTCCACGGCGGCCAGGCTCCCGTACCGCTTGACCATGCCGGCGATCTCGACGGCGGGCTCGTTGCTCACGGACGCAGTCTATTGGCCGCCCGCTGATGTCGCGGGCCAGGGTTCGACAACCTGTAGTAGTTTCGGGCGGCCGGTCACCCGGGCGGCTGCTCGCGCAGGTGCCCGTGCAGGTGCTTGCGCAGGTGCCTGCGGTCCCGCAGGTGCCTGCGGCCGGCCGGCCAGCCCGGGCCGTCCGGCCAGGACGCGACCGGGCGGGGGGCGGAGGAGTGCGGGTTGCGCGCCGCGGCCATGAAGCGTTCCAGCCTGGTGGCGCCGGGGAGCTCGACGCGGGCGGACTTGAGCTGGGCACGGCACGGGTACTCGCCGCCGGCGGTGATCTCCAGCCAGGAAAGCTGCTGGGTGCGCAGGTAGACCGGGGGCAGGCCGCGCATGGTGTCGATCGCCTCCACCACCGACGTGCACGAGCCCGCGTTGGCGTAGAAGCCGCCGCCGTGGGAGTGCAGCTCCGGGTGGTGCGTGTGCCCGGACAGGAAGCCGGTGTAGCCGTCGGCGATGAGGTCGGCGGCCCGCTGCCTGGCCGCCTGGTTCTGGCTGTAGCCGCGCCCGGCGAGGGCGAGCGCGCTGATCGAGGTCCAGGCCCGCCGGGACACGACCGCGAGGATCAGCGCGATGATCGCGATGTCCACCGCCGCGCCGTAGCCGAGTATCTCCACGTCGTGCAGCCACGAGGCGGTGTCGGGGAACCGGCTGCGGACGCGCCCGAGCTCCGGCAGCACCAGGGCGAACACGACGACCGGCAGCAGGACCAGCCACCACAGGTGGCGGACCAGCTTGCGGTACACCAGCCGGGACGCGACGAAGGACGGGAAGTCCGCCGGGTCGGCCATCTCGTGCGCCCCGTTGAGCCAGTCCCGGCCGAGCCATTCGATCTTCGGGATGACCTCGCGGACGATGTGATGGCCGAGCGGGGTGTCCAGCGGGTTGCGCGGGTCGTGGAAGCAGTTGTACGGGTCGAGCTGGTGGCCGTGCTCCACCCGGACCCGCGCGCCGCCCGGGAAGTGCAGGTCGGCCGCCAGGCACAGCACGGCGCCGGTGAGGTCGCGCACCGCGTCCGCGGCCTTCAGGTCCCAGGCCAGGTCGCCGTCGTGGTTGCCGATCGTGTAGATGACCTGGCCGCCGCGCTCGGTCACCGCGGCGAGCGCCTGGCACAGGTCGACGTGCGCCTCGAGGATGTCGGCGGCGGTGGTACCGGGGAACGCCAGCATCTCCACGATGTCGCCGCCGAGCACGACGGTCAGGGGGGCGGTCTCGCCGGCGAGCCTGCGGGCGAGCACCTCGCAGCACCGGCCGGACACGGCCGTGCGTTCCGGCGGGAGGTGCAGGTCGCTGATGGCGATGACCTTCCCGCCCGGCGGGACGGCGACATCGAGCAGTTCGGCGACATCAGGTCGTGGCGAAGCCATGACAGTCCGGTTCCTTCCCCCGGCCGCTCTCATGAGGCACCAGCTCTCATGATGCGCCAGCCGGGGCGTCGATGGTGAGGCGAGGCGCACACAGGGTAGCGTCATTCCGGGGCTGGCACGTACCGGCGCGCATCCCGGTCCGGCTCGCGCGGGACGTGCCCTTGCCGCCTGGTCCGGCTCGCGCGGGACGTGCCCTTGCCGCGCGGCGGCGCACGCCCGCGCGGCGGCGCACGGCCGCGTGCGGGCGCGCCGGGCGGCGTCGCGGGTGTTCCGGGCCTGCCCTCCCCGCTCAGCTCCCTCCGGCCGCGTCAGCTCCCTCCGGCCGCGTCAGCTCGCTCCGGCTCAGACCCCCTCGACCGCGGCCAGCCGCCCGTCTTTGACCGCGGCGGCGAACTCGTCGTAGTCGCGCTCGTTCTGGTCGGCGTAGCGTTCGGCGAAGCCGGTGACCGAGCGGTCGAACTCGTCGGTGTCGCCGAGGTAGGCGGCGATCGCGATCGGGTCGCCCGACCTGGCGTGCGCGCGGGCCAGCGTCCACCCGCACAGGCGCCCGTAGATGGCCAGCCCGGCCGGCACCGCCTCCTCGACCGGCAGCGAGCCCTTCATGTCCCGCAGCTGGCGCCAGTAGAAGTGACGGCTGACGTCCACCCCGCGGGTCCAGCCGAGGAAGATGTCGCTGGCCGCCTGCATGAGCCGCTGGCCATGCACCACGCGCTGGCCGTGGTGGCGGTACCTGCTGCGCGGCAGGTGCGCCTCGAGGACGGAGGCCGTCGCCTCCTTGGCCTGCAGGAAGAGCGGGTCGCCGGCGTCGCGCCCTTGCAGCAGGGCGATGAACGCCCTGGTGCCGACGCTGCCCACGCCCACGACCTTGCGCGCGACGTCCACGATCTCGAACTGCTCGAGCAGGTGCCTGCGGTCCGGCTGCAGCGTGGCCCGGTAGGCGCGGAACTGCTCGCGGACCAGGCGGCCGGCCTGTTCGGGGGACAGCTCCGGGGCCAGGTCGCGCAGCGGGATGAGGACCGGCGGCTGGCAGACGATCTGATAGCGGCCGCCGGCCACCTCGGCGAGCTTGGACAGCGCGGAGAGGCTGTCGCGGGTGCGTGCCTTGGCGCTGAGCTGCTCGACCCGCTTTTCGGCGAACCGGGCCAGCTCGGCCCGCTGCCCCGCCTTGCCAGGTTTTCCGGCCGCCTCGTCCTTCTTCTTCCCGCCGGCCTTCGCGGCCTTTTCCGGCTTGTGAGCCTTTTCCGGCTTGCCGGCCTTCCTGGCCGTTTTGCCGGCCGCGTCCGCGTCCTTGACGAGACCGCGGACCGTGCGCAGGATGTCGGCCTCGTCCAGGCTGGCGTACCAGATGTCCATCGTGTTCTGCTGCGCGAAATCGGCCATCGCCTCCCGGTAGCCCGTCACCGACGCCAGCGCGGCCGCCCGCGCCTGCGCGCGGGAGAACCCGTTGTCCCTGGCCGCGGCCACGAAGCTCGCCGCCATCCGCTTCACGTCGTACTCGAACGGCCCGGGCAGGGTCTCGTCGAAGTCGTTGAGGTCGAACAGGAGCCTGCGCTCGGGTGAGGCGAAGACACCGAAGTTGGACAGGTGAGCGTCGCCGCACAGCTGGGCGTCCAGGCCGGCCGTCGGGGTGCCCGCCAGGTCTTCGGCCATGACCCTGGCCGCGCCCCGGTAGAAGGTGAACGGCGAGACCATCATCCGGCCGTGCCGCACCGGCACCAGGTCCGGTTCCCTGGTGGCCTCCTGCTCCCGGAGCAGGGCGACGGGGCTGGGCCGGCCCGCGGCCGGAACCCATCCCGCGTGCGCCGACAGCGGCGCCCGCACCCGCGCGCCGGTGCCCCTGGCCCTGCGCTCGCCGGCACTCATCATGGCGTTCCCCCCAGTCCTCATATGTTCCCCGTGTTCCCGCGTTCCCGCGGCCTGTTGTCCCCGTGTCCTCGCGGCGGTTTCCGCGGCCGCCCGGCGCGACGGCGCCGGGCACCGCCGCCCCCCCACAGCGGTGCCCGGCATCCTCCCGGAGACGATCAGGTCAGGCGTATCGCTTCCGCGGCGCCAGCAGCGCCCACATCACGAACACGTCGATGGCGATCACCGTGACCGACCAGACCGGCTGGTACGGGATGTAGAGGAAGTTGATCACCGCGCTCAGCGAGGCGACGACCACGCCCGCGACCCGGGCCCAGAGCATGTCCATGAGCAGGAACGCGCCGACCGCGAAGACGACGGCGCCCATGATGAGGTGCCACCATCCCCAGGTCGTGACCGAGGCGTTGAAGGCATAGCCGGGCAGCACGACGTAGAAGCTGCCCTTGATGATGGCGCCCAGCCCCTCGAAGAAGTTCCAGGTCCCGGACAGCATCAGCGTGATAGCGGCGAACAGGGTGAGGCCTTTCGCCAGGCCGCCCGGGGCGTCCCCGGCGGGGGCGTCCCCGGCCGGGGCGCCGTCGTATCCCGGCGATGGCCGGGGAACGTACTGGCGCACGGACTCCGCGCCCTGGCGCGCGGTTCCGCCCGGCGATGTCCCCGTGCCGCGGGCCGGCTGGCCGTGCGTGCCCATCGGGTCTT